>CALKKS010000012.1 GCA_937995345.1 uncultured Collinsella sp. | reverse complement strand
CGTACATGTACGGATGAATGTGGGGAGTGTTCGGATGAAGTTGATAATCAAGGAACTTAATCAGCGCTTCGTAAAAAATTTTCCAAATTGTCGCTTGACCCATCGAGGGGTCACGTGCATAATAATCCGTGCGTTGCGGCGTTACCTCAGCTGGATAGAGGGTCTGACTACGAATCAGAACGTCATAGGTTCGAATCCTATACGCCGCACCAATTGATTTTAAAAGCCTCCGGCAACGGAGGCTTTTTTATATGGCGATGCAGTTGAGTGACAGGCTTTGAATGCCGACCGATCCAAGCCGCCCCAAATTGCCTCAAATGAGTAAAAATCCGATTTGATAACTTTTTTCGAAAAAATGCTTGACCATTATTCGGTCCCTGTGCATAATAATCAACAAGTCGCGGCGTTACCTCAGCTGGATAGAGGGTCTGACTACGAATCAGAACGTCATAGGTTCGAATCCTATACGCCGCACCAATTGATTTTAAAAGCCTCCGGCAACGGAGGCTTTTTTATATGGCGATGCAGTTGAGTGACAGGCTTTGAATGCCGACCGATCCAAGCCGCCCCAAATTGCCTCAAATGAGTAAAAATCCGATTTGATAACTTTTTTCGAAAAAATGCTTGACCATTATTCGGTCCCTGTGCATAATAATCAACAAGTCGCGGCGTTACCTCAGCTGGATAGAGGGTCTGACTACGAATCAGAACGTCATAGGTTCGAATCCTATACGCCGCACCATTTGAGATCAAAGCCTCCGGCAACGGGGGCTTTTCTTTTAGGCAAATGCCGCATGGATTCGAACCTCGGTCGAGGCGCGGGCGTAAGGAAAACGCGGAGCGTTTTTAGCCCGCGGGCGAGGACGCCGGCAGGCGGCCGAAGCCGGTGCGGATCCGCGCAAGCGGATACGCGGAATCCTATACGCCGCACCAATTGAAATTGAAAGCCTCCGGCAACGGGGGCTTTTCTTTTAGGCGGACGCCGCATGGATTCGAACCTCGGTCAAAGGGGACTATTTCTCATCGACTCGTGTAAGATTTCGAATATGCGCCTTGGTGAGCCCGTGGCGCGCTCTTTCTTTAGACGACCGATCAAGGTGATATTTCGTGGCAGAGCGTCCGACATACAAGCTCAGGTTTCTCGATCCCAAAAAGCGCTTTCCGGCCATGCCCGAGCAGCCTGCGGGACGCTCGTATGGCGTGGTTTGGAAGCTCTTTGGCGAGGACCCGCATGAATCATGCTATGTCGTCGAATTCGTCGGCAAAAGCCATGTGTCGCTTTTGGGCTACGTGAGCGTTTCGGGTGAGGTCTATAAGGTGGATCGTCCCGTTAACGAGGAATCGCTGCCCGACGATCCCGACATGCAACTGATTCTTGACGAGTCCGATTCGAGCATCGGCGAGATTGCGGTCAGGGGCGCCGATGGGACGATGCATTCCCGGGCGCGAGTCATCGGCTCTCCCGAAGGCGCCATGCGCGAACAATCCGATCGCGAGACGTGGAATTCGACGCGCAGCCTTCGCTACGGCGAGTTCATGGCCTCGATGTTCTTGCGCTACGTGATATTCGCCGATTCTGAAAACGCTGTCTCAGGCACGGCAGACGGTGACGGTCTCGACGAGGGCATGAAAAATGCCGTCGACAAGATCAAGCTTGTAAAACTCCCCGAGCCGGTTGAGGTACTGCTGGGTTTTGATTCCACGCCGCTGCCCGATGCAATCGAAACGTTGCTCTACCGCATTGACCATACAGATAATCCAAGTGGCATTGAGCGCTATGCCGCCGCTTTGATGGGCGAAGTCAATCTGCCTCGCCTGCGCACCATTGCGGCCAAAACCGAAATGAGTCTGGCGCGCATCGATCGCTCGAGGCTCTTTTATCTCAATTTTGACCGTAGCCTGCTTGATCAGGACGAGATCGATACCCTGTTTGCCGTCGAGTGCCGCCTGAACCGCCTATCGGGCATTCTTGAGCGTATTGGGGCAGGGTTGGGCCCCGTTGCCTCGTCGCCAAGCTTTGAGGGCTGCTCGCTCTTTGATCTCTGGCATATCAGCAAGACGACCAACGACGTTCCTCGCCTGCTTGAAACGCTGTCGAATGACAACCCGTGGGCCAAGCCGGGGACGGTTGCGTGCCAGCCGGGTGGCGAGTGGGACGTTCGCACCCGCTTTGCGCGTATCGTAGAAGCGCTCAACGTGGTCACGCGGCTCGACTACACCTATCGTGCGAACGTCGCCGAGGGCATTATGCTGGTGCGATTTGGCCGCACGGTTGTCGATGCTATGCCGCAGCGCGAGTACGATGCTCAAGATGACGCCTGGCGCGAGGTAGATGAGCCTAAGCGCACAGCATGGGCCACTGAGCACGATGCGCGTATTGCGCTTACACTCGCGGCGGCTTGCTTTGCTTCGGGTGCTCGCATCACGCGCTGCTACGTGCAGATTGCGGCTCCCGACGGCGAGCAGGGCGAGCGCGTTGTTAAAACGTACTCCTTTGGCCGTGCGGCCTATCTGGCCGATTGCGTTTCTGTCGCCAAGGATCTTGAGAGCATGGATATGGATGACATGCCCTGCAAGCATTTGCTCGAGGCATATGAGGCAGATGCGCCGGACACGATTGAGCCTGCAGAGGTTCACGCCCGACCACGCGATGACCATCGTCCATTGCCGCCTGCGCTTCGCGATTTGCTGCTCGCTGATACGGCTGACGAGCTTGAGGTCATGGAGGAGGATAACGATCCGTATGTCGCCCGCGTCGTCGAGTTGCGCGAGCAATCCAAAGTTGACCGAGCTGGTGCTTTCGAGGGCTTTTCTCGCCTTGTCGAGGAGCTGGAAGCCAAGTGTACTGTTGCTGAGCTTTTGGCGACGGGCCCGGTGCAGACCCAGTTCTGCGATAACCAGCTGGTGCGCATGGTGCTGCCGGTGATGGAGGAGGACCGTTCCGTGCGTATCCTTCGCGCCCCCGATGCACTGTATTTTGCCCAGCACGAGATCTGCGGCTTTTACGCCGAGCAAGAGGACTTTGAGCGCGCACTGCCCGAGGTGCGTCGTCTCTACGATTTGGCGCGCTCGTCCATGCAGTCTCACTTTGCCCTGATCAACGTGCTAGCGCGCCTGGAGCGCTATGACGAGATTATCGAGGTGGCGCGCCATGGCCTGCGCATTGCCAGTGACCGGCCTTCGATCGGTTACCTGTTCTATCGCCTGGCGTTTGCCTATTGGAACTGCGACCAGCTCGAGTTGGCGCTGGCATGCTACCGCCTGGTGCCGCGCGGCGAGGAGTCGGGCGGCAGCGCGCAGGAGGAAATGCAGGGCCTTATGAACGAGATGGGCGTCATCAAACCGCCCACGTTTGAGGAGGCTGTCGAGACCATCCGCAAGGCAGGTCTTGAACTGCCGCCGGTGCCCGCCGTGACCAATCAACTCGCGGATGCTGCCGTGCAACTCGTCGATAACGGTTTCTTTTTCTTGGCGCGCGGCTGCATCTATCAAATGTGGCGCACCATGGGCAACGACGAACTCGGCTCCCTCAACCGCTCGCTGGGGTGAAGTCAGGCTGAGCCGTGCGGCCATCACCCCAGCATCTCTTTGAGCGTAACAAGCTCGACATTGCCTATCGCAGCGGCGCGTTGGCGGCAGTTGTCGGTAAATCCTTCCTTTGAGAACAAGTAGTACCGCTCGATACGCTCGCCCAAAAGGGCACCGCGGCGTAGGAGTGTATCGAGCACGTCGGCGTCCACAGCCTCATTTCGCCATTTACATTCGCCGACGATGAGCCCGTTATCGATACTTTCGAACACGATGTCGATTTCTTCCTGCTGCTTTGTTTGAGGATTGGTTCCCCACCACGTTCCGATTCCTTTAAACAGAATGTCCAGGTTGCCGTTGGCCACTTGTTGAGCTAACCATTGGCGACAAACGTCCTCGAATACCGGCCCAACGAATGTCGGGAAATCGGTTTTAACGATTGCGCTTGCAATTTTATCCTCGAGTCCAACTTCGAGTGCGCCGGCGTATTTGGGAATGAAGTAGTACCAAAAACGAAAGAGGTTATCGCCGATGCGGTAGAAAACCTGACGTTTTTTGGCATGGACTTGAGGCGTTACGCGCTCAACAAGCTGAAGCTCGGCAAGGGCGTCAAGTAATTGGGATACTTGCGGGCTGTTGAGGCCAGTGGTATCGGCAATCTCCTTAGGCCTGACGTAGCCGTTGGCAATCGCAGAAATAACGGCGTTGTAAATGGCGGGATTCCGCACCTCTTGAAGCAGGTAGTTTTCGGGTTCGATATGCAAGTAGGCGTCCTGACGCAAAACATGCTTTGCAAGATTGCCTGCCGTTGAATCCGAATCATCGAACTGGCTGAGATACATGGGGATGCCGCCCACAGCCGCATAGAGCTCGACAAGCTTTTGAGGATCGGCTTGTGGAAGCATTTTCTTGGCATCGAAAATGGAAAAGGGCTTGAGCTTTATCTGCAGAGTTCTGCGTCCGTATAGAGGGCTTTTATAGCCCATGACCTGGTGCTCCATAAAGCTCATTGAAGACCCGCACAGAATAAGGAACAGCTTGCTCGATTCGCGGTTTTGGTCGATGAGAACCTGAAGGAACGACGAGATGCCCGGATAGCAGGCGGCCAGATAGGGATATTCATCGATAACAAGAACCAGACGCTCCTTTTGAGCGATCTCAAAGGCAGCGGTGAGTGCGTTACAAATAGAGTTTGTCGTTGGCTCAGGCGTCATCAGGCCAAAGGCTGGGTCGATTTCCGAAAGGGCCTTGTTGAGCAGGCGAACGTTGTCGCCAATAGTTGTTTCGAGCGCCGTGAAAAAGCAAACTATTGGCTTATTGGCGACAAAGGTTCTGAGCAGGCTTGTCTTGCCGACGCGGCGGCGTCCATAGACAACGGCAAATTGAAAAGAATCGCTGGAGTAGGCGGCATCGAGCTCGCACAGCTCGCGCTCTCGCCCAACAAAAGACGGCATTTGCATCACCTACATATAGATAAGGTATAACTAATTATACTATAACGAATTAAGGTATGAATTACTATATTGAACAGATGGCAGAGTAGAGATGCATAAAGACGCGGTCGAGACCATCCGCAGGGCTGGGCTTGAGCTGCCGCCGGTGCCCGCCGTGACCAATCAACTCGCGGATGCCGCCGTGCAACTCGTCGATAACGGCTTCTTTTTCTTGGCGCGCGGCTGCATCTATCAAATGTGGCGCACCATGGGCAACGACGAACTCGGCTCCCTCAACCGCTCACTGGGGTAGGGGCGGCATAGAGGGGCTGAGCCGTGCTATTTGTATCGGCGCGGGCGAGAGGACCCGACAGGGTCGGTAAGGCATAAAGCCACCGAGCCTGCTAAAACTGTTAAACTCTGCTAAAGTTGCTAAACTTTGTTAAAGTTGTTAAAACTAGCAGAGGAGGGCCGAATGTCTAAAGCTATTAATCCTTTTAAGCCAACGGCGGGAATGAATCCGCCTGAGCTTATCGGACGCGACGCTGTTTTGGATGACTTTGCCGAGGCTCTGGAGAACGGTCCCGGCGCCCCCGATCGGCTCATGCGTATCTCTGGTGTTCGTGGCACGGGTAAAACGGTGCTCCTTAACGCATTGGGTGATCTTGCGCGCAAAAAAGGATTTGAAGTCGTTGACGTCGCCTCAAATACCGGTTTTTGCAATAGAATTCTCGAGGCTCTGCAGCGAAATGTTCGTCTTGAATCAATGTCGATTTCTCCGTCGATTCTAGGAGTCAGCCTTGGCTCCGTGGAGGTGTCGAAGTCGGCGTCCCATCTGGGCGAGGCGATGTACGAAGCCGCGAAGCGCGGCGGCTTGCTCATTACGCTCGATGAGATTCAGGACGCCTCAACTGAGGAAATGCGAGAGCTGGGCAATGAAATGCAGCTCTTGATTCGCCAAGGGGCGAATGTCGCCTTTGCATTCGCTGGTTTGCCAACGTCGGTGGATGGCGTGGTGGTGGATGATACGTTGACGTTCCTTCAGAGGGCGAAGCATATTGAACTTACGCGGCTTTCAGATTTTGAAGTCGGCGGATCGTTTGAGGATACGATGAGGCGTGCGGGCAAGGAGCTCGACGAAGGCGTTGCTGAGCTTTTGACAAAGGCTTCGGCGGGCTATCCCTTTATGGTCCAGCTGGTCGGATATTACGCTTGGCAGGTTGCTGCGCGCAGCGGGGCAGAGAGCGTGGACGAAGAGGCAGCTCGCAAGGGTATCCAGGCGGCTCTTGATAGTTTTAATGCTATGGTGATTGCCCCTGCGTTGCGCAGGGTGTCGGAGCGGCAGTTTCAGTATCTCGCGGCGATGGCGCAATGTGAGGGCGATGAGATTGCGAACGGCGATATCGCCAAAAAGATGGGCTTGCCGGCGAACAAAGTCGGGTCGTATCGCAAGCGCCTGATCGATGCGGGACTGATTGAACCTGCAGGCTACGGCTGTGTTTCGTTCGCAATTCCGTACATGCGCGATTATCTGTTGGAAACCGTTCGAAAGGGCTAATAAAGACTGGGAGCATCGGTGCCGCCGCTGGGCAGCCCTCGTATCTTTGTCTCGATCTGTAACATATACGGGTCGATTTGGTCGATAACTGTTACAGATTGAGACGTTTGCGGCTGGCGCTGACTGTTTGTCTAAATCTGTAACATCTGGACGAAGATTCGGCCTGTACCTGTTACAGATTGAGATGATTGACTGAGACGTCTACTGGCAAATTGGAATCGCTCCAAAATTCCCCCTTGCCCATCCTCGACTGTTTGGTTACTATAGAACGGCTGTTACGGAGAGCTGACCGAGAGGCCGAAGGTGCTCGCCTGCTAAGCGAGTATGCCCCAAAAGGGCATCTGGGGTTCGAATCCCCAGCTCTCCGCCAGTATGAATCGAAAGAAGGGTCCCATTTGGGGCCCTTTTTTAATATCAGCTACGTTAGCTGGGGATTCGAACCCGAGAGGGCACGGGCGTCAAGCAAACGCGAATGCGTTTGTAGCCCGTGGGCGAAAAGCCGCTAGGCTTTGAAGCCGGAGGGCATGCGTAGCATGCCCGGACATCCCCAGCTCTCCGCCAGTAAGACTTTAAAGAAGGGTTCCATTTGGGGCCCTTTTTTAGTTTCAAGAGCGTTAACTGGGGATTCGAACCCTCAAAAAAAGAGGCGCCCCGTTGGACGCCTCATTTGGTTCGATGTGATATCACTCTGGCCCTACACCTCAGGAGCCTTGGCTACGGTCTCGCTCTCGGCTGTGAGCGGGCGGTTGTCGATGCGGCGGCCCAGGCGGTCGAGCTTCACGAGCAGCCACTCGATGGGATTGGGCCCCGTTCCTTCCTCGTCGGCGACCAGATCCATGACGGCGATCTTGGTGCCGTCCTGCTTAAGCGTAACGCTGCCCACCTTATCGCCAACATGCACCGTGCCCGAAAGGTCATCGTAGCTAACCTTTTCGGTCACTTCGCCGGCGAGTGAGAACACCGTTGCCTGTGCGGCGGGGTCGGCGAGCGTGGCGTCGATCGTCTTGTCCGTCCAATCTGTCTGGCTAATGCGTGCCATGAGCGGGTTGCCGTTGGCGGTCTTCTCCTGCGTGTTGGCGATCGCGACCGTGACCTTGTGGCCGTAGTACCAGTTGGCAAGGGTGGCGGTATCGGTAAAGCGCTGGTCGGTGGTGGTGGAGTTCAAAACGACGGTGTAGACCTCGTCGCCGTCGCGGTTGTAGGCGCTCGTAAAGCAATAGCCCGCGTCGTCGGTGGTGCCGGTCTTGCCGCCAATGTTTCCGTCCTGACCGAGCAAAACGTTGTGCGTGTCCATGGAATGTGAATGGTCAGAGCCATCGGCGCCCGCGACCTCAATCCAAGAATCCTCGCTCGCGACGACTTCACGAATCGTATCGTTTTTCATGGCTTCCCGCATCATCAGTGCCACGTCATGTGCGGTTGAGTGCATGTCGCCGGCCCATTCATCAAAGTCCAGACCGTGTGGGTTCTCAAAGACCGTGCCGGTGCAGCCGAGCTTTTTGGCGCGCTCGTTCATAGCCTTCACAAAGGTTGCCTCGGCGTCTTTGGTCTTGGGGTCGATCTTTTTGCCCACGTACTCGGCAAGCACGATGGCGGCGTCGTTGCCCGAGGGGATCATCAGGCCGCGCAGAGCCTGCTCCACAGTGAGCTCGTCGCCTTCGAGCAGGCCGGCAGTCGAGTTGCCTACGGTGGCGGCAGCGTTGCTCACCGTGACCTTCTCGTCCATCTTGCAGTTTTCGACGGTCAGGATTGCGGTCATGACCTTGGTGATCGAGGCAATCTTTACCTGCTCATCGGCGCCGCGTCCATAGTAGACGGTGCCATCCTTGCCCATAACAAGGGCATTAGTTGCCTCGATGTCGGGCAGGTTTTCTGTCGTGATGCCGCGGACGTCGGCGGTCTTGCCGCAGACGTCGTCGGTCGTGAGTACTTGGGCGCCGGCAACAGCGGGCGCGCCGGCAACAAGGGCGATGGCGCAGGCAAAGCCGGCGGCAAGCTGGGCGGAGCGCTTTGCAAAAGAGGTGAGGGACTTCACAGATTTCACTTTCGACGGGATGGTCTCTTCTGGCACTAGAGTATATCGTTTGCCGGCGACGACGATCGTTGCGTGCGCGCATGGCCTGCATTCGTGCTCGAATGGGCGCAAGGGTGCTTAAGGTCGACTTAATCGCCCACGCTTGTTGTGTGTGGCGGGCGCCACCTCGGGCATAATGGAGCGCGAGAGGAGCACGCATGAACGAGCGCATACTGGTAGTTGATGACGAGAAGGCCATCGCCGACCTGGTTGGTATCTACCTTACAAAAGAGGGCTTTGACGTCCAGATTGCCTACAGCGGGGCCGATGCGGCCAAGGCAATCCTGGAGCAAGAGTTCGACCTAGCACTGCTTGATGTCATGCTGCCCGATATCGACGGCTTTGAACTGCTGCGTACCATCCGTGCCAGCCATACCTATCCCGTAATTATGTTGACGGCACGTGATGCCCAGCAGGATAAAATCGAAGGCCTTTCTCTTGGCGCGGACGATTACGTGGTCAAGCCGTTCCGCCCGCTGGAGCTCATCGCGCGCGTTCATGCTCAGTTGCGCCGCTATACCAGCTACGGTAGCCGCGCGCAGGCGACCGAGTTGCCGACCCTCCAGCTCGACGGCCTCGAGATCAACCGTGACGCTCGCTCCGTGACGGTGGACGGTGCGCCGGTGCGCCTCACGCCCATCGAGTATTCCATCTTGCTGTATCTGGCCGAGCATCGCGGCAGTGTAGTGCCCGTGGAGGACCTGTTCCGCGCGGTGTGGAACGAGGACTTTATGCCCGGCTCCAACAATACGGTGATGGTGCACATTCGTCACCTGCGCGAAAAGATCGGCGACGACGCCCAAAAGCCGCGTTTTATCAAAAACGTCTGGGGCGTCGGCTACATCATCGAATAACGCTGTTCGCTTGTGAGGATCTTGATATGACAAAAGACGATAGACAGGCGTTCGAGGTGCCCGATCGGCTCTTTGAATACGTGAGAGCGGTCGTCGACAACCGCGCGCTCGCGACGGTACTGCTCTTTTTGCTGAGTCTGCTGCTGATCGGCATTGATAACATCGCCGGTATCTTGGCGGCTCTACTCATCGGCTTCTTGCTGATCGATCGCTTTGAAATCGTGCGCCGTTGCGTGGTGATCGGCGGTGCCGCGTGGGTCATGACGCTGGCGATCGGCGCCATGGCACTTGGTGGTATTGAGGGACCGGTGCTGTTCGATGCCGGCTTTGTATTCAACATGCTTGGCTTTGTCTTGGCGCTCGCCGTGTGCGTCCTGTTCTTTTGCGGCCGCGCTCTGTACTACCAGGGCTATGAGCAGGGTGAGCAGCATTCCGACCGCGTGCTTGCCGCCCGTATTCAGGATCGCCTGATCGATCATCCCGACGCGTGGGACAACATCGACGGCGACTTCCTGGAGGTCGAGGGTGCGCTCAATCGCGTGCGCGATCGCGAGCGTAAGGTGCAGCAGGCCCTACGCGACGAGTCGCATCGCAAGGACGATTTGGTCACATACTTGGCGCATGACCTGCGCACGCCGCTTGCCAGCGTGGTGGGCTACCTCTCGCTGTTGCAGGAGGCGCCCGATCTGCCGGTTGAGCAGCGCGCGCACTTTACGGGCGTGGCGCTCGACAAGGCGCACCGACTCGACGCGCTTATTGAGGAGTTCTTTGATATCACGCGCTTTGACTTCCACGATATTGTGCTCACGCGCGGCTACGTCGACCTGGGATTGCTGCTGGCACAGGTGGCCGATGAGTTCTATCCCACTCTCAACGAGCAGCACAAAGATGTCCAAGTTGATGTGCGTGAGGACCTGACGGTGCTCGTAGATGGCGACAAGATGGCTCGCGTGTTCAACAACATCATGAAAAATGCCATCGCCTATAGCTACGAAGGATCGACCATCACGATTGAGGCTGGGCGCCAAAATGACGGTGGCGTGCGAATTCGCTTTATCAATCAGGGTGATCCGATTCCGGCGGCTAAGCTCAAGGTGATCTTTGAGAAGTTCTATCGCCTAGACGCGGCGCGTGCGACCAATCGCGGTGGCGCCGGCCTGGGTCTTGCCATCGCCAAGGAGATTGTCGCGGCACACAGCGGCACCATTGCGTGCGAATCGACGCCCGAGCACACGGTGTTTACCATTGCGCTGCCCGCCGCGTAGCGAAGGCGACCTTACAAACACCTGACAATGCGCTCACGTGCGTATGAGCCGCAATTTCTACTATCGATACTGCTGAATTGATATCGATGTGGAGGTATGCGGTATGACGGCTGCTGCGGCTATGGAGCCCATGGAGCTTGAGGAACTCATGGAAGCGCAGGCCGAGGCCGCGCACGAGCGCGAAGTTGGGGATGCGACTCGCCCCACGGCGGAGGACCTCGCCGCCTCGCCGACGCGCATTGATGTTGAGGGCCTCGACCTGTTCTATGGCGACCACCATGCGCTCAAGGACGTGTCCATCAAGATCCGCGACAAGCAGATCACCTCGTTCATCGGGCCTTCGGGCTGCGGAAAGTCGACGCTGCTGCGCTGCTTTAACCGCATGAACGACGGCATCAAAGATTGCCGCATCGAGGGCAAGATTGCACTCGACGGCCAGAATATCCTGGGCGACTACGACATCTGCCGCCTGCGCCAGCGCGTGGGTATGGTGTTCCAGCGCCCCAATCCGTTTCCCATGAGCATCTACGACAACGTTGCCTACGGTCCTCGCGGCATGGGCGTGCGCGACCGCGCCGTGCTCGACGAGCTGGTCGAGGACTCCCTGCGCCGCGCCGCGCTGTGGGACGAGGTCAAGGACAAGCTCAAGGAATCGGGCTTGGGTCTTTCGGGCGGCCAGCAGCAGCGCCTGTGCATCGCCCGTGCGCTGGCCGTTCAGCCCGACATTCTGCTGATGGACGAGCCGACCTCGGCACTCGACCCCGTATCGACGCTGGTGGTGGAGCAGCTGGCCTGCGAGCTCAAGGAGACCTGCACGTTGGTGGTCGTTACGCACAACATGCAGCAGGCTGCACGCATCTCCGACTCGGTCGCGTTCTTTTTGCTGGGCGAGCTGGTGGAGCATGCGCCCACCGCTCAGCTCTTCAAAAACCCGACCGATCCGCGCACGGCGGATTATTTGACGGGGCGTTTTGGCTGATACCATCTTGCACAGGCGCCTTTAGGGTTAAGATGCGGTCATACCGGCCGCAAAGGGGTTCAACATGATTTATTACGTCGAGGACGATGACAACATCAGGGATTTGACGGTCTATGCGCTGCGCAAGCAGGGGATCGAGGCCGAGGGCTTTTCGTGCGATGGCGAGTTTAAGGCCGCCGTGGCGCGACGGGTGCCCGATGCTGTGCTGCTCGACATCATGCTGCCCGATACCGACGGCTTGGCGATTATGCGTCGCCTGCGCGCCGATCGCCTGACGGCGACGGTGCCCATCATGATGCTCACCGCCAAGGACACCGAGCTCGACAAGGTCATGGCGCTCGATGGCGGTGCCGACGACTACCTGACCAAGCCGTTTTCGCTCATGGAGCTCGCCAGCCGCTGCCGTGCGCTGCTGCGCCGCGGCGGCATGGTCAAGCAGGCGAGCGATGTGCTCAGCGTGGGCGATATCGTGCTTTCGCCCAGCCACCGCGAAGTGACTGTTGCCGGTGAACCGCTCAAGCTCACGCTGCGCGAGTTCGACCTGCTCGAGTACCTCATGCGCAAGCCCGGCGTGGTTTTTACCCGCGAGTCGCTGCTGCAGAGCGTGTGGGGCTGGGACTTTGACGGTGGTTCGCGCACTGTCGACGTGCACGTGCAGACGCTTCGCCAAAAGCTCGGCGAGCATGCGAGCGCTATCGAGACCGTGCGCGGTGTGGGCTATCGCCTGGCCGAGCCTTCTGCCGGTGACGATGCCGAAGAAGCCGGCAGCGCGGCCACCGTATCGGAGGAGTAACCCGTGGTCTTCGCCCCCCAGGGAAAACGCACCCTGTCGCAGCGCGTGTTTGCGACGATTTTTGTCTGTGCTATGGCGGTTATCGTGGCGTTTACGGTGCTGGGCGCGTTCTTTGTGCAAAACACCCTGGCGGATGCCACGAGTGCCAATCTGGCGCAGGAAACTGAGCTCATTGCTGCCGCCCTCGACGAGCAGCAGGAGCCCATCCCGTTCTTGCGTAGCCTCGATCGCGAGGACTTGCGCATCACGCTGATTAACAAGGATGGATCGGTTGCCTACGACAACGAGGCGTCACCTTCGATGCTGCCCAATCACGGCGATCGCCCCGAGGTCGCCGAGGCCTTCGAGAGCGGCTCGGGCTCCGCGGAGCGCGCAAGCTCTACGCTCGATGAGATCATGTTGTATCGCGCCGTGCGTCTTGATAACGGCCAGGTTGTCCGCCTAGCGCAAGCTCAACCCGGCGTTGCGGCGATTTTGCTGTCGATGGTGGCACCGATGTTGCTTATCGCGGCAGCCGGCGCGGTGCTCTCGTTTTTCCTGGCGCGTCGCGAATCCCGTGCCATTATTGCGCCGTTGCAAGAGGTGGATCTGGACCATCCGCGCCGTAGCTATGAGCATGCTTATGCCGAGATGGTTCCCATGCTCGAGCGCATTGAGTCACAACGCCAGGAGCTCAAGCGCCAGATGGCGGTGCTAGCGGACAACGACCGCATGCGTCGCGAGTTCACGGCAAATATCACCCATGAGCTCAAGACCCCGCTTACGGCAATCTCGGGCTATGCCGAGCTCATTGCGAACGGCATGGTCGAGGGTGAGGACGACCTGCGCACCTTTGGCGGCCGCATCTACCGTGAGGCGGGCCGTTTGGCGGCGCTCGTCAACGATATTCTCACGCTTTCGAACTTGGATGAGGCCGAGCGTGCGAGCGATGGCGAGGCGGTGCCCATTGGCTCCACGGAGCCCATTGAGCTTTCGCGTGCTATCTACGCGGTCGAGCAGCGTCTTGAGCAGGTCGCTCGCCAGGCAAATGTGACGATAGGCCATGAGACCAAGCCTGTGGTCGTCGAAGGCGTATCGCGCCTGATCGATGAGCTCATCTATAACCTGGCGAGCAACGCCATTCGTTACAACCGACCCGGCGGTACGGTGACGCTGCGGTGTGGAACCAACGACGAAGGGCATCCGTATCTGTCGGTTGCCGATACGGGTATTGGCATTGCGCCCGAGGAGCAGGGTAAGGTGTTCGAGCGTTTCTATCGTGTGGACAAGAGCCGCTCCAAAGCGCGCGGTGGAACGGGTCTGGGCCTGGCCATCGTCAAACATGCCGCCCTATATCATCACGCTACGCTCGATCTGTCGAGCGAGTTGGGCGTGGGTACGACCATTACGGTGACATTTCCCGTGCAACAGGACGAGCCGTTTGCGTAACGACGCGGTAAACGCGTGAATATGACGCCGCATCGGGGTTGCCGGTGCGGCGTTATTGTTGCGCAACAATGGTGTAAGCGCTGTATCTTATGTATAGAGTTCGGACTTGGCAAAAAGATGCGATATCATACGAGCAGTTTTGTCGATATGAACTAGGGAAATGAAAGGCAAGCTGCATGACCCTTCTCGAACTGTTCCAGCTGCTTAAAAAGCACCTTAAGCTGGTCATCGCTCTCCCGGTGGTCTGCGCGATCGCCATGGGCGTCGTGTCCTTCACCATGATGGACAACACCTACACCGCCACGACGAGCATGTACATTCTCGCCAAGACCGATGGTAGCCAGACGAGCTACTACAACGACCTGTCGGCGAGCCAGATGCTCTCCAACGATATCGCGACGCTGCTCGATAGCGACAGCGTCAAGAGCGGTGCTGCTAAGGAGCTGGGTCTTTCCAACTTGGATGATTACAAGGTGAGCGTTACGAGCGAGACCACGACTCGTGTCATTTCGCTGTCCGTGACCGGCGCCAGCCCCGACGGTGCCGCCGCTGTCGCCAATGCCATTGCCAACTCGGTGTCTACCGTGGCTCAGGACGTTGATGCCGCCCAGGCCGTCAACGTGATCGATAAGGCAAAGATCCCCAGCCAGCCCAGCGGCCCCAACCGCAAGCTCTACATCGCGGTCGCCGCTCTGGCCGGTCTGTTCGTCGCCGTTGCAATCGTCGTGCTGCTCGACATGCTCAATACCCGCGTCCGCTCCGTTGACGATGCCGTCGAGCTGCTCGGTGTGCCCGTTATCGGTCGTTTCCCCGTTGTGAAGGGCGGTAAGTAATTCATGGCCCGTAAAAAGAAAACCAGCGATACCCTCGCCTTTAGCAACGCAGCCAAGACGCTGCTGGCAAACATTCGCTTTGCGAGTGTCGATACGCCGATCAAGTCCATCACCGTGACGTCCTCCATCCCCAACGAGGGCAAGTCCACCATTGCGGTCAACCTGGCTCAGGCCATTGCGACCAGCGGCAAGAGCGTCCTTCTCGTCGAGTGCGACATGCGTCACCGTACGCTTGCCAACCTGCTGGGCCTCCGTCATTCCGGCGGCCTGTACGCCGTCCTTTCCGACCAGATGTCGATTGACGAGGCTGTCGTCGAAACCGGTCAGCCCAACTTCTTCTTCCTCGATGCCGAGCCGCGCATTCCCAACCCGGCTGACATTATCGCCTCGCGCCGCTTTGCCAAGCTGGTTGCTGCGCTGGAGGAGAAGTACCAGTACGTCATTTTCGATACGCCGCCTGTGGGCACCTTTGTCGATGCCGCCGAGGTCGCCGCGATTACGGACGGCACCATCTACGTTATCCGTGAGGACTTCGCCAAGCGCAACGAGATCCTTGCCGCCTTCGACCAGCTCAACAAGGCCGAGGTTAATGTAATTGGCACGGTCATGAACTGCTGCGAGACCTCGAGCCATGACTACTATTACTCTTACTATGGCGAGGACAAGGGCCAGAACAACGCTGTTGCCGGAGTTAACCCTGCTGTTGGCGGTGCCGCTGCAACGGGGACCCCTGCGAAGGCGAAGCGTTTTAAGAAATAGCAACGACGCAGATAAGAGGGCGATATGAGAGACATCCACTGCCATATCCTGCCCGGTGTTGACGACGGCGCGGCGAACCTCGAGCAAAGCTTGGCGATGCTCGAGGCGGCCCGCGCCGTCGGCGTTACCCACCTGGTGTGTACGCCGCACTGCCGGGACCCGTATTTTGACTTCGAAAAAATGTGGGAGGCCTATCGACTGCTTTGCGCGCATGCGGGCGATATGCATTTGCAGATGGGCTTTGAGGTCAATCATGCCAAGCTCATGGATTTGGGCATCGAATGGGCCGATCGCCTGCATTTCGATGGCTCAAACGAGTTTTTGCTTGAGCTCTCGACGCGTGCCGATTCGTATGACTTTGAGGAATACGAGAACACGATTTACGACTTGCAGTGTCGCGGCTACCAGGTGATTATTGCCCATCCCGAGCGCTATCGTGCGATTCAAGAAGATGTGAGCGTGGCTGAACGCCTGGTCGACCTGGGCTGCAAACTGCAGGCTTCGGCGGACTTTATCGCAGGTGGACGGTTCGGTCGCGAAAAGAAGCCGGCGCAGCGCCTGTTTAAGCAGGGCCTGTACAGCTATATCGCGAGCGATGCCCACAACGTGGGCCACTACGATTGCCTGGCAAAAGCACGCGCGAAGTTTAGCGTGGGAGCTCATTTCCGCTAAAATTTTTTCCCAACGTTCGCATCGAATGAAGGGGCTGCTATGGATATCCAACTTAAGACGGGTTGCTTTGAGGACGCGGCGCTGGTGCGCCGCGCCGTTTTTATGGACGAACAGGGCTACGAAAACGAGTTTGACGCTATCGACGAGGATCCGAGTTGCATCCACGTGACGCTCTACGTTGACGGCGAGCTCGCTGGCTGTTCGCGCGTGTTTCCCGAGGAGCTGGAGCGTATGGCTGACGCGGAGGCCCCGGTGTCGCCGGCGTGCGATATGGACGAAGGCGTCGCGGCGGGGGAGACATACATTATGGGCCGCGTTGCGGTGCTATCCTCAATGCGCCGCCGCGGTCTGGCGAGCAAGATCGTCGAGGCCAGCAATGCTGCCGCACGCGATGCTGGCGCCAAGCTCATAAAGTTGCATGCACAGGAGTACGTGCTGCCGCTCTATGCCAAGGCCGGCTACACGCAGATTGCCCCGGTGGACTATGAGGACGAAGGCCAGCCCCACGCCTGGATGGCCAAGCGCATGGGCGACAGATAGGGACGTTCCTTTTCTGCCGGTAGTTAAGGACACTCCTTGGCAATCGATGCATGGGGCATTGCGACATACAGTTTTTCGATTCCGTATGTATATATGCGCGCTAATGGGTTATAAAATCTAAGTCTGAACATAGCAGGTCTGCGATGCGGCTCGGGCAACCGGGCCGTTTTTGCGGGCAGGGGTAGCGCGAAAGGACTGCACATGCGTCAATTTAAGACCGAGAGCAAAAAACTGCTCGACCTCATGATCAACTCCATCTACACCAATAAGGAAATCTTCCTGCGCGAGCTTATCTCCAACGCGAGCGACGCCGTCGACAAGCTCAACTTTAAGAGCCTGCAGGATCCGAGTGTCAAGCTCGACCAGGGGGACTTGGCCATCCGTGTTTCCTTTGATAAGGACGCCCGCACCATTACGATTTCGGATAACGGTATCGGCATGACCGCCGAGGAGCTCGAGCGCAATCTGGGCACCATCGCCCATTCCGGCTCCGAGGAGTTTAAGACCGAGAACGCCGAGCAGCAGGGCTCCGATGTCGACATCATCGGTCAGTTTGGCGTGGGTTTCTACTCTGCCTTTATGGTCGCCAGCCACGTGAAGGTCGTCAGCCGCGCTTATGGCGAGGATATCGCCCACGTTTGGGAGTCCGACGGTCTTGAGGGCTACACCATCGAGGATGGCGAGCGTGCTGAGCACGGTACCGATGTCATCCTCACGCTGCGCGAGAACGAGAAGCTCGACGCCGACGGCGAGGCCGAGACCTACGATCGCTTCCTGACCGAGTGGGGCCTCAAGAGCCTGATTCAGCAGTACAGCAACTATGTGCGCTACCCGATTCAGATGATGGTGAGCAAGAGCCGCCAGAAACCCAAGCCCGAGGACGCCGGCGACGACTACAAGCCCGAGTACGAGGACTACCAGGAGCTCGAGACCATCAACTCCATGACGCCGATTTGGAAAAAGCGCAGCTCCGACGTCGAGCAGAAGGATTACAACGAGTTCTACAAGTCCACGTTCCACGACTTTGACGATCCCGCGCGCACTATCAGTTTCCATGCCGAGGGTACGCTTGAGTACGATGCACTGCTGTTTGTGCCGGGTCGCGCCCCGTTCGATCTGTACAGCAAGGACTACGAGAAGGGCCTGGCGCTCTACAGCTCCAACGTGCTGATTATGGAGAAGTGCGACGACCTGCTGCCCGACTACTACAACTTTGTGCGCGGTGTCGTGGACTCTGCCGACGTGACGCTCAATATTTCGCGTGAGACGCTGCAGCAGAATCGTCAGCTCAAGGCCATCGCCAAGCGTGTGGAAAAGAAGATTACCGCCGACCTTGAGGACATGCGTGACAACGACCGCGAGGCCTACGAGAAGTTCTTTGAGAACTTTGGTCGCGGCCTTAAGTACGGCATCTACTCGAGCTATGGCATGAAGGCCGATGAGCTCGCCGACCTGCTGCTGTTCTGGTCTGCCAAGGAGCAGAAGATGATCACCTTGGCCGAGTACGCCAAGGGCATGCCCGAGGGCCAGAAGGCAATCTACTATGCCGCCGGCGATTCGCGCGAGCGTCTGACCAAGATGCCCGTCGTGAAGGGCGTGCTCGACCGCGGCTATGACGTGTTGCTGCTGACGCAGGATGTGGATGAGTTCACGTTCCAGGCCATGCGTGAGTACGTTGCCGCCGATATGCCCAAGATCTACGAGGATGACGCTGCCCGCGAGGCTGCCGAGAAGGCCGTTGCCGACGGTGCCGAGCCCGAGGTCGAGGATCGTCACCTGGAGCTCAAGAACGTCGCGACCGGTGATCTTGACCTGGCGACCGATGACGAGAAGAAGGAGGCCGAGGACGCCACCAAGGAGAACGAGGACCTCGTTAGCGCCATGAAGGAGGCGCTCGGCGATAAGGTCGAGAAGGTCGCCGTCTCTGCGCGCCTGACCGATGCTCCTGCATGCATCACCACCGAGGGCCCGCTTTCGCTCGAGATGGAGAAGGTGCTCCAGAAGGGCCCCGAGGGCACGCCCGACGGTATGCCCAAGAGCCAGCGCGTGCTCGAGCTCAATGCCAAGCACCCGGTCTTCGCCAAGCTCGTCGCTGCTCAGAAGGCGGGCGATGCCGACAAGATCAAGCAGTACTCGGGTCTGCTCTATGACCAGGCTCTGCTGGTCGAAGGTATTCTGCCCGAGGACCCCGTGGCCTTCGCAGCAGCTATTTGCGAACTAATGTAGCCACTCGACGCTGCAAACGCCCCTAAGCGGCAATCTGACGTTCAATCGTCGGTCGCGTACCAAAGCACGCTTCCCTCCTCTTTCACGTCACCTTGCTCGCTTAGGGGCGTTTTCGCTGACTTATGCTCAATCTGCGACGCCTTCGTGGTCCAAAGTAGTCATTGGGGACGCTCTTAAACGACTGGTCATTCAAGAACGTCCCCGAGGACTATTCGGATTGCTGATTTGTGCGGGTTGTGGTTTTGTGACCTGCTAAAATAAAAGATACTGTACAACTGTACGTTAATTCGTCTTCGTAGTATATTGCTACCCGCAAAACTCGATACCATTGTGCGCTGAGACGCTAAAGCGCCTACGTACAATGGTTTTTGATAGTACGATTTGATTCAACGACAGGATGGATGGTCCAAGCGTGAGTCTCGGCAGCAAACTATCCAACGCAAAGGTCTCCTTTGCAATCTTTAAACGCGACATCAAGCGATTGATCGTGAACCCCGTCGCCCTGGTGGTTACCCTGGGCGTGTGCGTCATTCCCTCGCTGTATGCCTGGTACAACATCGTTGCCAACTGGGATCCGTACGGAAATACCCAGGGCATTAAAATCGCCATCGCCAACAACGATCAAGGCACCCAAAACGACTTGGTGGGCGAGCTTAACGCGGGCGATAAGGTGGTCGACCAACTCAAGGAGAACGACCAGCTGGGCTGGACCTTCGTCGACTCGGCGGCAGATGCCAAAGAGGGCGTCGAAAGTGGCGAATACTATGCTGCCATCGTGATTCCCAAGAACTTCTCCGACAATCTCGTCTCGATGCTCGATGGCAATTACCATCAGCCGAAGCTCACCTATTACGTCAACGAGAAAAAGAGCGCCATTGCGCCCAAGGTCACCGATACCGGTGCCAACACCATCGAGGAGCAGATCAACTCTGAGTTTGTCTCCACGGTGGGCGAGACCGTCGCGGGCATTGCCAAAGATGCTGGCATTGACCTTAAAGACAAGGCAACCCAGACCCAGGATTCGCTGGCGGGCTCGGTGTCCGAGGCGTCTGATACCCTGGGCGAAGTACGTGATTCCATCGGCGACATGAACACCGCCATCGACAAGACAAGCAGCTCGATTGCTTCGGCCGATGCGGCACTTGCCGGTCTGCAGGGTCAGGCGCCGTCGCTGACGCAGGCGATCTCCCAGGGCAACGACCTGCTGGGCGAAGCTCGCACGACGGCTGGCAAGTCCATCACCTCGCTCTCCAAGGCACTTTCGGAGGGCAGTATCGTGCTGGGTAAGACATCGGCTTCTGCGAACGCCGCGATTGGCAAACTCACCGGTACGGTTACGTCCACGACCACCCGTATCGACAACTCGCTCGAATCCCTTCAGGCGACGATTGACCACAACAGCGCTGTCATCGAGCGCCTGCAGATTCTCGCTAACGATACGTCGACGGGATCGGCGGACGCCGACGCGCTCATCGCATCGACCATCAATTCGCTTCGCGAGCAAAACCAGAAGCTGCAGAGTATCAAGGATGGCCTTTCTGCACAGTCGAGCGCCATGGCAAACGACGCTACGGCAATCTCGAACGCGAGCAGCGCACTCAACGCGGCAATTCAGACCGGTACGGCTAACCTCGGTCAGGCTCAGACCGATCTGGGGCAGAACGCACTGCCGAAGGCTTCGAGCGCGCTGGACTCCTTCGCCGCCGTTTCGGGCGATTTGACCGGCATTGTGTCGGGTATGACCCCCACGATAGCGAGCGCGCGCGGCACGCTGGTGCAGCTCGACGCCACACTCAAGCAGGCAAAGACCACGCTGTCCCAAACCGACGCCTCCCTTGCCAAGGTCCAGGACAGGCTCGCAACCGCCGCCAATGACATTGCGGCACTGCAGACTTCCGAGTCCATGGGCGAGCTGGCCGATCTGGTGGGCGTCGACGTCAATGACGTGGCAGATTTCATGGCATCTCCGGTTGAGCTGACATCCAAGTCAATCTATCCGGTCAAGAGCTTTGGCTCGGGCATCGCGCCCTTCTACACCAATCTGGCGCTGTGGGTAGGCGGCTATGTGCTCATCGCTATCTACAAACTCGAGGTCGACCGCGAGGGCATCGGTAGCTTTACGGCGCGTCAGGGCTACTTTGGCCGCTGGCTGCTGCTGGTGATCCTGGGCGCGTTCCAGGCCATTATCGTTACGGTGGGCGATCTGGTCATTGGCGTTCAGTGCGTCAATCCGCTGCTCTTTGTGCTGGGCGGCATCGCCATCTCGTTCACCTACGTCAACATCATCTATGCGCTGTCCACCACCTTTAAGCATATCGGTAAAGCCATTGGCGTCATCCTCGTCATTGTGCAGATCCCAGGCTCGTCGGGCATGTATCCCATCGAGATGATGCCCGGCTTCTTCCAATGGCTGCATCCGCTGCTGCCCTTCACCTATGGCATCAACCTACTGCGCGAGACCGTCGGTGGCATGTATTCGTTCAACTACCTGTTCAACCTGTGCATCCTGGGCGTGTTTCTTATCATCGCGCTCTTTATCGGTCTGCAGCTGCGCCCGTTGCTGCTCAACCTCAATCTACTCTTTGACAAGCAGCTTTCCACGACGGGCCTTATGATCTGCGAGTCCAACGACCTGCCACGTCAGCGCTATTCGCTGCGCACGGCCATGCGCGTCATGCTCGATTCGGATTCGTACCGTCGCGAGCTGCTCGATCATGCCGTGGCGTTTGAGCATCGCTACCCGTACTACATCAAGGGCGGTTTTGCCGCCGTGGTGGGCGTTCAGGTCCTGCTCTTTGTCCTGTCGACGGTGCTCGATATCGACAATAACGGCAAGATCATCCTGCTCGTTATCTGGATCATCTCGGTTATCGCCATCTGCGGCTGGCTCATCAACATCGAGTACATCCGTGCGAGCCTCAATACCCAGATGCGTATCTCGGCGCTTTCGGACGAGGACCTTCGCCGCGAGATGCGCGAGCACACGGCTGCCATCCCTGCCGCCCGTCGCATGTTTGGTCTCAACGCCAGCGAGCGGGGCACCAAGGACAGCGAACAGCCCACGAGCCGTCTGCCGCATATCAGTGCGCATCGTAAGGCTCAAGATGCCGACGGCGTTGACAACGTAAACGGAAATGACGGGGACGCCGCACCGCTCGGCAAGCACTCCAAAGGAGGTGAGGCATAAATGAAGAACATCCTGCATCTGTTTAAGCGTGATGTCCAAAACGTGTCTCGCTCCGTGATCGGCATGATTGTCGTGATGGGCCTCATTATCGTGCCGTGCCTGTATGCATGGTTTAACATCGCCGGAAGCTGGGATCCCTACGGCAATACCGGCAACCTTAAGATTGCTGTGGTCAACGCCGATGAGGGCTACGAGAGCGATCTGATCCCCGTCGAGGTCAACGTGGGCGAAAACGTAACCGCCACCCTGCGCGGCAACGAGAACTTCGACTGGGTCGTCCTCAACGACCGCGATAAGGCGATTGAGGGCGTTAAGTCGGGCACATACTATGCCGCCGTCGTTATCCCCAAGACGTTTAGCGCCGACATGATGACGCTTTTCTCGACCAACGTGAAGCACGCCGACATCGAGTTCTACGAAAACCAGAAGGCTAACGCCATCGCCCAGATCGTGACCGAAAAGGGTTCGAGCGCCGTCCAGAGCCAGGTGAATGAGACCTTTACCAAGACCATCACGACCATCGGCCTTAAGACCGTGTCCAGCCTGCTCGATTACATGAGCACCGATCAGGTCAGCAACTTTATCGCCAACCTGTCCTCGACACTGGGCGATTCGGTCGAGGACCTGCAGGACGTTCAAGCCAACGCGACTTCGCTTGCGGGCATTTTGAGCTCGACCTCCGATTCGTTGACGTCGGCGAGCGGTATGCTCCAGCAGACGGGTAAGGTCGATGAATCTACCAAGCAGTTGATGGAGCACGCCGAGAGCGGCATTAGTGATTCCAAGGAAGCACTCAAGGCCGCCAACGACGCCATCAACGCCGCGATTGACGGAAGTGCGGGCTCGTTTGACAACGTGTCCGCCGAGCTTGCGAAGGCATTCGATGCCGCGAACCAGCATGTCAACGTTACGGTGGCCCAGCTCAACGAAGCCGCGTCGGCACTCGAATCGCGTGCCAAGGAAATCGACGACACGGCCGACCAGCTCCGCAGTTTTGCCGATCAGGTGAGTGACGAAAAGCTCCGGGACAGCCTCAAGTCTGTGGCTACATCGCTGGGCAGGATCGCGACGGAGTATCGTAACAATGCCAACGACCTGAGGGCAACCGCAAAGTCCCTTTCCGACAGCATGGCAGAGGTCAACAGCACGCGTGCCGAGGTCGACCAGGCCATCGCCGATGCCAAGGCGGGCATCTCGGGCGCTAAGTCTGACTACGATTCCACGTTCTCGGTCAAGGCCAAGGAGCTCAAGAAGACTATTTCGGGCGTGTTGGATTCACTCGACGGCATCTCGGGCGACCTGGATAGCGCTGTTGCCGGCCTGACCGACGCATCCGGTGCGCTGGCAAAGGGTCTCTCCAAGGCCGCAAAGCTGGTCAACAAGGCTTCCGATCAGCTGGGCGAGGCGTCGGACAAGATCAGCGCGTTCAAGGACGAGCTCGACGGCGCCCTGATGTCGGGTGACCTGGCGACGATCAAGACGATGATCGGCAACGACCCCGAGGGCCTGGCCGTGTCGCTTTCCGGCCCCGTTGCGCTCGACCGCAAGCCGGTCTATCCGATCCGCAACTACGGCTCTGCCATGGCGCCGTTCTATACGATTCTGTCGCTGTGGGTCGGTTCGATCGTGCTGGCGGCCATGATGAAGGTCTCGGTCGACGACGAGCTCATCAACGAGCTCATCCCCGTACGCCTGCACGAGATCTATCTGGGTCGTTACCTGTTCTTTGGCGGTTTGGCCCTGCTGCAGGCAACGCTCGTGTGCGCGGGCGACATTCTGTTCTTTGGCATTCAGTGCGACAACCCGCTGCAGTTTGTGCTGGCGGGCTGGGTCGCGAGTCTCGTGTTCTCCAATATCGTCTACACGCTTACGGTTTCGTTTGGCGATATCGGCAAGGCGCTCGCTGTCGTGCTGTTGGTCATGCAGGTCGGCGGTTCGGGCGGCACGTTCCCCATCGAGATGACCGGCCCCGTGTTCCAGGCGATCTACCCGTTCCTGCCGTTTACCCACGGCATCAACGCCATGCACGCCGCCATGGCCGGTGCCTACCATATGGAGTATTGGATTGAGCTGGGTATCTTGGCGAGCTACCTGATTCCGTCGCTGGCCCTGGGCGTCGTCTTCCGCCGCCCGGTCATCAAAGCCAACGACTGGATTATCGAAAAACTGGAGGCGACAAAACTTATTTAGTACGACAACGCAAACGCCGATGTTGTGGAAATGTCAGCGAGCGAACCGCATTTGCGCCAAGGTGGCGTGAAATGAGAGGGCGCTGACCTTCTGGTCGCGCCCTCGAAATTGAACGCCAGATTGGCGTGAATGCGGCTCGCGCAGCGTCGGCCATTCCGCCGTTCGTTAGAACGGCGGAACAAAAACGCTTTAGTTGAGTGAATTGCATGAGCTGCTTGGTTGTTGCTACAGTAGCGGGGCGTGCCGGGGGTCCGGCGCGTCCCGTTTTTATTTGACCATGAGGCGGCATGCGGTCACGCGCGTGCGGACACCACGCCCAGATTGAGCGCGAGGATGCCCTATGCCCCAGCACGTCACTGACAATATCGAAATGATGCCCGATAGCCCTGTTGCTCGCGAGGACCTAGGTGCGGGCGGCACCTCCCGTGGTGCCGGCGCACGTTCTCCGCTGTTCTGGAAAGTCCTGCTGTTTTCGGTGGCAGTCGTCTGGGGCTACTCCTTTACGACCATGAAGGACGCGCTCGACACCATTCCGGTGTTTGAACTGCTCTACGTGCGCTTTCTGCCTGCGGCGTTGGTCATGTTTGCCATCTTCCACAAGCGCATCATCGCGCACCTCAACGCCCGCAACCTAATCGTTGGACTTGGAATGGGCGCACTTATGTGGGCCGCCTACGCTCTGCAGACAGTCGGCCTGGCGCACACCACGGCGGGCAAGAACGCGTTTTTGACGGGTACGTACTGCATCCTCGTGCCCTTTGCGAGCTATTTTCTGACCGGCGAAAAACTCACCCGCTATAACCTGGGCGCGGCACTGCTGTGCTTGGCGGGCATTGGCCTGGTGGCGCTCGATAGCGTCGAGTTCAATATCGGCGATGCCATTACGCTGGGCGGCGCGGTCTTCTTCGCCATCCAGATGGCGGTGACCGCCAAGTACGGTCGCAAAATGGACATCAACGTCATCACGTTTTGGATGTTTGTGGGCAATGGCATCCTAAGCCTGGTCTCGTCGCTGCTATTCGAGACCCAGGCGCCTCTGTCCGTGTGGACGCCGAATTTTATCTGTGTGATGGCGTTTCTCTCGGTGGGCTGCACATGCGTGGCTCTGCTCATCCAAAACGTCGGCCTGGCGCATGTCCCGGCTTCGACGGGCTCGCTGCTCCTTTCGATGGAATCGCCTTCGGGCGTGTTGTTTTCGGTGCTGCTGATGGGGGAGGCGCTCACCTCG
Source organism: uncultured Collinsella sp. (assembly GCA_937995345.1). Lineage (GTDB taxonomy): Bacteria > Actinomycetota > Coriobacteriia > Coriobacteriales > Coriobacteriaceae > Collinsella. The sequence goes on along the minus strand of CALKKS010000012.1, from coordinate 123,743 downwards.
CGCCTGCTCGCCGGCTTCGTGCTTATCTTCCTGTCGATTATCTTGAGCGAGACTCACTTCGATTTTTTGCGCAAAAAGCCGCGCCCGCAATTGTAAACAACTTGTTGCGCCGCCCTCCTGGGGCGGCATTTTTTATGCCTCGCCCTTAAAGTTGTACCTTGCGCTTTACGCAATCAAAGTGCTTACTGCAAAAACGCTACTGGAGGGCATTTATGGCACCAGCTTTGTCCGATCTTCAACCGCAACCAGCGCCCAAGGCCACCGCGGCGGCGCAGGCCGCTATCGGTGACGGTCTCGTTGCAGAAGCTCAGGCTTTTGCAGACGAGCTCGCTGCGTGGCGACACGATTTACACCAGATGCCCGAGCTGGGTAATAGCCTCCCACAGACCTCTGCGTATATTCAAGCGCGCCTGACCGAGATGGAAATCCCATTTGCCACGCTCGTCGATGGTTCCTGTGTTGTGGGCCTTGTCGGCGCCGGTGCCGCCGCGGCCCAGGGCAATGGCGTCTGCACGGACGAACAGGCCGGTACGGTCATCATGCTCCGTGGCGACATGGATGCCCTGCCCGTTGCCGAAGAGTCAGGCGAGCCTTTCGCCTCTACGAACGGCTGCATGCACGCATGCGGACACGATATGCATGCGACGGCGCTGCTTGGTGCGGCGCGCCTGCTCAAGGCCCGCGAGTCCGAGCTTGTGGACGCCAACGCCACAGTTAAGTTGCTGTTCCAGCCGGGCGAGGAAACCTTTGAGGGTGCCCGCGCCGCCATCGCCGACGGTCTGCTGCGGAACCCGCGTCCTCAGGTCGCCTTTGCCATGCACGTCAATAGCCAGTCGCCGCTTGGCCTGGTGCTCTACGGCAGCCCGGCGCTCTCGGGCGTGTACGGTTTCCGCATTACACTGCAGGGCAAGGGCGGCCATGGCTCGAGCCCCGAGATCTGCATCGACCCCATCACGGCCGGTGTGCATGTGCATTTGGCGCTTCAGGAGCTTATCGCTCGCGAAGTGCCGGCGGCCAAGGAGGTCGCGCTTACCGTTGGCAAGTTCGCCGGCGGTCAGGCCGCAAATGTCATCCCCGACACTTGTGTGCTCGAGGGAACGCTGCGCGGCTTCGATGTCGAGCTCATGGAGCACCTCAAGACCCGCATCGCCGAGGTCGTCAACGGCGTGGCCGCAACGTATCGCACGCCGGCGACTATCGAGACGCTATCGGATGTTCCCCCGCTCGTACTCGATGACGATATGACGCAGGCGTCGCTTGGCTACGTGGGCGCGGTGCTGCCCAAGTCCGCCTTCCTGCCGCTGTTCCACGCCATGGCGAGCGAGGACTTCGCGTTGATCTCGAGCGAGATTCCGAGCGCGTACTTTACCGTGGGCGCTGCCGTGACTGATACGGACGAGCATTTTGCTCAGCATCATCCCAAGGCACGCTTTAGCGATGCCGAGCTTCCCCTTGGCGCCGCGGCCTATGCCGCCGTCGCCCTGGGCTACATCGCCGACCACCGGTAGCACCCAACCTTGCCTTTCAAGCCTGCGGGCATGGCCATAAGGCCTATGCCCTTGTCTTTCAAGGCAATCTTGGGCACTACCGGCGCCCGGCGCAGGCTATTCGTTTGTTTATAAAGGAGCAGTATGTCCCAGCAACGTAAGCTCTTCCCCGGCTGGCTCGTGGTGGCCTCCGGCTTTGTGATCATGGCCACGTGCTACACCATTTTCGTCAACTGCATGAGCCTGTTCCAGCCGCTCATCGTCAGCGACCTCGGGATCACGCTTGCCCAGTACAACATCTCCAATGCGATCTCTACCGTGGTGAGCGTTATCGGATCGCTTGTCATTGGCCATGTTGCCGACAAGGTTAGTGGTCGCATTTTGGGTTCGCTTACCGTCATAGCCACCTCGGCGGTGCTCGTGGGCATGAGCTTTGTCGGTGAGCTGTGGCAGGTCTACGTGCTCTTTGCCGTCTCGGGCTGCTTCGCTGTCGCCTCGACCCGCCTGCTCATTAGCCTGGTGACCGCTAACTGGTTTACGGCCAAGCGAGGCCTTGCCATCTCCATCGCACTTTCGGGCTCGGGCTTTGGCGGCGCTATTCTGTCTCCCATCGTGAGCTCGCTTATCGTGAGCGTTGGCTGGCGTTCCGCCTTCCTGGTGCTCGCGGCTATCTGCATGGTGGCGGCGCTGCCCATCACGGCCTATTCCTTCCGCACCAAGCCTTCCGAGATCGGCCTGAAGCCGCTCGGCGAGAACCCGGGCGATCCGTCCGTCCCGACGGCCGGCGACAAGGACGAGCACACAGCGCCCGAGGTTAACGTCGGCTGGTCTCGCATCAAGAAGAGCCCGGCGTTTTGGCTGCTTGTCGTCGCCTTCCTCTTTATGGGGCTCGTTAACGGCGCCATCTTGCCCAACCAGGTCACCAACATGACGAGCGTTACCGTCAACGGCGCCAAGATCGTCACGGGTGGCCACGACCCCATGTGGGCCGGTACGGTGCTTTCAGCCTACATGGTTACCGTCGTTATCGCCAAGATCTCCCTTGGCGCCATCTATGATCGATTTGGCCTGCGCTTTGGCAATGTGTTGGGGTCCGTTGCATGCATCGTCGCCTGTATCGCCTTGTGCTTCCCCGTAACCGACCTCGGCCCCATCGTGGCTGCCATTAGCTTTGGTATCGGAACGTGCATGGGCACCATCACGCCTACCATTGCCGCGTCCAAGCAGTTTGGTATGGCCGACCTCGGCAAGGTCACGGGCACCATTACCTCGCTCGAGATGGTCGGCGGCACCGTGGGCGCCATCGTCTCGGGCGTGCTGTTCGATGCCACGGGCTCCTTTGCGAGCACTTGGATTGTGTGCCTGGCATGCTCCGTTGTCATGCTCGTGTTCCTGCTGGCATCCGAGCCCATCGCCGCCAAGCTGCGCGCGAGCGTGGCAGGGGAGTAGACGTCCGTCGCTCTTTTCTATTTGCCCCGTTCTGTCCGTGGCTGCCCTGGAGGCCGAATGGATGCTCGTACCATCATTCGGTTTCCAAGGCGGCCACGGATCACAAACAGCGGCGGCGTGTCTGGCCGAACGAGTCCCCATACCCTCGTTCGGTCAGACACGCCGCCGCTGTTTGTGTTTGTGCCGTATAATGTCCACTACCTATGACGCGATACAAAAGAAAGGTGTTTGCCCATGCAGGCACAGAAGGCGGAGGGAACCCGCGACCTTATCGGCGCCGAGATGCGCGCCTGGCAAAAGATGCAGCAGATTGCGGCCGGCGTGTTCGAGCCGTTTGGTTTTAAGCCCATCGAGACGCCCGCGATCGAGCAGGTGGACGTGTTTGTTCACGGCATCGGCCAGTCGACCGACGTCGTGCGCAAGGAGATGTTCCGCGTGTTTAGCGGCGCCAACCTGGAGCGCGTCTTTACCGAAGGCACCGACACCAAGCTTAAGCCCAAGCAGCGCCTGGCCCTTCGTCCCGAGGGCACGGCCGGTGTGGTGCGCGCCGTCGTGGAGAACAACCTGGTGCCCCAGGGCTCCACGCCGTTTAAGGCCTATTACGCCGAGGCCATGTTCCGTGGCGAGCGTCCCCAGAAGGGTCGCCTGCGCCAGTTCCACCAGGTGGGCATCGAGTGGCTCGGCGCTCCCGATCCGGCTGCCGATGCCGAGTGCATCATCATGCTCATGGAGTTCTACAAGCGCCTGGGCTTCGATCTTTCCAAGCTCCGTCTGCTTATTAACTCGATGGGCGATGCACAGTGCCGTCCGGCATACCGCGAGCAGGTCAAGCAGTTTATCCTCGATCACGCCGACGAGATGTGCGACGAGTGCCGCGAGCGCGCCGAGCTCAACCCGCTGCGCGCCTTCGACTGCAAGAACGACCATTGCCGCGAGATCATGGCCGACGCCCCGCTGATGGGCGACAACCTGTGCGACGAGTGCCGCGAGCACTACGAGCAGGTCAAGCGCTATCTGGACGCCGCCGGCATCGAATATGTCGAGGACCCCACCCTGGTGCGCGGCCTGGACTACTACACCCGTACCGTCTTTGAGGTCGAGGCCCCCGGCGCCGGTGTCGGCTCCATCGGTGGCGGCGGTCGCTATGACGGCCTGGTCGAGCTCGAGGGTGGCAAGCCCACGGCCGGCGTCGGCTTCGCTGTCGGTTTTGAGCGTGCGCTGCTGGCCCTGCAGGCCTTTGGTAACGACTTGGGTGCCGAGGAGGCCCCGTGCGTCTACGTCGCCAATGCCGGCAAGGAGCTGCGTCAGAACGTCTTCGCCATCACGCAGGAGCTTCGCGCTGCAGGGATTGTGACCGAGGCCGACTATCAGGGTCGTTCGCTCAAGGCCCAGTTTAAGCAGGCCGATAAGGTGGGCGCCAAGCTCATCCTGGTCCTGGGCGGCGACGAGCTTGCCGCCGGCAAGGTCAAGGTGCGCGACATGGAGAGCCATGACGAGGTTCTCGTCGATCTGGCCAACGTCGTCGAGGCGGTTCGCGAGCGCCTGTAGCGCATCTTTTTGAGCTGCGGGCCTGCTAACGTGCCCTGCTCATGGAGAGCGATTGTTACGGGGGTGTTTCGCTTTTATGCGGAATGCCCCCGTTTACGTATGCCGTCCACCGAGAAATACGACCATTTAGGGCAAAAACCCTTGCAATGCAGAAAATACTTTTGTGTGGTAAAGCGCAATCAGTGTCGAAAGTTTTTGCCGAGTGCCTATAATGAATATCGCATGTTACGTGCATAGAAGGAGGAATGGGAGGAAACGTGGCTGAGAACCCAAGCAACCAGTCTGTACCCGAAGCCGCGGCGCGTGTCGCTGCCGTGGTCAACCGCCTCGTTAACCGAATCGGCTCGAATGCCGAGTCCAAGGAGCGTCTCGCCGAGATCGAGATCCCCGAGGAGCTGCGCGACAATCTGGCGCTGTTCTTGCGCCTGGAGCGCCGTGTGCTTAGCGAGTATGATCCCGAGATCGCGGACCTGTTCGACAAGATTTTGACAGCCGAGATTGTGGCCAATGCCGGCAATCCCGGTAGCCGTGCTGCCGACGAGTCCGTCGACGAGCAGGGCGTGCCCACTGCCGACGAGCCCACCGCCGTGGCGTTTCGCGAGGTCGTCGATCTGATCGACAGCCTGCCGCTCGATAAACAGCAGGTTATCGTCCGCGCCTTTACGAGCTTCTTCCATCTGGCAAACCTGTCGGAGGAGAACTACCGCGTGGCGCAGCTGCGCGAGCGCGAGGCCGGTGCGTCGACCGATACCGAGGTCGATCCCGCCAACGAACTCACCGTCGCCTATCACCAGTTGGTAAACGAGATGGGTGTCGAGGGCGCCAACGAGCTGCTCGGCAAGCTCGAGTTCCACCCTGTCTTTACCGCACATCCCACCGAGGCCCGTCGTAAGGCCGTCGAGGGCAAGATTCGCCGTATTTCCAACCTGCTGGAGGAGCGTCCGCGCCTGGGCGGCTCCGACTTGGTGGAGAACGAGCGCCATATGCTGCAGGAGATCGACGCCCTGGTGCGTACGAGCCCCATCGCGCTCAAGAAGCCCACGCCGGTCGAGGAAGCCGATACCATCATCGACATCTTCGATAACACGCTGTTCGACGTCATTCCCGTTATCTATCGTCGTTTTGACGACTGGGTGCTGGGCGACAAGGCCGGTACCGTGCCGCCGCTGTGCCCAGCATTCTTCCATCCCGGCAGCTGGATCGGCTCCGACCGCGACGGCAACCCCAACGTCACCGCCAAGGTGAGCCGTGAGGTCGCCGCCAAGTACTTCACTCACATGGTGCTCAAGCTCGAGGACAAGTGCCGCCGCATCGGCCGTAACCTGACGCTCGAGGCCGCCTACAGCAAGCCGTCTGCCGAGCTCATCAACCTGTGGAACCATCAGGTCGAGATGAGCACCCAGTACACCGCACGTGCTGAACTGATCTCCGAGCACGAGCCGCATCGCGCCGTCATGCTCGTCATGGCAGACCGTCTGAACGCCACTGTCCGTCGTATCACCGACACCATGTATCACAGCGCCGACGAGTTCCTGGAGGACCTGCGCGTCGTCCAGCGCTCGCTGGCCGCTTGCGGTGCCGTCCGTGCTGCCTACGGCCCGGTCCAGACCATCATCTGGCAGGTCGAGTCCTTCGGCTTCCACATGGTCGAGATGGAGTTCCGTCAGCACTCCGTGGTGCACGCCCGCGCCCTCAAGGATATCCACGAGAACGGTATCCATGGCGACCTGCAGCCCATGACACGCGAGGTCATCGATACCTTCCGCGCTATCGGCTCCATCCAAAAGCGCTACGGCAAGAAGATGGCGCACCGCTACATCATCTCGTTCACCAAGAGCGCCCAGCATGTGGCCGACGTCTTTGAGCTTGCCCACCTGTCCTTTGCACACGAGGAGGATGTCCCCGAGCTCGACGTGATCCCGCTGTTCGAGCAGCTCGAGGACCTCGAGGGCTGCGTCGACGTGCTCGACCAGATGCTTACGCTGCCCGTGGTGCAAAAGCGCCTTGCCCAGACTAACCGCCGCATGGAGGTCATGCTGGGCTACTCCGACTCCTCCAAGGATGCCGGTCCTACCACGGCTATGCTCGCGCTGCACTCCGCGCAGGAGCGCATTGCCAAGTGGGCCGAGAAGAACGATATCGACCTGGTGCTCATGCACGGTCGCGGCGGTGCCGTGGGCCGTGGCGGCGGCCCGGCCAATAAGGCCGTGCTGGCGCAGCCCAAGGGTTCGGTCAACTGCTTCTTTAAGCTCACCGAGCAGGGTGAGGTCATCTTTGCCCGTTACGGCAACCGCACGCTGGCTCAGCGCCATGTTGAGTCCGTTGCCGCCGCAACGCTTTTGCAGTCGGCCCCGAGTGTCGAGAAGACCAACACCGAGACCACGCAGAAATTCTGGGATATGGCCGAGAAGCTCAACGCCGCAAGCCACGAGCGCTATCTGGACCTGCTGAACACCGAGGACTTTACACCGTGGTTCTCGACCGTGACGCCGTTGACCGAGGTCGGTCTGCTGCCGATCGGCTCACGTCCCGCCAAGCGCGGCCTGGGCGCCAAGTCGCTCGACGACCTGCGTACCATTCCGTGGATCTTCAGCTGGAGCCAGGCACGCATTAACTTGGCCGCTTGGTACGGCCTGGGCACCGCCTGCGAGCAGTTGGGCGACCTTGACCAGCTCAAGGCTGCCTACCAGGAGTGGCCGTTCTTCCGCACCTTTATCGACAACATCGAGATGTCGATCGCTAAGACCGATCAGCGCATCGCCAAGATGTACCTGCACCTGGGCGATCGCCAGGATCTGTCCGAGAAGGTCTTCACCGAGATGCAGCTCACGCGTAAGTGGGTCCTTGCCATCGTCGGTGACGAGTGGCCGCTGCAGCGCCGTCGCGTGCTCGGCTGCGCCGTCCGCGTCCGTAACCCCTACGTCGACGCCCTGTCCATCGCCCAGGTCCGCGCCCTTCGCGAGGTGCGTATGAACCAGGACGAGATGGCCGAGGAGAAGAAGGCCGAGTACATGAGCCTGATTCTTTCGACTGTGACCGGCGTCTCGGCAGGATTGCAGAACACGGGGTAATCGATAGCCCTGTAGTCGTCCGGGCCCGCCATTAGCTTACTTTTAGGCACGTCCTCGGACATGCAAGAAGCCCTCGCTGCGCACTTTGTGCGGCGAGGGCTTCTTGCGTCCTGCGGAGTGTGCCTAAAAGTAAGCTAATGGCGGGCCCTGCGATGTCCGGTCTTCGACGGATTACTGGCTGGGGAAAAGATGGCGCGCTTCGCGCACTTTGATGGGGCTTCGTGCTGCGGAATGCATTCAGAGGGAAACCCGTCGGGTCCCTTCGTCCTCGGTCTTCAGGGATTGGGGGCTGATGAGAATAAAGTGCGCTTCTCGCCTTACGACTGTAGCGGCTGCGGTCTCGTTTGGGATCGCGGCCGTTTTGTTGTGGGTCAAATATGAACGTTGTGTTAATGAGTCGGTAGACGGTGGTGTTTTTCGGTGAGCGGCGTATCCTTCCAACGGTTTATCTAGTGTGTCAGTTGAAAGGAAGAGGGCGCTCGTCATTGTTTGAATGTGAACTGCCGTTTGACCACAAGACGTTGCATCTGGAGCTCGAGGATAAGAACTTCGCGGGTGTGATGGAAGGTCATCAAAACGAGTTTAAGACTACAAAATCTCAGGAAGAGCTGGTAGAGGAGTCGCTTGCCAACCCTTATGGCTCGCCTTCGCTCGAGGAGCTTTGTGCTGGCAAGAAGGATATCGTCATCATTAGCTCCGACCATACGCGTCCCGTTCCCTCGCGTGTGACGATGCCTATTCTGCTGCATCACATCCACGCTGCCGCTCCCGAGGCGCGTGTGCGCATCCTGGTCGCGACCGGCATGCACCGTCCGTCGACGCACGAGGAGCTCGTCAATAAGTATGGCGAGGAGATCGTTGCTAACGAGGAAATCGTTATGCACGTCGCGACTGACGACAGCATGATGAAAAAGATCGGCACCCTGCCTTCTGGTGGCGAGTGCATCATCAACAAGATTGCTGCCGATTGCGATTTGCTGCTTGCCGAGGGCTTTATTGAGCCGCACTTCTTTGCCGGTTTCTCTGGTAGCCGCAAGTCCGTCCTGCCCGGCATCGCCAGCTACAAGACCATCATGTACAACCACAACGGTCAGTTTGTGAACGATTCCCACTCGCGTGCCGGCAACCTGTGCCACAACCACGTGAGCGAGGACATGTTTGCCGCCGCCGAGATGGCTCACCTTGCCTTTGTGCTTAACGTTGTGCTCAACGGCAAGCACGAGGTCATCGGCTCCTTTGCCGGCGACATCCACAAGGCGCACGAGGCCGGCTGCGAGTTCGTGAAGAGCCTTGCCGGCGTTGAGCCCGTCGAGTGCGAGATTGCCATCACCACCAACGGCGGCTACCCGCTCGACCAGAACATCTACCAGGCCGTGAAGGGCATGTGCGCTGCCGAGGCCACGCTTCCCGAGGGCGGCGTGATCATCGACGTCGCCGGTTGTGCCGACGGTCACGGCGGCGAGGGCTTCTATCACAACATCGCCGACAATGATCCGGCGGAGTTTGAGCGCGCCTGCATCGACCGTCCTAAGGACGAGACCCTGCCCGACCAGTGGACGAGCCAGATTTTCGCCCGCATCCTGGCACATCACCCTGTGATTATGGTCACCGACCTGTGCGATCACCAGATGCTCAAGGATATGCACATGACGCCGGTCAACACTATCGAGGAGGCGCTCAAGCTCGCCTTTGAGATGAAGGGTGCCGATGCCAAGGTTGCCGTCATTCCCGATGGCCTGGGCGTTGTCGTCGCGCAGCACTAGTGCGCGGCCTAAACGAATCGTTTTTAACCGACAAGAAAGATAAGGTTTTATGCTTACCAAACTCCTCTGCGAATTCGGCGCGACGGCCCTCATGATCATCTTTGGCGTGGGCGTGCACTGCGATACCGTGCTCAAGGGCACTAAGTATCAGGGCTCCGGCCATATGTTTGCCATCACCACCTGGTCTTTTGGCATCTCGGTCTGCCTGTTTGTCTTTGGCGGCGCCGTGTGCATGAACCCCGCCATGGTGCTTGCCCAGTGCATCGTCGGCTTGGTGCCGTGGGGCAACTGCATCCCCTTCATGATTGCCGATATGCTCGGTGGCTTTGTGGGCGCCGTGATCGCTTGGTTTATGTATGCCGATGAGTTCAAGGCTTCCGAGGGCGCCGTCGACCCCATTGCCCAGCGCAACATTTTCTCGACCAACCCCACCACCGAGGGTACCAACTATGCCCGCAACTTCTTCTGCGAGGCTATCTGCACCTTTGTGTTCATCAGCGCCATCCTTGCTGCCGCTAGCCGCGCCGGCGAGAACGTTCTGATGCTCGCCATCTGCGTCGGTCTGATCGTTTGGGCCGTTGGCATGGGCATGGGCGGCATCACTGGCTTCGCCATGAACCAGGCTCGTGACCTTGGTCCTCGCATGGCCTATCAGGTGCTGCCGATCAAGAACAAGGCTGACAACAACTGGAAGTACGGCCTGCTTGTTCCCGGCATCGCTCCGTTTGTCGGTGCCGCTCTGGCCGCGCTGTTTGTGCATGGTTTCTTGGGCATGTTCTAGTCCGAGGCTACATAGTTGTCCGCCGTCCGCATGGGGTAACTTCCCAGCGCGTCCTCGGACATGAAAGAACCCCCGCTGCGCACTTCGTGCGGCGGGGGTTCTTTCGTCCTGCGGAGTGCGCTGGGAAGTTACCCCATGCGGATGGCTGCGGGAATCCAGTTGCGTTCGAACAAGCAACCAACATATATATATCTGAATTTGGATGTGGTGGGCACTTTGTTGTTAGGCGCTTTGAGATGCGGGTGACGCTTTGGGATGCTTGGCGCCTTGGGGTGGGGCGGTGCTTTGGGATGAGAGGCTTGCTTAGTTGAAGAGGGGTTGTATGGCTGATAGGTAGTCTTTGGCTACGTCGGATTTGTTTGCTTGAAAGTTGTGCCAGGCCCACCATTGGACTGTTCCTACGAAGCTTGAGGCTATGTGGTGTAGTAGGAAACTGCGGTCCATGCTGGCGGCGGTGCCTGTGGGGTTGGCGGGGACGGTATCGGCTGCTCGTGACATGATGGTCTTGCGCAAGCAGTCGGCGAAGACGCGTGAGCCGGCTCCTGCTACCAGCGCTCGAACGCCCTGGCGACGCTCCCAGAGGTTGTTGAGGATGTGCTCGACTTGCACGAGCGGGTCGTCGAGGGGCGCGCCATCGTCGTTGAGGGCGTGGGCGCAGATATCGCTTACGAGCTCGGCGAGTAGGTCGTCTTTGCTCTTGAAGAGGCCGTAGAACGTCGCGCGGCCCACTTGGGCACGCGCGATGATGTCTCCGACGGTGATCTTGCCGTAGTCTTCCTCGCGCAGGAGCTCGGAAAACGCCGTGACTATAGCGGCGCGGCTTTTTGTTTTGCGGGCATCCATTTTTACGCGTCCACGTGGACGAGCAGGCAGCGGAGCGTACCGGAGCAGCCTTCGTAGGGGCGCTTGCCGGCGCCGTAGCCGACGGCTTCGATGCGATAGCGGGCCGGCAGGTGCTCGGACGTGCGCAGCGCGGTGACGATGGCAGCGCCCGTGGGCGTCACGAGCTCGCCGGCGACCGGTGCGGGCGTGAGGGCGATATTGCCTGCTTGGCATAGGTTGACGACGGCGGGCACCGGGATGGGCATAAGGCCGTGGGCACAGTGGATGGTGCCGTGGCCCTCGGAGAGCGACTCGACCACGATGTCCTCGATGTCCAGGTCGTCGAGGCAGATGGCGACGGAGCAGACGTCGACGATGGAGTCGACGGCGCCCACCTCGTGGAACATGACGGTCTCGGGCGTTTTGCCGTGGGCCTTGGCCTCGGCAGCGGCGAGTACGGTAAAGATGGCGAGGGCACGACGCTTGGCGCCATCGCTTAGCTGCGAGCCATCGATGATGGCGGTGACGTCCGCCAAAGAACGATGGTGATGGTGGTCGTGATGGTGACCCTCGTGGCCATGACCGTGGGCCTCATGGTCATGCTCGTGGCAGTGTTCGTGTTCATGCTCGCCATGATCATGATGGTGGTGCTCATGCTCGTGCGTGTGCTCGGCAGGTGCTTCGTTGCCGTAGAGCCAGGCCATGTCGTGGTCGTGGTTCTCGAGCTCCTCTGCCAGCTGAACGTCAAAGTCGCAGGCGTCGATGCCATGCTTGTTTACGCGTGTAACGGCAATCTCAAAGCCGCTGACCGGAAGCGTGGCGAGCTGCTCGCGCAGATGCTCCTCGCTGGCGCCCAGGTCGAGCAGGGCCGCGACGGACATGTCGCCGCTGATGCCCGAGGTGCCGTCGATGATAAGCGTGTGCTGATGGTTTGACATGAAATGCTCCTTAGCGGGCGCAGGACGCGCCGGCGCTCAGATGATTGATAAGACTTGCCTGGTAGGCGGCACCAAAGCCGTTGTCGATGTTGACGACCGAAACGCCGCTGGCACAGGAGTTGAGCATGGCGAGCAGCGCGGCTACGCCACCAAAGTTCGCGCCGTACCCCACGCTGGTAGGAACGGCGATGACCGGACAGCTCACCAGACCGCCGACAACGCTCGCCAGGGCGCCCTCCATGCCGGCGATGGCGATGACCACCTGCGCCTGGGCAAGTTCCTCAGCATGAGCGAGCAGACGGTGCAGGCCGGCGACACCCACGTCGTAGAGCCGGCCGACCTCGTTGCCATAGAACTCGGCCGTCAACGCGGCTTCCTCGGCGACGGGCAAGTCGCTCGTGCCGGCGCAGGCGACGACGATGCGTCCGTTGCCGGTGGGGGAGGGCTTGCCACCCACCAGGGCGAGCTGGGCGTCCGGGACATATCCCAGGTCGATGTCGTTGCCGAGAAGCTCAGCGGTGCGCGCGGCTTTTTCGGCATCCAAACGCGTGACCAGGATGCGCTCCTGGCCGGCATCGCGCAGTGCTTCGATAATGGCGGCAATCTGCTCGGCGGATTTACCGGCACCGTAGACAACCTCGCCGGCTCCCTGGCGCACTCCGCGCGAAAGATCGAGCTGCGCAAAGCCCAAATCGGCGGTCGGCGCCGTCTGGATGTGCGTGAGGGCGACTGCCGGGGTGACTGCTCCGCCGGCAACATCGCTCAGCAATTGCTCAAGATCGCGTTTGTCCATATAAGTTCCCTTCGACGCTTAAAAGTTTAGCACGCAAAGGGCTATTTCCGAACATTAGAGCAAAATTGTTCGGAAATCTAATATGTCAGATTTGATGGAGTTGTGAGGCTAACTCGCTAGTCGCGCAGGATGATGTCCATGGCGAGCATCAGGTTGCGCTCGTCGATGGCAAACGGGGCGGCTTCGCGCGTCTTGGGCTTGGCGCAAAACGCGATGCCGGTGCCCGCGGCTTGAATCATGGGGATGTCGTTAGCGCCATCGCCGATCGCCACGGTGTGAGCCATGTCGACACCGCACTCAACTGCCCAATCCAGCAGCTGGATGAGCTTGGACTCCTTGGTCACGATGCCGGCCGCCAGCTTGCCGGTGAGCTTGCCGTCCGCGACCTCCAAGCGGTTGGCCAGACAAAAGTCGATGCTCGCGGCGGCAACGATCTTGTCGGCGACCTCGTGGAAACCGCCACTTACTACGCCGACCTTCCAGCCCTTGCTGTGCGCCGAGCGTACGAGCTCCAGCGCACCGGGGGTAAACGTCACGCGCTCAAAGGTGCGCTCGAACACGCTCTCGTCCAAACCCGCAAGCAGTCCCACGCGCTCCTCGAGCGCCTGTTTAAAATCGAGTTCGCCGCGCATGGCGCGCTCGGTGATTTGCGCCACCTGCTCGCCCACGCCGGCTTCCTCGCCCAACAGGTCGATAACCTCCTGGTTGATGAGGGTGGAGTCGATATCCATAACAATGAGGCGTGCAGTCATGACGGGCCTTTCCATGTGCTGTTTTATTGGGGCATATTGTCGCACGTGACGAGCGCGGGCGGGTGCCGCGGCGCGTCAATTGTTTCGTCTCCGTCAAGTCTTTGGGCAGGAGCCACTTTTTCGCGGCACATCGACACAGGTGCGATAAGATAGAACGCCATGTCTGGCTGCGCGGTTTACGCAGGCTGGGCAAATCTGTACGACGCCGCCCGGAACGACACGGGGCGGCACAGATCCATAAAGGAGGATCACTGGTATGAGCCAGACCCGTCCCATCGACGAGCATTCCATGCACACCCGTACCTGCGGCGAGCTTCGCCGCGAGAACGTGGGCGAAGAGGTTACCCTCACCGGTTGGGTGAGCCGTCGCCGCGATCACGGCGGCCTTATTTTCTGCGATCTTCGCGACCGCGAGGGCATCACGCAGCTTACCTTCGACCCCGAGCACTCCGACGGCGACGCCTTTAAGATCGCCGAGACCATGCGTCCCGAGTGGCCCATCAAGATTCACGGCGTCGTGCGCGCCCGTGGCGAGGAGACCACCAACACCAAGCTCGCGACCGGCGAGATCGAGGTCCTGACCGACCACGCCGAGGTGCTTAACACGTCCGTCACCCCGCCGTTCCAGATCGAGGACGGCATTGAGACCAGCGAGGACACCCGTCTGCGCTATCGTTATCTGGACCTCCGTCGTCCCGAGATGATGGCCAACCTCAAGCTGCGCTCCGACTTCACCTTTGCCATTCGCGAGGCGCTGCACAACCGTGAGTTCATGGAGGTCGAGACGCCCTCCCTGTTTAAGTCCACGCCCGAGGGCGCCCGTGACTTCATCGTTCCCAGCCGCATCCAGCCGGGCAACTTCTACGCTCTGCCGCAGTCCCCGCAGCTCCTGAAGCAGCTGCTCATGGTCGGTGGCGTCGAGCGCTACTACCAGGTCGCCAAGTGCTTCCGCGACGAGGACCTGCGTGCCGACCGTCAGCCCGAGTTCACCCAGGTCGATATCGAGATGTCCTTCGTGGACCAGAACGATGTCATGAGCGCACTCGAAGAGGTCCTGGCCGATGCCTTCGGTCGCATGGGTGTCGAGATGCCCACGCCGCTGCGTCGCATGGACTACTGGGAGGCCATGGACACCTATGGCTCCGACAAGCCCGATACCCGCTATGGCATGCACCTGGTCGACCTGACCGACATCTTCGCCAACTCCAAGTTCAAGGTCTTCGCGACCGCCGCGAACGAGGAGGGTTCCGTCGTCAAGGCCATCAACGCCAAGGGCGCCGGTGCCTGGGCACGTGCCAAGATCGATAAGCTTGCCGGCGTGGCTTCCACGTTTGGCGCCAAGGGCCTGGCCTGGATCGCATTCCGCGAGGACGGCTCCATCAACAGCCCCATCGTCAAGTTCTTCTCGGACGAGGAGATGGCTGCTCTGCGCGAGCGCATGGACGTCGAGCCTGGCGACCTTGTGATGTTTGCCGCCGGCCCGCGCCTGCTCTCCGACGAGATCCTGGGCGGCATGCGTTCCCACATGGCCAACGCGCTCGAGATCAAGCGCGAGGGCCACGACTTCCTGTGGGTCGTCAACTTCCCGCTGTTCCACTGGGACGAGGATCGCAAGGCCTATGCTGCCGAGCACCAGCCGTTCACCCTGCCGACCGAGACCGACATCGCCAAGATCGAGGCCGATCCGTTGACAGCCGGTTCTTGCACCTACGACTTTGTCATGGACGGCTTTGAGGCCGGCGGCGGCGGTATGCGTATCCACAACGCCGAGATGCAGATGTCCATGCTTAAGCTCCTGGGCTTTACCGAAGAGCGCGCCGAGTCGCAGTTCGGCTTCCTCATGGAGGCCCTCAAGTTTGGTGCGCCCCCGATGGGCGGTTTCGCTCTGGGCCTGGACCGCGTGTGCATGCTGCTCACCGGTTCCGACTCCATCCGCGACGTCATGGCGTTCCCCAAGACGGCCAGCGGCTCCGACCTCATGTCGGGCGCCCCGAGTGCCGTTAGCGGCGCCCAGCTCAAGGACGTCAGTCTGCGCCTGATGTAGGCAAGCGGCTACATATTGCTAGCAACGAGGGAAGGATGTGTGCCTTCCCTCGTTTTTTATGCGCCGATGTTGCGAGGGTGTGGGATGGCCGGGCGTCGCGGAAAGTGCGTCCCGGAATCTGCGTCCAGAACGGGTCGCGCTTTCCCAAAGGGGGTCCTCTGGGAAAGCGCGACCCAGAATTCGGCAAAATAATGGGACATAGTTTCCGGTTGAGCTATCTAACGGAAACTGTCCCCCCAGAATGAGCGCTCAAAACGGGACAGGCTTTCCGCAACAACTGTCTGGCGGAAAGCCTGCCCCAGTTTCTTATAGCGAGTCTCTCTGGATCAGCTGCATGCGCATGACGGTGGTGGTGGGCTCGGCACCCTTGATCATGTCGAGCGCAATGTTGGCGGCCATGTGGCCTTCTTCGCGCAGAGGCTGGCGGACGGTCGTGAGCGCGGGGACGCAGCGCGTCGCAATCTCGTGATCGTCGAAGCCGACGACAGAAACGTCCGCCGGAACGGATAGGCCTGCCTCGTTGAGTGCGGTGATGACGCCGGCCGCGATACGGTCCGATCCACTGAGCACGCCATCGAAAGCAATCTTGCGCGCGAGGATCTGGCGCATGGCCTGATAGCCGTCTCCGCTGTTCCAGCCGGTATAGATAACGTTTGCGTCTGGGAGGTCTTCGCCCAAGACGGCGCGGTAGCCGCGCAGGCGGTCGACAACAGCGGGGTTGTCTTGCGGTCCCAACACGGCGACGATATCTTTGCGCCCGCGCTTCTTCATGGCGAGCGCCGCAAAGCGTCCGCCCTCTTCGTCGTCAGAGTAGACCGTCGAGAACACATCGCGATAGGGGTGGCCCTCGAGCTGGCCGCACAACACGGTGGGTACGCCCAGCTCGCGCAGCACCTCGAGCAGCTCGCTACCCTTGTAGGGGGAGACGTCGATCACGGCGTCGAACGAGCGGCGCTCAAAGTGCTCGCGTGCGCGGTTGCGCTCATGCAAAGAAGACGCCTGCAAGATAACGGGCAGATAGGACGACTCCGACAGTTCCTCGGTAATACCGCTCAAAAACTCGCTATAGGTGGGGTCGCTGAAGAGCTCGCTCAGGGGCTCGGTCACGAGTACGGCGATGATTTCCGTGCGCCCGACAGCGAGCGCTCGGCCACGAGCGTTGGGGACAAAATTGACTTCCTTGGCCGCTGCACGGACGCGCTTTTTGGTTTCCTCGCTAATGCGGGGCGAATCGTTGAGGGCGCGTGATGCCGTGGAGCGCGACACGCCGGCAGCTGCGGCAACCTCGGCAAGCGTGGGTGCGGTGCGAACTGGTTGGGTCATGGCGTCTCCTGAGCAATTTGGTCGGTGGCTATCGATAGAGGCTAATGCGGATACAGATTACTATAGTGCGCCTGAACGGCGTTTGCGATACCCGGTGATCGGTGTCGTTTTGCAATAAGCCGCGATTAAATACGTCCTACATAGGCGAGAAGCAGCGGGTACGGCGGATGTCCGCGAGCTTAAGAACGATGTTTTGCGCTGAGGTTCGATACTCAGGGTGACATAAGTGCGGGGGTTGTACAACCGGTTGCACCGTTAATCCGGCAAAATCGACCGTTCAGCGGACAACCGGTTGCACAGTTTTTTGCACCGCCCGTAAGATAAGGGCAACCGGTTGCACAAGAATCACTACGATGACGAAGGAGCATCACCATGGACGCCATTAACGATTGGGAAAACCAAGCGCTCACCCACAGGAACCGCCTGGCACCCCATGCGTACTTTATGGGTTACGAGACCGCCGATCTCGCCGCTACGTACAGCCGCGAGCTGTCGCGCGGATTTGTCCAACTGTCCGGCTCGTGGCAGTTCCGCCTTTTTGAGGGCCCCGCTGCCGTCTCCAACGAGGAGCTTTCCACGTACGAGCCCGAGTGGGATCACGTGGAGGTTCCGCACCTGTGGCAGGTGGATGGCTATGGCAACCTTGCCTACACCGACGAGGGTTTCCCGTTCCCGGTCGACCAGCCGTTCGTTCCCTCCGATGACCCCACGGGCGTTTACCAGCGCATCGTCAACCTTCCCGCCGTTGCCGCCGGCGCTCGCGAGATCATCCGCTTCGACGGCATCGAGAGCTATGGCGAGCTGTACGTCAACGGTCAGTATATCGGCATGACCAAGGGTTCGCGCCTGTCTGCCGAGTTCGACGTGACCGACGCGCTCGTCGAGGGCGACAACCTGTTTGCGGTCAAGGTTCTGCAGTACAGCGATGGTAGCTATATCGAGGATCAGGACATGTGGTGGGCCTCGGGCATCTTCCGCGATGTGTACCTTATGCAGCGTCCCGCCGCGCACCTGGTCGACTTTAGGTTCCGCACGCATCGCGAGGGCGATGCCGCTCTGATCACGCTCGATACGGTGGCCGAGGGCGCTTCCCGCGTCGTGTTTACGCTCAGCGATGGCGAGAACGTGGTCGCTACGGGCGAGTGCGTCGACGGCCATGCCGAGTGCAGCGTTGCCGATGCCCACTTCTGGAATCCCGAGGACCCCTTCCTCTATGACCTTACGTTTGAGGTCTACGACGGCGACGAGGTCAGCGAGTACGTTCCGCATCGCCAGGGTCTTGCCGAGGTGACGGTTGAGGGCAATCATATCTACCTCAACGGCACCTACTTTAAGATGCACGGCGTCAACCGCCACGATCACGACGATCACAAGGGTCGCGCCGTGGGTCTCGATCGCATGCGCCGCGACCTTGAGCTCATGAAGCAGCACAACATCAACGCGGTGCGTACGTCCCACTACGCCAACGATCCGCGCTTCTATGAGTTGTGCGACGAGTACGGCATCATGCTGGTGGCCGAGACCGATATGGAGAGCCACGGCTTCGAGAATATCGGCAACATCGCCTTGGTCACCGATGATCCGGCGTGGGAGCCGGCTTATGTCGACCGTGTCGAGCGCCTGGTGATGCAGGAGCGCAACCACGCGTGCATCATTATGTGGTCGATGGGTAACGAGAGCGGCTACGGCTGCAACATCCGCGCGATGTACGCCAAGGCCCACGAGCTCGATGGCCGTCCGGTCCACTACGAGGAGGACCGCAACGCCGATACCGTCGACGTTATCTCCACCATGTACTCCCGTGTGTCGCAGATGAACGACTTTGGCGAGCACCCGTTCCCCAAGCCGCGCATTAACTGCGAGTACGGTCACTCCATGGGCAATGGCCCGGGAGGCCTGTCCGAGTACCAGGAGGTCTTCGATCGCTGGGATTGCATCCAGGGCCAGTTTATCTGGGAGTGGTGCGACCACGGTCTGGCTGCTGTGACCGAGGACGGCGTGGCCTACGACATGTACGGCGGCGACAACGGCGACTATCCCAACAACAGCAACTTCTGCATCGACGGCATGGTGTTCCCTTGGCAGCAGCCGAGCCCGGGTCTGACCGAGTACGGCCAGGTCATCTGCCCGGTTCGCATGGCCTATGACGCCGAGGCGGGCGAGCTGACCGTCACCAACAAGCGTTGGTTTACCACCCTCGAGGATGTCTGCCTGGTGGCGGAGACCCTGGTGGACGGTGACGTGGTATGCCGCAAGACGCTCATGCCCGGAGCGGTCGCTCCCGGCGAGTCCGTCCAGCTGCCCCTGGCTGTTCGCGAGGCTGCCGCAGGCGAGACCCTGCTCACCGTGCGCGCCTATACTATGGCCGCCCACGCCTGGTGCGAGCCGATGTTCCAGCTGGGCGCAAGCCAGTTCGCCATCGCCAATCACCCGGCACCTGCCATCGTGGCCCCTGTTCGTCCCGAGCTTGCGGTCGAGGAGACCGAGCAGGAGATCTGCATTCACTCCCTCAACGGCAAGCTGACCTTCAGCAAGGTTAACGGCACCGTGAGCGAGTGGAAGGCATCCGGCCGCGACGTCATGACCTCCGGTCCCCAGGTTGGCTTCTGGCATCCGCTCGTCGACAACCACGCCCAGGAGTATGACTCCCTGTGGAAGGACAACTTCATCGATGTGATGCAGACGTCCACCCGCAAGGTCTCTTGGAAGCAGGACGGCAACACGGTCGTCGTTACCGTGAACCAGCGTATCGCTCCTCCCGTCCGTGCGTTTGGCATGCGCGTCGAGCTTGTCTACACCGTGCTGCCGAGCGGTCGCGTCGATCTCAAGGTTTCCGGTGAGCCCTACGGCGATTACTCGGACATCATTCCGCGTATCGGCATTTCCTTTGAGGTTCCCGGTTGCGACCGTGCCGTTGAGTGGTACGGCCACGGCCCGGGCGAGAACTATCCGGACTCGCTGCGCGCCAACCCGGTCGGCCATTACCGCACCACGGTCGACGACATGTTCACGCCGTATGTCATGCCCCAGGATTGCGCAAACCGCGAGGGCACCCGCTGGGTCGCCCTGCGCTCCAGCCACGGTGACGGCCTGGTCGTGACGCGACCGAGCGATGCCGCTTCCAACCCGTTCTCGTTCTCGGCATGGCCCTACACCTGCGAGAACATCGACAAGGCCGGACATGTTTACGACCTCGTCAAGAGCGATTCGGTCACGGTCAACATCAACGACCAGCTGCTCGGCCTTGGTTCGAACTCTTGGGGTTCCGAGGTGCTCGATTCCTATCGCACCCGTTTTGAGAGCTTCAGCTTTGAGGTGTCCCTGCGACCGCTGACGTCTGCCGATCTGGCTCAGGCGCTGGCACCCATTAAGGAGGCATAAGTCATGCATCTCTTTAACTCGCGCGCCGATTTCGACGCTCAGATGAAGTCCGTCAAGAAGTGGATGCGTACCGGCCAGGCGCTCGACGGCGTTGCCGACCTGCAGCACGACGTGGCTTACTCCATCGGCGACTCGTTGGTGTACTGGTGGGTCTATGCCCGCGAGGCCGCAACCGCCGATCTGGTCGGTCACCGTCGCTATCATGCCGTGCTTGCCCCGCTCGATGGCGACCTGACCGTCGAGGTTGCCCCCAAGGCGGACCTCACCTGCACCCGCGCTTACAGCGATATCGATGATCGCGAGCGCTTTGAGGGTATGGGGGAGACCGTGACGATTCCCGCCGGCGGCGTTGCCGTCGTCGAAATTGACGAGGCCTACCGTGTCGTGGCCGATGTCGAGGATTCCCGCGTCGTGGTACTGCACGTGACGGTTGAAGGTTATTCCTTCCCCAACAAGTAGTATTCGTCCGTTTGGGCGTTTGCTTAGCGCCGTTAAGGGGGATGGCTTTGTTGACTCCCTTTTCCCCATTCCCCTTAGCAGGTGCGCCGTCCGTGATTGCACTTGCAGCCCGGACGGTTTTAGATGAGATATAACGGATGATTGGGAGGGCTTATGAGCTCTGAAAAACGAGGAACGATTGGTTCGTTCGCTCTGCTGGGCATGACGGTCGCCGCCGTGTTCGGTATCAAGAACATCATCAACAACAACGCGGCCATCGGCTTGGCAGCTGCGCCGTCGTTCTTCTTCGCCACGCTTTTGTACTTTGTCCCCTATACCCTGGTTACCGCCGAGTTCGTCGGCCTTAACAAGGACTCCGAGTCGGGCGTGTACGCCTGGGTCAAGACCTCGATGGGCGGCCGCTGGGCATTCCTGACGGCGTTTAGCTACTGGTTCGTTAACCTGTTCTACTTTGCGTCCGTCCTGCCCAACGTCATCATCTACGCGAGCTACGTGTTCTTTGGTGCCAATGCCGAGCTTTCGCAGCTGTGGATCACCATTATCGAGATCGTCGTCTTTGCTATCGCCACGTGGGTTTCGACCAAGGGCGCTAAGTGGATCGGCTCCATTTCCTCCTTCGGCTCGACCGCGGCTTTCGGCCTGACTGCCGTGTTCATCTTGCTGTCCCTGGCTGCTGCCTTTGGCGGCGTCGAGTTCGCTACGGCTCCTACGCCCGCTAACATGGCTCCCGACATGAGCAACTTCGCAACTACGTGGGGCTTCTTCGGTACGCTTGCCTGGATCATCCAGGGCGTTGGCGGCGCTGAGTCCGTCGGCGTGTTCCTCAACGACCTTAAGGGCGGCGTCAAGGCCTTCGTGCGCACCGTCGTTATCGCCGGCCTGACCATCGGCCTTCTGTACGCAGGCGCTTCGCTGCTGGTTAACCTGTTCATCCCCGAGGGCAGTGTTGCCATCTCCACCGGTATCTTCGACGTATTCGGCGCTGTCTTTGCCCACTTTGGCATTCCCATGGAAGTGTCCACGCGCGTCATTGGCCTGATCCTTCTTGCCGCCACGTTGGGCTCCCTCATGATGTGGACCTCCGCTCCCATCAAGGTTTTCTTCACCGAGATCCCTAAGGGTGTCTTTGGTAGCAAGATCGTTGAGCTCAACGAGCATGGCATTCCCGCCCGCGCCGCTTGGCTGCAGTTCGCCATCGTCGTCCCCATCCTGATCATCCCGGCTCTGGGCTCCGGCAACCTCGACGACCTGCTCATGATCGTCACCAACATGACGGCTGCCACTGCTCTGCTCCCGCCGCTGCTGATCCTGCTTGCCTACTTTATGCTGCGCAAGAACTTCGACGCCGCTCCCCGTGACTTCCGCATGGGCTCGCGCAGCTTTGGTCTGGTCGTTGCTGCCTTCCTGCTTGTGGTCTTCTGCTTCGTGCTTATCTGCGGCACCATTCCGCTCGATCAGCCGCTGTGGCTGACGCTGGTCTACAACGTTGGCGGTGTGGTTGTCTTCCTGGGCCTTGCCGTGATGTGGTACAACCGCTATATCAACCGCCTGCGCGAGACCGATCCCGAGGCCGCCGAGAGCGAGCTGCGCCCCTCCGTCCTCGACATGATGGAGTAGCGGCTAGGATTAATCTACGGCTGTGGAATAAATCGATTCCCTTTCCTAAGGAGGGGCCTTACGAGGCCCCTCCTTTTGTGTTTTGGGGCATGGTTTTGGACCCCGTGGTCAAAAAATGCCAAATATGAGTACTGTTGCAAAAGAGGTGTCATATTTTTCGGCCTGTTCTGAGCGAAAACGGGCTCATAATCAATTTATCTAACCCCCTTTAAAGAGCGTTTGACGGCTTTCAACCTCTTCGAATCGGTCGCTTAAAGTAGGCAATTTGCTCTCGATTTTGCTGCTACTAAATTGGTGACAGTACTCATATTTGCCACTTTTTGCCCACGAGGTGTTCAGAGGAGCTCTCAACAAGCATCTAACGCTACAATAACTACCACGTGGCTGGGTTTGCCGGCCGAATGTGCGATGCCGCGGGAGGGGACATGGTCGAGTTTACAAAGACGATTAAAGATCCGTTGGGACTACATGCCCGCCCGGTTGCGCTGCTCTATGACATTATTGCCAAGCATCGTAGCGACGTGTCGGTCAGCATCGGCGAGCGCCATACCGACGGTCGCGATGTGATGGGGCTCATGGCGCTCTACGGCGAATGCGGCGAGGACATCGTGTTCCGCGTTTCGGGCGTGGACGAGGCCTCGTGCGTCACGTCGATCAGAAACCTCTCGCTCTAAGCATGACAGGGCGCGGCAAAGGACAGCTCTTTGCCGCGCCTTTTTGTTTCGTATAGGAAACTTTTTCGAAATCTAAATGGGGACCCTTTCCAAAAAGTTAACCACGTGCTAGTTTACTGTAGCGAACATAGACGTGGTTAACTTTTGCTGCGTCGATGTTGAGGACGAACTGACGTTAGGAGCACACTCATGTCTTGCGGACCGCAGATGCCGGCCATGCCGCTTTCGATGGTGAAAGCGGGCGAAACCGTGCACGTGTCTCGTGTAAAGGGCAATGAGGACATGAAGCACCACCTCAAGGACCTCGGCTTTGTCGAGGGCAGCGAGGTTCACGTAGTGAGCTCGAGTGGCGCCAATATCATCGTCACCGTGCTGGGCGCACGCTTTGGTATCGATACCAAGGTCGCCATGCACATCATGACCGTCGGTTAGTTCGCAGCATTCCAAAAAAGCTGAAAGGGGGAAAAGAATATGAAGACGTTGGGTGACGTTAAGGTGGGCGAGAGCTCTACCATCGTCAAGCTTCACGGTGAGGGCGCACTTCGCCGTCACCTTATGGACCTGGGGCTCATCAAGGGCACTTCGTTCAAGGTCGTAAAGGTTGCACCGCTCGGAGATCCGGTCGAGATCAACGTGCGCGGCTACGAGCTTTCTATCCGCAAGGAGGAGGCGGCCGTCGTCGAGGTCCAGTAAGGACTCGTGGCGTATATTTCTGCAGATAAAGTTAGGTTTTTCTAACTTAATGCAGCAACTTTGAAGCACATTATCCAGCTCGCGCGGAGAAAGCAGCGCGGGCACACAAGGAAGAAGGATTGAATGGCGGATTCTCAGATCCATGTCGCGCTGGCGGGTAACCCCAACTGCGGCAAGACCACGCTTTTCAACCTGATCACCGGCGCCAACGGCTACGTTGGCAACTGGCCGGGCGTCACGGTTGAGAAAAAGGAAGCCAAGCTCCTGAGCGACAAGAGCGTCACGATTACGGACCTCCCCGGCATCTACTCGCTTTCCCCCTACAGCCCCGAGGAGCAGTGCTCGCGCGACTACCTCATGAGCGGCGAGCCCGATGTCGTTGTCCAGGTGGTCGATGCCACCAACCTCGAGCGCAACCTGTATCTGGCGCTTCAGGTTATCGAGACCGGCCTGCCCGTAGTCGTCGCCCTCAACATGGCCGACTTGGTCGAGAAGAACGGCGACAAGATCGACACCGCCAAGCTGTCCAAG
Organism: uncultured Collinsella sp.; assembly: GCA_937995345.1. Classification (GTDB taxonomy): domain Bacteria; phylum Actinomycetota; class Coriobacteriia; order Coriobacteriales; family Coriobacteriaceae; genus Collinsella. Next base: position 99,617 of record CALKKS010000012.1, on the reverse strand, counting down.
AAGCTCGGCTGTCCGGTCATGATGATCTCGGCCCTTAAGAACAAGGGCATCAAGGAGCTGTTCGAGCAGGTCAAGAAGTCCGCTGCTTCCAAGGGCCAGGTGCCGGAGCACAAGTTCGACTCTTCCATCGAGGACGTTCTGGACCACATCGAGAACAACCTGCCGGCGAGCGTTTCCGCCAACAAGCGTCGCTACTACGCCGTCAAGCTGTTCGAGCGCGACGCGGACGCCTGCAAGCTCATCAACCTCACTAAGGAGAAGGCCGCTCGCGTGGAGCAGCTGGTCGCCCAGTGCGAGCAGGACTGCGACGACGATGCCGAGTCCATCATCACCGGTGAACGATATGGCGTGATTGCCCACATCATCGACGAATGCCTCACCAAGGCTCCGGCCAAGATGAGCACTTCCGAGAAGATTGACCGTGTGGTTACCAACCGTATCCTGGGCCTGCCGATCTTTGTGGTCATCATGTTCTGCGTGTACTACATCGCCGTTTCCACCTTGGGCGGTACGGTGACTGACTTCACCAACGACCAGCTCTTCGGTACCGACGGCTGGTACGTGCTCGGTCAGGGCCGCGATGCCTACGACGCGGCCGTCGAGGCTGCGGGCGACAATGCCGACTCGGTCGACCCGGCACAGTACGGCCCCTATGTCCCGGGTATTACCACCGTGGTGCACGACGCCCTTGTGGCGGGCGGCACCGAGGACGGTGGCCTGGTCGATTCGCTGGTCTGCGACGGTATCGTTGGCGGCTTAGGCGCCATCTTCGGCTTCGTTCCGCAGATGTTCCTGCTCTTTGTGATGCTGTCCTTCCTGGAGGACTGCGGCTACATGGCCCGTGTCGCCTTTATTATGGACCGCGTGTTCCGCCGCTTTGGCCTGTCCGGTAAGTCCTTTATCCCCATGCTCGTGTCCTCGGGCTGCGGCGTTCCCGGCGTCATGGCCACCAAGACCATCGAGAACGAGAAGGACCGCCGTATGACGGTCATGACGACCACGTTCATCCCCTGTGGCGCTAAGCTGCCGATCATCGCCCTGCTTATGGGTTCCATCATCGGCGACTCTTCCACCACCGCCGCGTGGATCAGCCCGCTCTTCTACTTCCTGGGCGTGTTTGCCGTCATCGCCTCGGGCCTCATGCTCAAGAAGACCAAGCTCTTCGCCGGTCGCCCGACACCGTTTGTTATGGAGCTTCCCGCCTACCACTTCCCGGCGATCCGCTCTTGGGCGCTGCACGTGTGGGAGCGCTGCTGGGCCTTTATCAAGAAGGCCGGCACGGTCATCTTCGCGTCCACCGTCGTTGTTTGGTTCCTCTCCAACTTTGGTAGCTACAACGGTTCCTTTGGCTTCCTGCCCGCGATGGACGGCATCCCCGAGGAGTTCATGGACTACTCCGTGCTCGCCATGCTCGGCAACCTGGTTGCCTGGATCTTCGCCCCGCTCGGCTTTAGCACCTGGCAGGCCACCGCACTGACCGTCTCGGGCCTCGTTGCCAAGGAGAACGTTGTCGCTACCGCCGGCTCGCTGCTGTCCGTTGCCGACGCCGCCGAGACCGACCCGAGCCTGTGGACCGCGTTTGCCGGCATGTTCCCGACTATGGGCGCCTGCGTTGCCTTTGGCGCTTTCAACCTGCTGTGCGCCCCGTGCTTTGCCGCCATGGGCACTATCCGCAACCAGATGGACTCTGGCAAGTGGACTGCGATTGCCATCGGCTACGAGTGCGCCTTTGCTTGGGTGATCGGCCTGTTCATCAACCAGTTCTACAACCTGCTTGTCCTTGGCCAGTTTGGTATTTGGACGGTTGTAGCCATCGTTCTGCTGGTTGCGATGCTCTTCCAGATCTTCCGTCCCATGCCTAGGCATGCCTGGACCGACGAGGACGAGACCAACGCTGCTTCCGCCGCAGTTTCCGCTTAAGTCCGAATAAGGATTAGCCCCTTTCCACGAGCCCGGGTGTCCCAGCGACACTCGGGCTTTTTGGTGGGGGAGATATGGCGTTTCCGCAGATAAAACCGACCAAAATAAACCTGTCTCTTTTAGGTAGGTGGAGAATGGGGTAAAGTAAATGATGGTTAACTAGAGGAGGCTTGCTATGGCACCTATCGATATTGTTGTACTGGCTGTTATCGGCATTGCGTTTGTCGCCGTGTGCGTGCGCATTTACCGCAAGGGCACCTGCGCCGACTGCGCCCAGGGCGGCGTTTGCACGGGGCATTGCTCCAACAAAAAGACGTGCGCCGCACTTAAGGGCGTGGACAAAATTGCCGAAGACTTGGGCCGCGGCATCAAATAAAGGTCCAGGCACCCAAGCGCCTCGCGAGCATCCGTTCGCGGGGCGCTTTGCACATTTGGGGGAGAGCGCGGCGAGTTGAAGAGTCATTTTGGGGTATCGTTACCTGTACTGTTAATTGGCAACTTATCTATAACGGAGTAACCCCATGAGCGCTCGCGTAACCATGAAGGACATAGCCGCCGAGCTCGGCGTTTCCATCAATACCGTGCACAAAGCCCTGACGGGCAAGGCCGGCGTGAGCGAGTCCGTGCGCGCCAAAGTTAACGATAAGGCCGAGGAGATGGGTTATCACCGCAACACGAGCGCTTCGAGCCTGCGTCGCAAGGACATCAACCTGACCTTTTGCCTGCCGTGCGCATCGCGCGAGGGTGCTTACTTCTATCGCTACCTGTGGGAAGGCTGCAATCGCTTTGAGCAGGAGGTTATCGACCAGGGCATTAGCGTCGAGCGCGTCGAGTTTGGCGTCGGCGGCTATGCCGATGCGCTCGAGCAGATTGATGAACGCCTGCAGGTGGGCGAGAAGATCGACGGCCTGCTCGCTTACGTTCCGGGCGACGACCGCGCGACCCATCTGCTGGAGCAGATTGCCGAGGCGGGTGTGGCGATTGAGCTCGTCGATGGCGACCGTCCGCACCTCGACCGCCTGGGCGCCAGCTTGGCCGATTATTCGACAGCGGGTAGCCTAATGGCCGAGCAGGCGGCCAACCTGGTTCATGCCGCTGGTGCCGATGCCCGCGTTCTACTCTTGGCCGGCGATCCCTATACCGATTCGCACTACCTGACCGCTCGCGCCTTCCATACGTACCTGCGCGAGCATAACGTCCCCTGGCAGGTCGAGGACCTTACCGGCGCTCATGCCCAGATCAAGCAACTCGAGCGCGAGCTCAACAGTCGCCTCAACGGCCCGGATGCCCCAGAGCTGATCTGCAGCGTGTTCGCCGTGGGTTCTGAGCTGGTGGCTGACGCGCTCGTCTCGGCCAATAAAGCGAGCGAGGTCATGGTAATCGGCAACGACCTGTTCCCCGAGAGCGCGCTTGCCCTGCGTCACGGCATATTTACCAATATCGTCTACAAGGACCCGGTGGGCTTGGCCTACCGCGGTGCCAAGACGCTCGGCGATTACTTGCTGTGGGGTAAAGCGCCTGCGGACCCCGTGCAAAAGGGTGCCGTGGAGATGGTATTTGCCAGCAACGTCGATCGCTACTGCAAGCTCGCGGGCATCTAACCAGCCTGAGCGGGTACCCCCGCTGGCGGCGTGCATTTTTGAGAGTATTCAGCAACGTTGAGTCTCGGAGAGGGACATAACGACTGCCTTGAGGGCCTTTGGTGGCGGATTTTGCCATCAAAGGCCCTTCTTTGTGCCAATCAAGCACGGCGCACGGGGCAAATGAGGTGCCATGGGCCGTATTTGGGACTTTGCGCCGCAGAATACTCCAAAAAATGCACGTCGAGTGGGGACCCACCCTGACGGAAAGGCTATGAGCCCATAGTTGGATGGCTTTGCGGGCCGCGATATGTGCGGCGCGATCCTTGTGACAACCGTTAAACCCCCAAAATCTACCGTTCATCCCATGATGGTTAGGTGAACGTTCACCTAACGTGCCATTTTGCACTACTATAGTGAACGTTCACCTAGAGGATAACGGGCGCACGGTGCACCCGCTCCGCCAACAAAGGGGTTGTTTGATGAAAAACTTCATGGACGATCAGGATTTCCTGCTGAGCACCAAAACCGGCGAGGAGCTGTTCCACAACTTTGCCGAGGGTATGCCCATCGTTGACTACCACTGCCACATTTCTCCCAAGGAGATCTGGGACGACAAGCGTTTTGAGAACATCACCGAGGTTTGGCTGGGCGGCGACCACTACAAGTGGCGTCTGATGCGCGCCAACGGCGTCGATGAGCGCTTCATCACCGGCGATGCCCCCGCTCGCGAGAAGTTCCAGAAGTGGGCCGAGACCCTGGGTCGTTGCGTGGGCAACCCCGTCTTTGAGTGGAGCCACCTGGAGCTCAAGCGTTTCTTTGGCTATGAGGGTGTCCTCAACGGCAATACCGCCCAGGAGGTCTGGGACCTTGCCAACGCTAAGCTCGCCGAGGCCAGCTTCACCTGCCGCAACCTGATCAAGCAGTCCAACGTCCGCATGATCTGCACCACTGACGACCCCGCCGACAGCTTTGAGTGGCACAAGAAGATTGCCGCCGACGACAGTTTTGACGTTCAGGTTGTTCCCGCCATGCGCCCCGATGCCGCCCTGCGCATCGAGCGCGGTCAGGAGTTCGCCGACTACTGCAAGCATCTCTCCGAGGTCGCCGGTGTTGAGGTCAACGACTTCGAGGGCATGAAGGCCGCTATCTCCAAGCGCTACGACGTTGCCCACGAGCTGGGCTGCCGTGCCTCCGACCACGCGCTCGACTACGTCATGTATGTCCCGGCTACCACCGAGGAGATCGAGGCCATCTTCGCCAAGGGCCTGGCCGCCGAGCCGCTCACCGAGGAAGAGGTCCTCAAGTACAAGACCGCCTTTATGCAGTTTGTCGCCGGCGAGTATGTCCGCCTGGGTTGGGCCATGCAGCTGCACTTTGGCTGCAAGCGCGACAACAACCGCGCCATGTTCGCCAAGCTCGGCCCCGATACCGGTTACGACTGCATCTCCAACTACACGCCGTCCGACCAGCTCGCGGATTTCCTCAACTCCATCCAGGAGACCTGCGGCCTGCCCAAGACCATCCTGTACAGCCTGAACCCCATCGACAACACCATGATAGACACCGTCATGGGCTGCTTCCAGGAGGCCCCGACTGCCGGCAAGATCCAGAACGGTTCCGCTTGGTGGTTCAACGACAACGAGGTCGGCATGCGCGAGCAGCTCACGGCCCTTGCCAACGAGGGCGTTCTGGGCAACTTCGTCGGCATGCTCACCGACTCCCGTTCTTTCCTGTCCTATCCGCGTCACGAGTACTTCCGCCGCGTGCTGTGCAGTGTGATCGGCGAGTGGGTCGAGCAGGGCAAGTATCCCGCCGACATGGAGCTGCTGGGCACCATCGTGCGCGACATCAGCTACAACAACTCCGTCCGCTACTTCGGTTTTGACCTGGACACCGTCGAGGCCTAAGTTCGCACCGAATCACATAGGACCCGGGAGCGCCGTCGCCACACGCGGCGCCTCCGGCAAGCTTTCACGCTAACAAACGCCTAAGGAGATACATAGATGGAGAACATCAGCTACGAGACGCTCGAGAAGATCGGTTATAAGGGTTACGTGCTGCCCAAGGACGCCCCCGAGAAGGTCCTGCAGTTTGGCGAGGGCAACTTCCTGCGCGCTTTCGTGGACCGCTTCTTTGATATGGGCAACGAGGCCACCGGCTGGAACGGCAAGGTCGTCATGGTGCAGCCCATCAGCGGTGCCTTTGGCTTTGCCGACGGCATCAATGCCCAGGACGACCTGTACACCGTGCTGGTGCGCGGCAAGGAGAACGGCAACACGGTTGACGAGTCCCGCGTGATCAGCGCTTGCAGCCGCTGCCTCAACCCGTACCGCGAGGACGACTACCACGCCGTCATGGAGGTCGCCGTCTCCGATGACCTGGAGATTATCGTCTCCAACACCACCGAGGCCGGTATCGCCTACGATCCGTCCTGCAAGGCCGACGACATGCCGCCCGCGAGCTTCCCCGCCAAGCTTGTCCAGGTCCTTCACACTCGCTGGGCTGCCGGTAAGCCGGGCGTCATCGTGCTCGCCTGCGAGCTCATCGACCATAATGGCGAGGAGCTGCTGCGCATCATGAACCAGTACGTGAGCGATTGGGGCTGGGAGGACGAGTTCTCGCAGTGGATGGCCAACGACTGCACCATCTGCACCACGCTCGTCGACACCATCGTCCCCGGCCGCATCCGCGACCCCAAGGAGGCCGCCGCGGTTGCCGAGCGCCTGGGCTACGAGGATCCCTTCCTGGCCGTGCGCGAGCCCTTCCAGATGTGGGGTATCCAGGGCGATGAGTCGCTCAAGGAGCGCCTGCCCTTCGTGAAGGCCGGCCTGCCGGGCGTCTTTGTGACACCCGATGTCACCCCGTACAAGAAGCGCAAGGTCCGCATCCTCAACGGCGCCCACACTGCCTTTGTTCCGGGCTCCTGGGTTGCCGGCTTTGACATCGTGCGCGACTGCATGCACGACGAGACTATCCGCGGCTTTATGAACACCATGCTCTACGACGAGGTCATCCCGACGCTTGCCGCCGACCTGGACGTCGAGGACTGCAAGGCCTTTGCCGCTGCCGTCGAGAACCGCTTCGACAACCCGTTTATCGACCACGCGCTGCTCTCCATTTGCCTCAACTCAACCGCCAAATGGCGTGCTCGCGACCTGCCCACGCTCAAGGACTATGTTGCCGAGACCGGCAACCTGCCCAAGTGCCTGGCGACGAGCCTCGCTACGCTCATTGCCTTCTATACGCAGGAGCTCGTTGCTCGCGAGGGTGACGGCCTGCACCTGCGTCGCGCCGACGGCACCGAGTACACCGCTCAGGACGACGCTTTCGTGCTCGACTTCTACGCCGCCCACGCTGGCGCCGACGATGCCGAGTTGGTGCACGACGTGCTCACCAACGAGCAGATGTGGGGCGAGGACCTGACCCAGATCGCCGGTCTTGAGGAGTTTGTCGTCGACGCGCTCGCCGTCGTGCGTGCCGAGGGCGTCAAGCAGGCATTCGCCAACGCCCAGGCCTAAATCCTTTTGTGCGCCCGCCGGCCAACCGGTGGGCGCCGCTCGATTTTTGCTCAACCTGTAGGGTTAGGACTCTTTGTAATGAACACTATCCAGATTAATCCGGCCGATAACGTGATTGTTGCGCTGTCGCCGCTCGCCAAGGGCACCGCCGTCGCGGTCCCCGGCGTGGGCGAGGTCGTGGCCGTGGAGGACATCCCGCAGGGCCACAAGATGGCCGTGCGCGCGATTGCCGCGGGGGAGGACGTCATCAAGTACGGCCTGCCCATCGGACACGTGACGGGCGACATCCAGCCCGGTCAGTGGCTCCACACGCACAATGTGAAGACCAACCTTTCGGGTGAGGTCGAGTACACCTACAACCCCACGCATCCGGTCGTGGATCCCGTTGAGCCCGAGACCTTTATGGGCTTCCGTCGTGCCGACGGCCGTGCCGCCACGCGCAACGAGCTGTGGATCATCCCCACGGTCGGCTGCGTCAACGAGGTCGCACGTGCTATGTGCGAGCAGGCTCAGGACCTGGTCGAGGGCTCGCTCGAGGGCGTCTACTACTTTCCGCACCCCTTCGGCTGCTCGCAGACCGGCGCCGACCACGCCCAGACGCGTCGTCTGCTGGTGGCGCTCTCGCGTCACCCCAATGCCGCCGGCGTGCTGTTCCTGTCGCTCGGTTGCGAAAACTGCACGCATCAGCAGGTGCTCGACGAGCTCGGTGACTTCGATCACGAGCGCGTCCGTTTCCTCACCTGCCAGGACGTTGCCGACGAGCAGGTCGAGGGCCACAAGATCCTAACCGAGCTGGCCGACCTTGCCAAGCAGGCCAAGCGCGAGCCCATTCCGGCTTCCGAGTTGGTCATCGGTCTTAAGTGCGGCGGCTCCGACGGTCTTTCGGGCATTACCGCCAACCCCACGATCGGTCGCGTGAGCGATATGGTCGTCGCGCGCGGCGGCACGTCGGTACTGACCGAGGTGCCTGAGATGTTTGGCGCCGAGAGCATCCTGCTCGACCGCTGCGAGAACGAGCAGGTCTTTAACGCCGCCTCCGACATGCTCAACGGCTTTAAGGACTACTTCATCAGCCACGGTGAGGTGGTCTACGAGAATCCGAGCCCTGGTAACAAGGACGGCGGCATTACCACGCTCGAGGACAAGAGCTGCGGTTGCGTGCAAAAGGGCGGCTCCGCGCCCATCGTCGACGTGCTGCCGTATGCCGGCCAGGCCACCAAGCATGGCCTGAACATGCTGTGCGGCCCGGGCAACGATATGGTGTCGACCACGGCGCTCACCGCCGCCGGTTGCCATGTGATCCTGTTCTCGACCGGTCGCGGCACGCCGTTTGGCGCGCCGGCGCCCACCCTCAAGGTGTTCACCAACCAGCGCCTGTGCGACCACAAGGCCAACTGGATGGACTTTAACGCCGGCGTGGTGGCTACGGGCGAGCGTACGCTCGACGAGGCTGCTGGCGACCTGTATCAGCTGGTGCTGGACACGGCGAGCGGCAAGCTCACAAGTGCCGAGCGTCGCGGCTGCCACGAGATCAGCATCTGGAAGGACGGCGTCTGCCTGTAGGGGCAAGTTCATCCGAACATAGTTCCTATATAGCGGTCCTGCCGGGAGTAGTCCTGGCGGGACCGTTTTGCTTACGGGTGCATGAAAAAGGAAATCATAATAAACGTTCACCTTTTTCTATTTGTCCAATATGACATCTTTACCAGCAATAAATAGGGCCATGGGCATCAAATGTGTCCGTTCAGCGGTAAAAATCGACCGTTCGGGGATAATATGCAAGTGAACGTTCACCTCACGTAAGGAATCGCGCATAATCTAGCTAAACGTTCACCCTGAACGACATGCAGACAGACGTCGGTGTGGACTTCAATGTCTTGTTCAAAGACAATCGAGAAGAGAGAGGGAGCTCGATGACTAACAAGATCGGCAAAAAGCGCAAGATCACATTCTGGACGCGCCTGGGCTTTGGTATGGGCGGTATGCTCAACTCCGGTGCCCTGAGCTTTACGCACAGCTACATGGTGCTGTTCCTGTCCACGGAGTGCGGCCTGTCCGCAGGCGAGGCTGCTCTGATCAGCTCGTTCGCCATTTACCTCAACGCCATCCTTTGCCCGCTGATGGGTTTCGTGGCCGATAACTTCTACGCCACCAAGGTCGGCCGCATCTTCGGTCGTCGCCGTTTCTGGATTCTGCTGGCTATCCCGATGATGATCGCCGAGCCGCTCATCTTCGTCGCCACGCCGTTTGGCTTCCCGTACTACTTCGCGCTGTACCTGATCTACAACGTCGCGTACACGTTCTGCACCGCCAACCTGTCGCCGCTGACCATCGAGATGACCGACGACTTCAAGGAGCGTACGTACCTCACCGGCTACAAGCACCTCTTTGGTAACGCCGCCGGCTTCCTGATGGCCGCACTCGTCGGCTTCGGCTTTGGCACCTTCGGCGAGACCAACCCGTTCAGCTACTTCATCATCGCCTCGATCAACGCTTCGGTCATGGCAATCTCGCTGCTCTGCGTGTACCTGTCCACCTGGGAGCACACCCCCGAGGAGGTCGCTCAGGAGAAGATCGAGAGCGTCGGCGAGGGTATCAAGAAGTTCTTCATCGACGTCGTTTCCACCTTCCGCAACAAGTCCTTCCGTAAGGTTCTGTACGCACAGGTCTCCACGAAGCTCGCTGCTGCCTGCTGGTCTGCCTGCCTGTCCTTCTTCATCGTCTACTGTCTGCAGATTCCTAAGTCCTACGAGTCTGTGATGGAGATGCCCGGCAAGGTCGTCGCTATCGTCTGCACCGCTGTCTGGGTTGCCCTCATGGCCAAGAAGGGCTTCCACAAGTCTTGGTACCTGGCCAACGTCGGTTGCGCTGCGTGCATCATCGCGTACAACTACTTCGCCTTTGGTCAAATCAACGGCACCTCTACGGTCGCCATCGCCATGATCGCCTATCCCATCATCTTCGCCATCTGGAAGTTCTTCTACGTTGGCTTCCAGTATCTGCCCGACGTCCTGCTCAACTACATCCCCGATGTCGATGAGCTCATCACCCTGCGTCGCCGCGAGGGCATCTACAGCTCCGCTCAGCAGCTCTGCCAGCAGATCGCCCAGGCTGTCGCCGTCAATGCATGGGCCATCGTCCTGGCTGCCTCCGGCTTCATTCAGACCGCCGGCAACAGCGACGCCGTGACCCAGCCCGCAACCGTGCCTCTGTACATCTGCGGCTACATGCTCATCGGCTGCGCCGGTTTCTTCCTGCTCGCAGCTGTCCTTGCCCGCGGCATCAAGATCGACAAGGAGCAGTGCGACATCCTCTGCGACGAGATCAAGCGCGTCAAGGAGGGCGGCAAGATGGCCGACGTCCAGCCCGAGGTCAAGGCGCTCTGCGAGGAGCTCTCCGGCTTCAAGTATGAGGATTGCTTCGCTCACAACAACGTTGGCTTCCAGGACGGCAGCGTGACGCCCGCCGAGTAGGGCTAGCCTATCGTCCAAACCACAGGGCCGTGCCACCGGATATCCGCCGGCAGGTACGGCCCTTTTTTGCAACAGCGTACAATTAACTTTTAGAGAATCTTTTTGAGGGAGAAATCCATGGAGACGAACGTTATCTGGCGTAACGCCCGCGCGGCCGTGATCGAGCTCGACGACGGCGGCTACTTTACCTGCGCCGATACGTGGGAGATCTTTGTCAACGATGAGCCCGCCGGCACCACGAACACGGTCGAGACCTATGTTGACGGCCTGGTTCCCGGCAAACGCAACTTGGTCCGCTTTGTTTGCGGCGAGCGCGAGCTGAGTGTGGGCGTCACCACGCCGGCAGAGCCTTTTACCATTAACGTTCGCGACTGCGGCGCCAAGGGCGATGCCGAGCACGACGACACCACCAACATCCAGGCCGCCATCATGGCCTGCCCCAAGGGTGGTCGCGTGCTGATCCCCGCCGGTAACTACCGCATCAAGTCGCTCTTCCTTAAGAGCCATATCAACATCGAGCTTGTCGAGGGCGCCGTGCTGCTGGCCCGCCACGACCGCGCGGCGCTTGCCTACATCCCCGGTACGGTCAAGGGCGACGAGGGCGCCGGTTACGCCGGTACCGACATGACTCCGCTGGGCCGCTGGGAGGGCGAGAGCTTTGCAACCTATTGCTCCACCTTTACCGGCCTGAGCGTGCACGACGTGTGCATCTATGGCCGCGGTGCAATTGACGGCCAGACCGATTTTGCCGAGGACAACTGGTGGAACAAGGACTTTAAGAACATCTTCCGTCCCGAGGAGGGCCGCGAGGTCGCCCGTCCGCGCATGATTTTCCTGTCCGAGTGCGAGAACGTGAGCCTGGCAGGCTTCACCGTCCGCAACAGCCCGGCGTGGAACATCCACCCCATCCTGTGCGAGCACGTCGATGCGCTCTGCCTGTCCATCGAGGGCCCCAAGAACTCCCACAACACCGACGGCTTCGATCCCGAGAGCTGCGGCTTTGTCCGCATCCTGGGCTGCCAGTTCTCGGTGGGCGACGACTGTATCGCCATCAAGAGCGGCAAGCTGGGCATTGAGCCCGAGCTTCGCCCCGCAACGCACGACGTGCTGATCTCGCACTGCTACATGCACGATGGCCACGGCGCCGTGGTCCTGGGCTCCGAGGCCGCCGGCGGCATCAAGGACCTTACCGTGAGCAAGTGTCTGTTCGAGCGCACCGACCGCGGCCTGCGCGTCAAGACCCGTCGCGGTCGCGGCAAGGACGCCGTCAACGAGGGCATCACCTTCGAGCACATTCGCATGGACAAGGTGCTTACGCCCTTCGTGGTCAACTCGTTCTACTTCTGCGACAAGGACGGCAAGACCGATTATGTCCAGAACCGCGAGGCGCTGCCCGTCGACGACCGCACGCCCGGCTTTGGTGCCACGACGTTCCGCGATATCGAGGCCACCAACTGCCATGCCGCCGCGGCCTACATCACGGGCCTGCCCGAGAGCAAGGTGACGCGCCTGACGTTCGAGGACGTCCACGTGACCTTCTCGCCCAACGCCGAGCCCTTTGTCCCGGCCATGGCCTGCGGCGTTGAGCCCATGGTGCGCCAGGGCATCATCGCACAAAACGTCAAGGTGCTCGACCTGCAAAATGTGAGCATCGAAGGCCAGGACGGCGAGGAGCTGCAGCTCCAAAACGTCGACAAGGTTGTGCGCGCGTAAGCGTTTGCTCTTAAACAATCGAATCCGGCATGTTGTGACGTGCGATGGACGGGGCCTTCCCGACCCATCGCACGTGCTCTTTATATGCCGGAACTGCAGCGTAGGCGGTCCGCGACGAAAGGGCGTAGCGACTGATGATTGAAGAACAAGTTTTTGAAGTATCGACCGAGCGTGCGGGGGCATACCGCAGCATTTCCGAGGCCTTGGCGGCAGTCGATCAGCTCTATCCGAATGCTGAACAACCGGTGAGGATTCATGTCGATCCGGGCGAGTATCGCGAGCGGGTCGAGATTCATCGACCGCATGTGACGTTGGTGGGCGAGACGGCTGACAGCGTGCGCATTGTGGGCGGCCTGGGTGCCAAGATGCCCTCGAGTGATGGCTCGGGTGTCGACGGCACGCTTGGCACGTTTAGGACCTATACCGTTTTGGTCGATGCCGATGACGTGCGGCTCGAGAACCTCACGATCGTCAACGATGCCGGAGACGGTCGCGAGGTGGGGCAGGCGATTGCCCTGTATGCCGACGGCGATCGTCTGGTGGTCGATGCCTGCTACATTACGGGCCACCAGGACACGCTGTTTTTGGGCCCGCTGCCGCCACGCGAAGTCAAACCGGGCGGGTTCATAGGACCCAAGCAGTTTGCGCCGCGCCGAGTGGGCCGTCAGTATTTCCGGCGCTGCCGGATCGAGGGCGACGTCGACTTTATCTTTGGCGGTGCGCGTGCCTTTTTTTGAGGGGTGCGAGATCCGGTCGCTCAACCGCAATATGGACGTGAACGGCTACGTGACGGCGGCGTCGACGCCCGAGGGAGAGCCGTACGGTTTTGTGTTCCACGGCTGCTCGTTTACGGCTCCGCAGGACGTGGCGCCGGATTCGGTCTACCTGGGTCGTCCTTGGCGCGAATGGGCCCAGACCGTGTTGATCGACTGCTGGCTGGGACGGCATATCAGGCGTGAAGGCTGGTGGGATTGGAATAAGCCGACGGCGCACAATTGTGCGCGGTATGCCGGTGCAATCCTGCATGGGCCGGCAGGGGATACTGCCGGCTGGGTGCCATGGGCCCGCGAGCTCGATGCTGCAGCCACTGCCCGGTATGCCCGCGAGCAGGTGCTTGCCGGTGCGGACGGTTGGGACCCCGAAGGCGGCTCGGGTGGCGCCGTGGAGACCGCTGGCCTTTCCGATAACGGTCGCACGGTGCATATCGACACCTATTACGAAGATGAACCGGCGTTTCGCGACCGTCTTAAGAGCGAAGGCCGCTCTGCCGCGTTTAAGGGCGCGACGCCCGGTGACTTTGAAGCATGGCAGATCGCGACGAGGGCTCGGCTGTTTGACCTGTTGGGCCTATCACTTATGGATCGTGTGCCGATTGAGGTACGCGAGCTCGATCGGGCGCAGATTGCCGGCGGTATCGTGCGCACCCATGCGATGCTGCAGGTGGAGCACAACGTTTGGATGCCGTTCTACCTACTGGAGTCGCAGGCGCCCAAGCTCGATGCGCACGGCCGCAAGCGCTGCTATATCTGCCCGCATGGCCACCAGGGCGCCGGAGCCGCAAGTGTTGCGGGTGTGACGGGCGTGCCGGCGGTCGACGACGCCGTGCGTAAGTTCAACTACGACTACGGTCTGCGTCTGGCGCGCATGGGCTATGTGGCCGTCTGCCCCGATGCTCGCGGTTGGGGATACCGTCGCGATTGGAAGGGCCAGGGCGACGACGAGAACAGCTTCCTGCGCGGTACGTGTCTAAACCAGGCGCGCATGGCCGAGCCGCTGGGTCTTACCGTTGCGGGCCTCAACGCCTGGGACAACATGCGTCTGATCGATTACCTCGAGGCGCGCGGCGACATTGCCATGGATGACCTGGGCTGCTTTGGCTTTTCGGGCGGCGGATACATGACGCTGTACCTGGCGGCGCTCGACCCGCGCGTGCGCAAGGCGTTTGTCTCGGGCTATCTGTACGGTGTCGACGATTCTCTGCTGCACCTCAACGGCAACTGCAGCTGCAACTATGTGCCGGGGCTGTGGCGCCTGCTCGATATGGGCGATATCGCCTCGCTTATCGCTCCGCGACCGCTGTTGGTGCAGAGCTGCGAGGGCGATCATCTTAACGGTGCCCGTGGACTTGCGAATGTTGATGAGCAGCTCGACATTGTTCGCGGCGCCTATAAGCTCGTGGGGCATGCCGACGGCCTGTCGCACGAGGTTTGCCCGGGCGGGCACCATTTGAGCGTTGCGCATCTTGCCGAGGACATCGAGTGGCTCGACGAGCATGCTGCCGGGGTCTGCTCGTAGGCCATGGGTGTAGCGTGAGCAAACGGTAATGACTGATAAGACCAAAGACCGCCGTGTGGGCGGGGAGGAGTATAAACATGAAACCGACGAAGACCTTGAGCGAATCGACCATCTGCTGCTTTGGCGATTCGACCACGTGGGGCGACAACGGATGCGGCGGGGGCGGCAACGACATCTCCTGGACCACGCACCTGGGCGCGCTGCTGGGCGGTGCAACCGTCGAAAACTATGGCATCAAGGGTTCGCGCATCGCCATCAAGGCCGACCGTACCGATTCGTTTGTCGAGCGTCTGGACGGTATCGACGATGCAGCCGATGCCTATGTCGTCTTTGGCGGCGTCAACGACTTTAGCCGCAACGTGCCGCTCGGCGAGCTGGGCAGCACCGATGTGCATGAGTTCTATGGTGCCGTCGATTATCTGATCCGTACCATCACGGCGCGCTCGCCCCAGGCAAAGCTCGTGTTTATGACGCCGTGCAAAACGAGTGGCAAGCACGAGAAGGATATTCCGGCGAGCAATGAGCTCAACCATCTGGGCCTGACGCAGATCGCGTACGTGCAGGCGATGCTCGAGGTCTGTGACCGCTACTCGGTGCCAGTGATCGACCTGTACGCTCAGAGCGGCATCAGCCCGTTTTTGCCGGAGCACCGCGAGCTCTATATGCCCGACGGCCTGCACTACAGCCCGACTGGCTATGAGCGCCTGGCGCATCGCATTGCCGCGGGCTTAGCTGCCGTTTGCCGCTAAAAGTCTGCCGTTCGCGGGGAATGTAGGGTTAACGTTCACCCTACATTCCCCGTTCGCGTTACACTAAGGTTAACGTTCACCCATCATTAACGTCAGAGGGGACAGCAATGGGTTGCAATCAGATTCTGGACCGCTACATCGAGCAGCTGATCGAGACTTCCACGCCGCAGGCGCCGGCCTGGAACATCGAAAAGCTCCGTGCCGGCAAGGAGAACACCTGGAACTACATCGATGGCTGCATGATCAAGGCGCTCATCGAGCTGTACGAGATCACGGGTGAGCAGCGCTACCTGACGTTTGCCGACGATTACATCGACTTCTTTGTCCAGGAAGACGGCACCATCAAGCATTACAAGCCCGAGGAGTACAACCTCGACAACGTCAATGCGGGCAAGACCCTCTACAAGCTCTATGACCTGGTGGGCAAGCCCAAGTACCGCGCCGCCATGGACACGATCTATCGCCAGCTCGAGACCCAGCCGCGCACCAAAGAGGGCGTGTTTTGGCATAAGGCCGTCTACCCCAACCAGATCTGGCTCGACGGCATGTACATGGCCCAGCCGTTCTACATGCAGTACGAGCTGAGCTTCCACAACCGCCGTGCCTGCTCGGACAGCTTCCATATGTTCCAAGTCGTGCACGACCTGATGCGCAACCCGCTCAACGGCCTGTACTATCACGCCTACGACGCAAGCCGCAAGCAGTTCTGGTGCGATCCGGTCACCGGCCTTTCGGCCAACTTCTGGCTGCGTGCCGAGGGCTGGTTTGCCATGGCGCTCATCGATACCTGGGAGCTCATGCCGCCTTCAATGTCGGCCGAGAAGGACGAGATCCGCAAGATGTTCCACGACCTGATCGACGCCATGCTGCCGTATCAGGACGAGAAGACCGGCATGTGGCACCAGGTCATCAACCTGCCCAACATCGCCCCCAACTACCTGGAGGAGAGCGGCAGCGCAATCTTCGCCAACGCCATCATGAAGGGCGTGCGCCTGGGCGTGCTGGGCGAGCGCTACTACCAGCATGGCCGCCGTGCGTTTGACGGCATCTGCGACACGTGCCTGTCCGAGCGCGACGGACAGCTGGCGCTCGACAACATCTGCCTGGTGGCGGGCCTTGGCAACACCGCGCACCGCGAGGGCACGTTTGGCTACTACATGAGCGAGCCCATCGTCAAAAACGACGCAAAGGGCGTGGCGCCGCTGGTGCTGGCCTATATCGAGACCATGCACCACGACAAGCTGGCCGGTAAGCGCGATCCGCTCGCCCCTTCGGGCGTGTGCTCCATCGATGACCCGTTTGGCGGCTACACCCCGGGCATCAATGCGTGCAAGGGTTGTGAGTAGCGTGGGGGCCATCGCCCCGGGCGTGCGCCTGCACGACCTTCCGCAGGGAACGGTCGAGGAGCGCATTCGCATGGCGGGCGAGCTGGGCTTTTCGTGCATTCAGCTGCCGAGCAAGGTGCTCTATAAGTCGATGGGCATCAACCGTTTGGGCCTTACGCGCGAGCTTGCCGACCACCTGCGTGCGGTGCTCGACGAGGCGGGCGTTTCGGTCGCCGTGTTCGGCTGCTATAAAAACCTGGCGACGCCCGATCGCCAACAGCTCATGGATAACTATGCCGAGTACGAGGCATGCCTGAACTTTGCCAAGATGCTCGGTGGCTGCCCGGTGGGCACCGAGACCGGTCGTCCCAACGTGCAGAACGCTGTGGCGAACGATCGCATGACCGACGAGGCACTCGACGCATTTGTGGAGGGTCTCAAGTATGTCTGTGGTCGTGCCGAGGCAATGGGCGGTCAGATTTTGATCGAGCCTGGCTGGAATGAGACGGTCAACACGCCCCAGCGTTGCCGCGAGGTGCTCGAGCGCGTGCCGAGCTCGGCGCTCGGTGTGATTTACGACCCGGTGTCGCTGCTGCATCCGAGCGTTGTCGACGAGGCGCAGGAGATTACCTCGCGCATGCTCTATCTGTGCGGCAGCAAGGTCCGCGTGCTGCATGCCAAGGACTACGAGGTCGTGAACAACGAGGATGAGGCCGGCTGGTGCGATGGCACGGGTTCGCGTCTGGTGTGCCATGGCGTGGGCGAGACGGGCCGTTATGACTTTGAGCCCGTCGTTGCCTGGGCTGCCGCTGCCTGCCCGGGTATTCCGTGTGTGGTCGAGAACAGCGTGCCGGCGACGGCGGCCGGTTGCCTGACGACGCTCGAGCGTATGTCTGCCCGTTGCGAAGGCGCGCATCGGGAGATGTAGCGTGGCTGGCGGCCGCTATGGACGGCTGGGCTAGCCGGTACTGGGCAGCATCTGGAACTGCCCGCTATTGTGTTGATGCGAATCAGAGGGGAATCGCGTGGCTATCCACATTGTCGAGGAAGCAAATCGTTGTCTGGGTTGTAAAAGGGCGTTCTGCCAGATCAAGGGCTGTCCGGTTCAGACGCCTATTCCGCAGGTCATCGACTTGTTTAAGCAGCGTCGTCTGGAGGAAGCAGGCGAGCTGCTGTTCCAGAACAACCCCATGAGCGCGGTCTGCTCCATGGTGTGCAACCATTCGGGCCAGTGCGAGGGTTCGTGCGTCCAGGGTCGCAAGGGCACGCCGGTGCATTTCTCGAGCATCGAGAACTATATCTCCACGGCGTACCTCGACCGCAAGGAGTGGAAGCCTGCGCCGTCGTGCGGCAAGCAGGTCGCCGTGGTCGGCTCGGGCCCTGCCGGCATTACCGTGGCTATCAAGATGGCCCAGCTGGGCTGCGCGGTCACCGTGTTTGAGCAGCGCCCCGAGATCGGCGGCGTGCTGGAGTACGGCATCCCCGAGTTCCGTCTGCCGCGCTCGCTGGTGCAAAAGTACCGCCACGTGATGTGCTCGCTCGGCGTGCGCGTGCGTCCCTCGACCACCATCGGCGGCGCGCTGCATATCGACGATCTGCTGCGCGACGGCTATGACGCGGTCTTTGTGGGCACCGGCACTTGGCGCGCCCGCAAGCTGGGGATTCCCGGCGAGTCGCGCGGCAACGTGCTGTTTGGCATCGACTATCTGGTCGATCCCACGAGTGTGGCGATCGGACAGAACGTGGCGGTTATCGGTGCCGGTAACGTCGCCATGGATGTGGCCCGCACGGCGCTGCGCTCGGGTGCTCGCAAGGTCACCGTGTATGCCCGTTCGCGCCACATCTCTGCCATCGATGATGAGGTCGAGCTGACCGAGCTCGACGGAGCCGAGATCGTGTGCGGCAAGGCCATCTGCGCTATCGACGATAACGGCCCCGTGTTCGAGACGGCTATCTTCGACGAGGACAACAACGTGGTGGGCTACGAGGAAGAGCTCGACCATGCCGCGGCCGATACCATCGTCATCGCGGCCTCGCAGGTGCCCAAGGACAAGCTCGTGCTTACGACGGGCGGCCTGGAGACCGACCATCGCGGCCTGCTTTCGGTCGATGAGCACGGCATGACCACCGTGCCCGGCGTCTTTGCCGCCGGCGACGTGGTCAACGGCCCGCTCACCGTAGTCCATGCCGTGGCCGGCGCCAAGCTCGCCGTCGAAGGCATGACATCCTACCTGGGCCTCTAACCCATCCCACCCTTATCAGTTGCGGTGAAATACGGACTGTTTTGGCTGTCAAACGCCTCAATTGCTCCGTATTCCACCGCAACTTTTTTATGGGTCGAGCAAAAGGTGGGGAGTGTGTGAGGTCGCGTACTGGGCGGGTGCTGATACGATAGGGGAATCAGCAAGTGCCGCCACGCGGCTCAAACGAAAGGAAGCCTGTATGGAGTTCTCCGCCTACCCGATGCTCTTTAGCCCGATTAAGGTCGGTACGACCGAGGTCAAGAACCGCGTCTTTATGCCGCCGGTGTCTACCAACCTGGCCGACCACGGCTATGTGACCGACGATCTGGTCGACCATTACCGCGCCCGCGCCAAGGGCGGCGTGGGCCTGATCATCACCGAGGTCGTGACGGTCGAGCCCACCTATACCTATCTGCCGGGCGATATGTGCTGCTATGACGACACGTTCATTCCCGGTTGGGAAAAGCTCGCCGCCGCCGTGCACGAGTACGGCTGCAAGATCATGCCGCAACTCTTCCACCCCGCCTACATGGCCTTTAACATCCCGGGCACGCCGCGCCTGATCGCCCCTTCCTTCGTGGGCCCGTCCTACGCCCGCGAGGCACCGCGCCCCATTACAGTTGACGAGATTCACGAGCTCACGCACCAGTTTGGCGACGCTGCTGTGCGTATGCAGAAGGCCGGCGTCGATGGCGTCGAGGTCCATGCGGCACACGCCCACGGCATGCTTGGTGGCTTCTTGACCCCGCTCTACAACAAGCGTACCGACGAGTACGGCGGCTCGCTTGACGCGCGCATGCGCTTCTTGCTCGAGGTCATCGCCGAGATTCGCGAGCGCTGCGGCAAGGACTTCATCATCGACGTTCGTATTTCGGGCGACGAGTACACCGATGGCGGCCTGACTCTCAACGATATGATCTATGTCTCGCGTCGCCTGGAGAAGGCCGGCGTCGATATGATCCACGTGTCGGGCGGCACCACCATCAAGCGCGGCTCCGCGATTCCCGCCGCCGGCACGCAGCAGGCCTCGCACGCCGCCTGCTCGCGCGAGATCAAAAAGCACGTCAACATTCCCGTCGCCACGGTCGGCCGTATTAACGAGGCATGGATTGCCGAGGAGCTGATCGAGGACGGTGCCGCCGACATCTGCATGATGGGCCGCGCCAACCTGTGCGATGCCGAGTTCTGCAACAAGGCAGCCGCCGGCAACGCCGACGAGATTCGCCCCTGCATCGGCTGCCTGCGCTGCCTGAACGGCATCATGTTTGGCAAGCGTATCTCCTGCACCGTTAACCCCGATGTCGAGCGCGACGAGGCCGGCTACGAGCCTGCCGCCGAGACCAAGAACGTGCTCGTTGTGGGCGCCGGTCCCGCTGGCATGGAGGCGGCGTTCATTGCCGCCAAGCGCGGCCATAACGTGGTGCTCGTGGACAAGCAGGACGAGCCGGGCGGCGAGATGCGCATCGCGGCCGTTCCGCCGGCAAAGCAGGAGCTCACCCGCGTGATCAAGTACCAGTATCGCCGTCTTGCCGAGGCCGGCGTAAAGTGCATCTTTGGTGCCGAGCTTTCTGCCGAGGACATCCAGCGTGACTACGCCGGCTACGAGGTTGTCCTGGCCTATGGTGCCGAGCCCATCGCTCCGGCCTTTATGCAGAACTTTAAGCAGGTCATGACGGCTGACGACCTGCTGGGCGGCAACGCCTTCCCGGGTAAGAAGATCGTCATCGTGGGCGGAGGCACCGTCGGCTGCGAGACGGCTGACTACCTGGCTCCGCTGGTCAACGACCTGTCGCCGGCCAACCGCGACGTCACCGTCATCGAGATGACTAAGACGCTCGCCGCCAACGAGGGTGGCGCTGGCCGCGCGGTGCTCATCACGCGCATGCTCTCTAAGGGCGTCCACGTGCTGACCGAGGCCAAGGTGACCGAGATCACCGAGGACGCTATCAGCTACGAGAAGGACGGCGAGGTCCACACCATCACCGGTGCCGATACGCTGGTGCTCGCCATGGGCTACCGTCCCAACACTAAGCTCGCCGACGATCTGGCAGCTGCCGGCGTTACCACCCACGTGCTGGGCGACGCCAACAAGTGCGGCAACATCCGCGACGCCATCGGCGACGGCTACAAAGTGGCCTGCGCCCTCTAGGCAACCCCTTGGTGCATGGGGGTCAGGTTACTTTGCACCAACTTGGTGCATGTAAACCTGACCCCATTGCACCACTTCTAGAAAATAGCGGCGGCTTCCCCAGTCCTCGGGGTGGCCGCCGTTTTTGTTGACGAGGACGCGCGACCGTTCGCCTTCGAAAAGATACCGTTCGCGGGGTGCAACAAAATGGACGGCATATCGGCCCAGCTTGTACAGGCGTATTGAACACCACTATTGACCTGCGAAAATACTCCAAACCACATTGAATTGCTCAATCGTATAAAAACGATGAGGCAATAAACGAACCCTCTTGCGGTTAACTGATAGTCGAAAGGAGGCGCCATGAGGCCCACGAAGCGACAGATCGATATCCTGCGCTACCTCAACGATTGCGGTGAGGTCGAGCTTAAGCAGCTTTGCACGGTGCTGGGCGTCACCTCGGGAACGGTTCGCACCGAGCTCCATGCGCTTGAGGACATCACGATTACGGCCGGCGTGTCGGTCCACCTGACCCCCGGCAATGTCGTGACGGTCGAGGGTGCGCATAACCTTCCCAACCTTCTGGCCGAGCTTGTGAGCGATGCCGTGATCGGCACCGACGAGCTCATCAACCTCTATCTCATCTTTGCCGACGGCTTTGTGACCATGCAGGAGATCGCCGACGCGCTGCATGTGAGCAAGTCACTCGTCGAGAAGCGCATCGCTCGCCTCAAGGTCGACGGTGCTATGCCTATCAAGTCCGAGCGCCGCCTGGGTGTCGCATTCGGCGGCACGCCGTACGAGCGTGTCACGACCTGCGTCGACCTGCTTCTGCCCTATATTCCCGGGGTCGATTTTCTCATGGAATTGGCAATCATCGAGGGTGAGGGTATCCCGGTCTTCGAGGGCCTTTCCCGCAAGCGCATCGAGGCCGGCGTCTCGTTCGCCCGCGAGCTTCGCAGTGACGCCAACGAGAGCCTGACCGACGATGCCTACCGCCGCCTCTTGCTTTCCTCCGTCTTTTTGCTGAGCGACGGTGCTCCCGGCACCGACGATCCCGCGATGTTCGAGATCGGAGTGGACGCCGCCACGCCCCAACCGTTCGATCTGGACGGCTCGCTGGTCCAGCTTGCCTCGCTGCCCGATGCGCTGCCGTATCGCCGCCGCGTTGAGAAGGCCGCGCGCGACAGCCGTGCGAGCTTCACCGAGTCCCAGCTGCGTTTCCTCACCGGCCTCATGGCCTCCGTTCGCAAATCGCGCAAGCTCGATCTCGATGAGGTCGCGCAGGAGATGAACGCTTTCGTCCTTGAGCTGCTCGGCAGCATCTCAGATTCCCTTGCCGTCGACCTACGCTCCGACCGAAAGCTCCGTCAGGGGCTCTCGCTGCATATCTACACCACGGTCATCCGCCGCGACAACGTCCCCACGGTGCTCGATCCGTATCAGGAACAGGAGATTAAACACCGTTACCCGCTCGGGTTCGAGATGGCGACGGTCGCTGCCAATAAGATCGATGCCACGTTTGACTATCGCCTGAGCGAAACCGAGATCGTCTATCTCGCCCTGCACTTCCAGGTCGCGCTCGAGCGCCAGCTCTCCGACCGCCGTGAAATGACGGCCGCCGTGGTCTGCCATTACGGACAGGCCGCCGCCAACCTCATCTCCGAGAAGGTCGGGCGCCTGTTTCCCACGCTTCGCATCAAGGCTGTCCTGTCGCTTCAGGACTATCTGGATTGCAACGATTCCTTCGACGTGGTGCTCGCCACCGAGCGCATTCCGCCCACGAGTGCCGAGGTCATCTACGTTTCGCCCGCCCTGCGCGGCAACGAGGTCGACCGCATCCGTCAGTGCGTCAACGACCGCATCGATACCGACATGATCGCCAAGCGCATCGAGGAAGCCGATGTGATTGATCTGCCCGAGGGTATCGACCGCGACGACGTGCTGCATCTTATGGTCGACCGATTGGTCGCGCTCGGCGCCGTCGATGAGGATTTCTACGATTCCGTCCGTGCGCGTGAGGAGTTGAGCCCCACAAGCCTCAACTGCATCGCGGTGCCGCATGGCAACCCCGAGATCATCCGCGAATCCCATCTGGTGATCGGTCGCGCTCCGGCCGGTATCGATTGGGGCGATGCACGCGTGTCGTGTGTGTTTCTGTTCGCCTGTTCGGTTGTCATTTTGAGCGAACACGCGAGCGTCTTTTCCAAGTTTTACCGCAGGCTTGCGAGCCTCGATAAACAGGGTGTCATCAGCGACCTCAACAGGGTGCCCGCCGAGATGTTTCGGCAAAAGCTGATTCAGGTCATGTCCCAAGAGTCCGATTAGGAGGATGAAATGCTCGAAACCATGATGAAGCTCAACGACGTCCATATCGACGTCAAGCCCGTCGAGGCGAACAAGGAGTTCGCTATCAAGGCGGTCTCGGGGCTGTGCTTGGATTCCGGCGCGTCGTTTGAGGAGCTATGCGACGCGTTCAATAAGAGAGAGGAGGAGGGCTCGACCGGCTGTGGAAACGGTATCGCCATTCCGCACGCCAAGATCGCCGGAGAGGTTACTCCCAAGGTTGTTGTGGTTCGTTTTGCCGAACCCATCGACTGGGATGCCATCGACGATGCTCCCGTGAGCGTCGCCGTTTGCCTGGTGATGCCCATGACCGATGAGGGGAATACCCATCTGGCCGTGGTTTCGCGTTTTGCCCGCAAGCTTGCGTCGAGGGATTTCATTGAGAAGCTCAAGACCATTCCGAGCGAGCAGGAACTGTACACGTATTTGATTGAGAATGTGGAGGACTGATATGAAGATCGTCGGTGTTACCAAATGCCCCACCGGCATTGCCCATACCTATCTTGCAGCCCAAAAGCTGGAAGAGGCTGGTAAGGACCTTGGCTATGAGGTCAAGATTGAAACCCAGGGTTCTCAGGGCACCGAGAACCGCCTGACTTCTGCAGAGATTGCCGAAGCCGATTACGTCATTATCGCCGCTGACGTGGCAATTGACGAGAAGGACCGTTTTGCCGGCAAACAGGTGACCGAGATGGAGATCAAGCCGGTCATCAAAGATGCTGCCGCCGTGCTCAAGGCTCTGCCGCAGTCGTCGCGCAAGCAGGGTGGCACCGCAGCCGCCGCGAGCGATGACGCTGACAAGGTGAGCCCGGTCAAGGCTCTTATGAACGGCGCGTCGCACATGATTCCGTTCGTCGTGGTCGGCGGCTTGTTCATTGCGCTTTCCATCGCGCTGGGCGGCACTGCCACGGCTGACGGTATGGCAGTTGCCGAGGGCTTCTGGGGTACGATGAACGCTATCGGCGGCGCTGCCTTCGGCCTTATGTACCCGATTCTTGCGGGCTACATTGCCTATTCCATTGCAGGTCGAGCGGCACTCGCCCCGGCTATGATCGGCGCTCAGGTTGCAGTGACGCCGGCCATTCTGGGTACCGAGGCGGGTACCGGATTCCTGGGTTGCATCGTCATGGGCTTTGCCGCTGGTTACCTGGTCAAATGGTTCAACAGCTGGCCCGTTCCGCAAGCCATTAAGCCTATTATGCCCATTTTTGTCATTCCGCTAATCGGAACTGGCCTTATTTCTGCCGTCTTCATCCTTGTTTTGGCTCAGCCGGTCTCCTGGCTCATGACCTCGCTCAACGCTCTGCTTGCGAGCCTCGCCGCTGATACCTCGACCTCGATCCTGCTCGGCCTCGTGCTCGGTGGCATGGTTGCCGTCGACATGGGCGGCCCGGTCAACAAGGTTGCATTCCTCTTTGGTACCGCCGCCATTGCCGAGGGCAATCCCGAGATCATGGGCATGGTCGCCGCTGCCATCCCCGTGCCGCCGCTGGCCTGCGGTCTTGCTACGCTCATCTATAAGAAGGGCTTCAATGACGAGCAGAAGAGCTCCGGTGTCTCCGCGCTGCTCATGGGTCTTATCGGCATTACCGAGGGCGCTATTCCCTTTGCTGCCGAGGATCCTGGTCGCGTGCTCCCGAGCATCATCGCTGGCTCTGCTGTCGCCGGTGCCCTCGCAGGCGTCTTTGGCATCACCGATGTCGTGCCTCACGGCGGCCCTATCGTCGGCGTGCTCGGCGCTACGAACAACCTGCTGTTGTTCCTGGCTGCCATCCTCGCCGGCACGCTGGTCGCCGCTGCCCTGATCGCCGCCTTCAAGAAGGCTGCGGACGCCAAGAAGGCTGCTGCCTAATAGCGTACCTTTCGATCGTTTGAATCGAGTCCCTTTTCGCCCCGTCTGCACTCCGCAGCAGACGGGGCTTTGGTGCAAAGGGGTGGTGCATTGGGGTCAGGTTACTTTGCACCAAGTTGGTGCATACAAACCTGACCCCTTTGCACCACCCCTTTGCACCAATGCACCATTCGGTAGATAGCAAAAAGCGGCGGCTGCCCTGTGCTGGGCAGCCGCCGCTTGCGTTCGATGGGGTAGGACCGTGGGTCGATTAGAGACCCAGGAGCTCCTTGACCTTGGCGATGATGGCCTCGTCGGTGGCGTTGGCGAAGAAGTACTCCTGGAAGTGCTCGCCAGCCAGAGCGCCCTTTACCAGGTCCTGGTCGATCTCGCCCAGGACGTCGACGAGCGGACGCATGGTCACAGCGCGCACGCCGTCGAGAATCTTCTTGTTGCGCTGCTCGGGCTCGACGCGCTCGGCAGGATAGCCGTTGCCCGAACCAAAGCCAAAGAGCTTCTCGAAGGTGTACTCGAGGTTGAGCTCCTGGCCCCAGCCGTTCTTGAGGGCGAAGGGCATGGCGACGGCGTTACCGTCGTTGACCTGGGCGAAGGTGTAGGCATCCAGCGGGTCGGCGACATGGCCGCAGAGCACGCCGGGGAAGGAGTTGCAGGCGAGCATGGCGCCCTCGCCGGTGCCGCAGCCGGTCACGACATAGTCGGCAGCGCCGGAGTTGAGCAGCACGGCGGCAAGGATGCCGTTCTGCACGTAGGTGAGCGGCTTGGAGTCGGCGTCGGCATACATGCCGTAGTTAAAGACGGTGTGGCCCATGGGCTCGACAACCTTCTTAAGGGCAGCCTCGATCATGGGGTTCTTGGAGTTCTGGGAGTTCTCGTTGATCAGAGCGATCTTCATGCTGAATAACCTTTCTTTCTTTAACTTGCTGTGAAATACGGACTGTTTTGCCTGATAGATGCCAAATTCAGAAACTATTTCACCGCAACTCATAAATGAACGACTGGGTTAAGCCCGATGTTGGCAGTTGCGGCGAGGCTTTATTGCGGCTGCTTTCCAATGTATGCGAGGATGCCGCCGTCGACGTAGAGGATGTGTCCGTTGACGAAGTTCGAGGCGTCGGAGGCCAGGAATACGGCAGGGCCCTTCAGGTCCTCGGGCGTGCCCCAACGGGCGGCCGGGGTCTTGGCGATGATGAACTGGTCAAACGGGTGACGGCTGCCATCGGGCTGCGTTTCGCGCAGCGGCGCGGTCTGCGGCGTGGCGATATAGCCAGGCCCAATGCCGTTGCACTGGATGTTGGCCTCGCCAAACTCGGAGCAGATGTTCTTGGTGAGCATCTTCAGGCCACCCTTGGCGGCAGCGTAGCCGGCGATGGTCTCGCGGCCGAGCTCGCTCATCATCGAGCAGATGTTGATAATCTTGCCGTGACCCTTGGCGATCATGCCGGGCAGGCAGGCCTTGGAGACGATGAACGGGGCGTTAAGATCGATGTCGACGACGCGGCGGAAGTCCTCGGCGCTCATGTCGAGCATGGGGGTGCGCTGGATAACGCCGGCATTGTTGACTAGGATGTCGGGCGTGGTGCCAAAATCGGCCTCGATCTTGGCGACGAGCTCGGCGACGACGGCCTCGTCGGTGACGTCGGCCACGTAGCCGTGAGCCTCAAAGCCCAGCTCGCGGTAGTGCTTCTCGGCCTCGGCGACCTTGTCGGCGTGACGTGCGTTAAAGGCGATCTTGGCGCCGGCCTCGCCGAGCGCCTCGGCAATGGCCATGCCAATGCCATAGGTGGCGCCGGTTACGAGCGCGACCTTGCCATCCAGGCGGAAGCTGTCCATAAGATCAGACATAGCGATCCTTTCAAAAGAAACGTTCATCTATATAAGTCTTGCTTCTAATACAAGCTCAGTATAGGAGAAGTGAAGGAATTAACGCCCCTATTCTCCTAAAAATAGGTGAACGTTCACTTTTAAAAGGTGAACGGTGAAATTAGTTGTTGCAATGCCCCCTACTCATTTTTCGCCTGTACGCCTTCCGCGATCATGTTGCGGTTGTAGACCAGGTGCAGATACATCGCATCGTGCGCGGCGGTGGGGTTGCGCGCCTCGATGGCGTCGGCCACGCCGCGGTGTGTGCGGATGGTCTCCTCGACGAGCTTTTTGCCCGTAACGTCGATAAAGAGGGGAACGGATGCCTTGAGCACGCCCATCAGGCGGGGAACGACGAGGTTGCCGCAGCTCTCGGCAATGGCGTTGTGGAATGCGGTGTCGGCGGCGGAGTAGTCCTTGCCGGCCTCTGCCAGGCGCTGGGACTCGTCGCAGAGCTCGCGGATGCACATAATCTGATCTTCGGTCGCGTGCTCGGCGGCCATGCTTGCCATCTGCGGCTCGATCATAAAGCGCACCTCGAGCAGGTCGCGCGCCAGGCGCTGCTTATCGCCGATAAAGGTAAAGCCCAGCGGGTCGTCGGCAACGCCGGGGTTCGATGCCACATATGTGCCCGAACCCTGCTTGATGCGCACGATATTGCGCGACTGCAGGAGCTTCATGGCCTCGCGCACGGTGCTTCGGCCGGCGCCCAGGCGCTCAACCAGCACGGCTTCCTTAGGCAGACGGTCGCCCTGTCCAAGGTTCTCGTCCAGAATCAATTGAATGATTTTGTCTGCAATCTGCTCGGGGAGTCCCGACTCGGCTCGTGCCACGTTTCACCTCATGTCGAAATAAATTCATCAGAGCTATTCTAGCCCATCAACGAGGAAGCGCCGGTCGCTGCTTTCACAAAATGCGGCTTGAAACTACCGCTTACCGCAAAATACCGACCGTTCACAAAAATACATCAGATGTATTTCGAAAAAGTTACCCTTTGAAACATCAGACCTATTTAAAACGCGCTATAGTCGTAGGCGAATTCAAAAGGTCTGATGAATTGGAGGAAAGATGTCAGACCCAACGTTTATGGCAGACCCCACCAGGCTCGTCATCGCCGCCATCGTGGGCATTGCGCTGCTGCTTGCGCTTATCATTAAGTTCAAGCTGCACCCCGTGCTGTCGATGATGGTCTCGGCGCTCGCGATCGGCATCGGTGCGGGTATGCCGCTCGACCTGGTGGCAGACACCGTCACCAAGGGCGTGGGCACCACGCTGCAAAACATCGCCCTGCTCATTGGCCTGGGATCGATGTTCGGCCAGATCCTGGAGGAGAGCGGTGGCGCCAAGAAGATCGCCCAGACCTTCATTGACACCTTTGGCCAGGGTCACTCCAGCTGGGCGCTGGGCATCACCGGCCTGGTCATCGGCACCACGGTGTTCTTTGAGGCCGGCGTGGTCGTTTTGATCCCGCTCGCGTTTAGCGTGGCATCGCAGACCAAGAAGTCGACCCTCTACTATGGCATCGCCCTACTCGCGGGACTGGCAGCCGGTTATGCCTTCGTGCCGCCTTCGGCCGGTTCGGTCCTCGTTGCCGGTACGCTCGGCGTCGACCTGGGAACCATGATTCTCGTCGGCATCCCCACCGCCTTTATCGCCATGGCTGTCGCCGGTGTCGTCTGGGGCCGCAACGTGGGCGGCCGTATCTTCACGGACGTTCCCGAGCACTTCACCTCCGCCGAGGGCGCGAGCGACGATAAGGAGCTTCCCTCCTTTGGCATGGTCCTCGCCATCGTGCTCACCCCGCTGTGCCTAATCCTGCTGGGCACGCTGTCTTCGTACATTCCCATGCCCGCCGAGGTCGCCTCGATCCTCGCCTTTCTGGGCAAGCCGTTCGTCGCGCTCACCATCGCCACGCTTGTCGCCATGTACCTGCTGGGCGCTCGCCGCGGCTACACCGGCGCCGAGCTCAAGGCCCTGCTCGACCGTTCGCTCAAGCCCGTCGGCATGATCTTGCTGGTCATCGCCTGCGGAGGCGTCATCCGCTGGATGCTGCAGGACTGCGGTCTGGGCCAGGTTATCGGCCCCGTGCTCGAGAGCTGCCCGCTGCCCCTCGTGGTCGTCGGCTTCCTCATCGCTGCGCTCGTCCGCGCTTCGGTCGGTAGCTCCATCGTGTCCATGACCATGGCTTCGGGCATTATGGCCGCCATGCCTGCGGTCGCCGGTGCCTCGGTGCTCATGCGCGCCGCCATCTGCCTTGCCATCTGCGGTGGCGCCACGGCACTCTCGCACGTCAACGATGCTGGCTTCTGGATGTGCTCTTCGTTCCTCGAGATCGACGAGAAGACCACCCTCAAGTCCTGGACCATCATGGAGACGATCATCGGTCTTTCGGGCCTTGCCTGTGCCCTGGTGATCTCGTTCTTCGCCTAATCGCAAGCCAGCGCTTCACATCGGCACGTCACATCAATCGATACCAAACCAAGTAAGCCTTAAACCAAAGGAGTACACCATGGACGAGAAGACCAAAGAGCAGATTCGACAGGAGGCCGCCGAGCTGGTCGCCAAGCTGCAGCCGCGTTCCGGCAAGTTCCGCACCATCAGCCCCGAGATGGACCCGCTGCGTCTGGGCTCTGGCTGGAGCATCGAGGACCTGGACAAGCCGCAGGTCATCATCGAGTCGACGTTCGGCGACTCGCACCCGGGTTCCGCCGGCCTGTTTGAGCTGGTCGAGGAGGTGCGCGCCGGCGTTGCCGAGGCTGGTGGCCACGGCGCCCGTTACTTCTGCACCGACATCTGCGACGGTGAAGCCCAGGGCCACGACGGCATCAACTACTCGCTGCCCAGCCGCGACATGATCGCCAACATGATTGAGATCCACGCCAAGGCTACCCCGTTCGACGCCGGTGTCTTTGTCGCCAGCTGCGATAAGGGCCTGCCCGCGAACCTCATGGCCATGGGCCGCATCAACATCCCGTCGATTGTCGTCACCGGCGGCGTCATGGATGCCGGCCCCGACCTGCTGACCCTGGAGCAGCTCGGCGCTATCTCGGCCCGCTACGAGCGCGGCGAGATCTCCCGCGAGGAGCTCGAGTTCGCTAAGCACAACGCCTGCCCCAGCTGCGGTGCCTGCTCCTTCATGGGCACTGCCTCGACCATGCAGGTCACGGCCGAGGCCCTGGGCCTCATGCTTCCTGGCACGGCTCTGCTGCCCGCCACCAGCTCCGACCTGCGCGAGTTCGCCCGCGAGGCTGGCCGTCAGTCCGTGTGGCTCTCCGAGCACAACCTGTGCCCGCGCGACATCGTGACCAAGGAGTCCTTCGAGAACCTCATCATGGTCCACGGCGCCATCTCCGGCTCCACCAACTCGCTGCTGCACATTCCCGCGATCGCCCGTGAGTTTGGCATCGAGATGTCCGCCGACGACTTCGATCGTCTGCACCGTGGCGCCCACTACCTGCTCAACGTTCGTCCTGCAGGCGAGTGGCCGGCGCAGTTCTTCTACTATGCGGGCGGCGTGCCGCGCATCATGGAGGAGATCAAGTCGATGCTCCACCTCGACGTTATGACCGTCACCGGCAAGACCCTCGGCGAGAACCTCGAGGACCTCAAGAACAACGGTTACTACGAGAAGTGCGGTCGTTACCTGGAGAAGTGGAACCTCAAGCGCGAGGACATCATCCGTCCGTTCGACCAGGCCTTTGGCACCGACGGCTCCATCGCCATCCTTCACGGCAACCTTGCCCCCGAGGGCGCCGTCGTTAAGCACACCGTCGTTCCGCGTGAGATGTTCCAGGCCACGCTCAAGGCCCGTCCGTTCGACTGCGAGGAGGACGCCATCCATGCCGTCCTGACGCACGAGGTCAAGCCCGGCGACGCCGTCATCATTCGCTACGAGGGCCCCAAGGGTTCCGGCATGCCCGAGATGTTCTACACCACCGAGGCCATCGCCAGCGATCCCGAGCTCGGTGCCTCCATTGCCCTGATCACCGACGGCCGCTTCTCCGGCGCCTCCAAGGGCCCGGCTATCGGTCACGTTTCGCCCGAGGCTGCCGTGGGCGGCCCGATTGCCCTGATCGAGGAGGGCGACCTTATCCAGATCAACATCCCCGAGCGCTCGCTGTCCGTTGTGGGCATCGACGGCAAGGAGATGGAGCCGGCCGAGGTCGACGCCGTCCTGGCCGAGCGCCGCGCCGCTTGGAAGCCCAAGGCTAACCGCTATACCTCCGGCACGCTCAAGTTCTTTACCGAGCATGCAGTCTCCGCCATTCAGGGTGGCTACATGGAGTAGCGCCCGTACGCATCGATTTTTTCCTCTCATAGATGCGTGGCACAAAGGGCCCCGAGTTCATACGAGCTCGGGGCTCTTTTCGTCTGGATTGCAGACGTATTGCCAGACGAAAGCGTGTTGCGTCTGGCGAATAATCAGACGAAATCGAAATTTGCGTCTCATTTCCGTACGCAAATAAGACGAAAACCGTTTGCGTCTGGTTAAAAACCGTACGCAAACGGTTTTCGTCTTGCAGGGCGGTTGCCGCTTCTAAAGTTCAACTTCCAGTTCGGCTTTGTGTTCGTTGAGGTAGTCGCGCATGTAGGGGATGGCAAACGATATCTTGCCGTACGAAGGTGCCTCGATAATCGACTCTCTGAGCAGTCGGCTACGGACGGAGCTCACCTGCTGAGGCGTCTTGTTTAAGTCATCGGCAACCATGCTGGTCGAGCTCGTCTGCCCCAAAGATGCCATGCTCAGCAGATAAGCGATGCACGTGGGTGGAATGCGCTGCAGCGCGGGCTCAATCACCATGGCGCAGAAGCGTTCGCGTGCTGTTGCGATGCCTCGCCTTGCCTCTTCCTCTCCAATAACAGTTGTATGGGCGCGTCTTGCCAGCTGCCATGCGTAATATCCAACGAGTTGGATCATGAAAGGATAGCCCTGCGTTGCCTCGGCAAGCTGCCCGGCAATACCTGGCTGTAGCTCCATGCCAGACGCTTCAATGGTTTCCTCGAGGGAGTACGACACTTCGGTTACTGCCACAGCCTTCAGGTCAAAGGGGAGGGCGCGGCGCAAAAACGTAAGTGTCTTTCCGTTGATGACGCTTTCGATCATCGAAGGCAGCCCCGCAAAAACAAAGGCGATATCAAGGTCTTCGCCGATAACCTGCTGAATCGCAATGGAGAGTGTTCGGACCTCTTCGAGCTCTGCGTCTTGAACCTCGTCGAGGGTGATGAGCAGGCCATTTCCATCCTTGGATATAGCCTGCCTCATGGCGTCGCGCAGCGATGGACCGATTCGCTCAATGTCTATGCTGCCGATGGATATGCCAGCTACGGTGGGCTCAAATCTGGCGTGTTTGGCCTGGAATTTGGGCTGCAGCTGTTCGAGAATGCGCTGGCAAAGCCCCTCAGTTGCGACCTCTTTTATGACCGTCCAACCATGGCTTTGCGCCAAACGTGAGCACTCGTCAAGGAGGACTGTCTTGCCCGTTCCACGGACGCCGGCTATGCGCATAAGGCGCCCCGGGGCACCAGGCCCGTTGACGAGGCCTTCATTGAATTCCTCGAGTACATCTTCGCGGCCGATAATCGTGGGAGGTGTTTTGCCTGCCGTGGGCTTAAAAGGGTTTGTTTGCATGTGAGCCACCTTTGCTCAAGATATAGCAAGTTATAGCAAAGTATAGCAAGATATAGCAAAGTATAGTGAGATATAGCAACGTATAGCGCTGCTCGCGGGTTCTTGCGGTGGTGCTATTTTCCGAATGCCGCGCGGATAAGGCGCTGGGCGAACAGCTTGTTAGCGATGTTGATGACATGGCCCAGGAATAATGCCGAGATGGCGGTCGTGACGCCAAAGCCGCCCAGGTTGTGCATAAAGACCAGCGACAGCGCGAGCGAGGCGGCGACGTGCGAGCAATCGAACACGACCTTTACATCGCCAAAGCGGCGTTTGAGTTTTTCGGCAATGACCTGCACCAGGCCATCGGGCGCGTTGGGAACGACGCCCATGTTGACGACGAGGCTAACGCCAAACGCGGTGATGGCAAGCGAGAGCAGCATGGTCGCGACCTGTGCCGGTAGCGCGGTGGGATGCAGGGGGTTAACGTTCATAAAGAAGTCGGTAAAGCCACCGATCAGTGTTGAGAAAAAGAGCTCGAGCAAAATACGCGGCTGAAACTCGCGGCGCAAGATGGCTGCCTGTGCGGCGATGTAGGCGACATAGGTCGCGGTGATCCAAAAGCCGAGTGTCTTGCCAGTGAGCATGGACAGCGTCGTGGCAAAACAGGTAAGCGCGGCGACGCCCAGGCCCGATGCGGTCTGAATGCTCATGCCGAGGGCAAGCGTCGCAACACCTGCTAAATACATCAGCATTCTGATGACGGTATGGCACCAGTCGATCTTCTCGCCATTCATGATGATGAGCGGTCGCATATTGCTGCCCGTCCTTTCGGTTGTGAAGAAAAAGGCTGACCTGGGCCGACAAAAGAGGGTTATCGGAGGCACTGCTGTAAAAGCAGAAAAGCCGGCCCCACGGTCAGTCGTCTAGGAAGTGTCTCGCTGTGCCGGAATGGGACTGAGGGGCCTACGAGACGGGAGAAAAGCGAATGACAGGACGTGGGCAATAGGATGCCAAGATGGTAGGGTGCGTCTTAGCACCCTATTGCTCATGCTTAACGAAATCGGTTTCGTTTGAGCCTTAGTATACGCACGGGATTCCTTTTGCAAAGAGAAAAATAATAAAAAGGTGAACGTTCACCTAATCGCAACAACTCGTTGGCGGTATCATGGCAAGGACATATTCGAAACCGATTTCGCAACGGTTGGAGAGCGCATCGTGTGTTCGTCGTGGACTGCCGGGCAGCTTGGTTGCGCCCGTCGGTCGCATTGCGGCGAACGCTTTCACCCGAATCGAAAGGACCACCATGGAACAGCACACCGATTGCTCGTACTGCATGTGCGGGACCGACAACACGCTCGTCGATGCCTTTGGCATCCCCATGCTCGACCTGCCCGCCAGCAAGCTTATCTTGTTTAAGGAGCAGAGCCACAAGGGTCGCGTAATCGTGGCCTCCAAGCAGCACGTCGACGACATCTCCTGCATGTCCGAGGAGGACGCCGCCGCCTTTATGGCCGATGTCCGCCACGTCGCCGCCGCGCTGCACAAGGCGTTCAACCCCGACAAGATCAACTTTGGTGCTTATGGCGACACCATGCATCACCTGCATGTGCATATCGTCCCCAAGTACAAGGACGACCCGTTTGAGTTTGGCGACGTGTTTGCCATGAACCCCGGCCGCGTCACGCTCGAGCCGGCTCAGTACGACGAAATTGCCCAAGCAATCATCGCCAACTTGTAAAACCCCTTCGTCCCTCATAGGCTGCGGTGAAATACGGACTGTTTAGCGGCTCCAGCGGCGCCATCAGTCCCTATTTCACCGCAACTTATAGTGGGCCTGGGGTGCCAATTTGGGATGGAATAGTGCTGTGCCACGAAAATGGGCTATCTACTACGTTAAAGCCGTAGGGGTCAACCATTGCCGGCTTTTTTGAAAATCGGCAAGCCGTCTACCTGCGGTTTTGTTTTCTCATTTTTCGGCATGGTTGGGGCTATCCGCGTTAACGTAGTAGATGGGCCCCTTTTGTGGCAAGGGGGCCGATCTGAGGGCCAGGGTAGCTAAAAGAGATACGTCCCAAAAAGACTGCCTGATTTTGCTGCTGAAGGCTGCGAGCAGGAACTATTTCACCGCAACTTATGGGGGCGGGGGATGCGATAGTATTACGGGGTGGTATTCGACTAACCGAGGGTTTATCCGAGGGCTTTATGGAACAGCACCAGCATTATCAGAGTCTGCAAGACCAGGCATACAACGCATTGCGCTCCAAGATCATCTATGCCGAGCTCAAGCCCGGCACGCGCCTTTCGGCGATTGGTCTGGAAAAGGAGACGGGGATCGGGCGCACGCCCATCCGCGAGTCCTTTGTGCGCCTGCGCGAGCAGGAGCTGGTGGAAACTCGTCCCAAAAGCGGCACCTATGTCTCAAAAATCAGCATGGAGCGCGCTGAGAACGCCTGTTTCTTGCGCGAGAAACTCGAGAGAAGTGTGCTCATTAAATGCTGCTCTGCCGCCACGCCCGAGCAAAAGCATCGGCTCGAGCAGATTCTTGCCGAGTCCGAGTCGCTCGACCACAGCGAGACGCGTCGCTTTTTTGATCTGGACAACCTGTTCCATGAGACGTGTTTTGAGATTGCCGGCCGCCACATGTTGTGGGATTGGATGAAGAGCGTCAACACTCATTTCGAGCGATACAACTGGTTGCGTATGGTGTCGCAGGATCTGGACTGGGAGCCGATCCGTGGGCAGCATCGCCGGATTCTCGAGGCCATTAAGAAGGGCGATACCGACACGGCGAGCTATCTGGCAGAGACGCACC
The DNA here is from genome assembly GCA_937995345.1 of uncultured Collinsella sp. Lineage (GTDB taxonomy): Bacteria > Actinomycetota > Coriobacteriia > Coriobacteriales > Coriobacteriaceae > Collinsella. The sequence goes on along the minus strand of CALKKS010000012.1, from coordinate 64,189 downwards.
TGCATCTGATGCCCGAGGAACAGGGCCCGGTTATCGCCTTGCATCCCGACTATTTCGAGCTGCCCAAAGGCCCGGCCATCTAACTCGTTCCCTTACTTAGTTGCGGTGAAATAAGGATTGTTTTGCGGCTCTGGTGGCGTAAACAGTCCGTATTTCACCGCAAGTGCGGGGGTGCAATCGGGGCATGAAAAAGCTGCGGCGCCGCTTGGAGGAAAAGACCGGAAGCAAGGGTCCATTCCTCCAGACGGCGTCGCAGCTGTTTTGGTGGACTGGCTTTTGTCGAGGTGGCTCAGCTGAGCGCGACTGCCAGCCGAGTAGACAAAGCGGCTCGGGGGCGTGTCGCTTCCGTCACGTTCTATCAGCATGCAAGACGGTTTTGGTTCTTGCTCGTGACGGAAACGGCGCGCTTCCGAGCCGCTTTAAAAGAAAGGGGGCGAGGTCTAGGACACGCCCCCTTTCACGATAGAGAGCTAGGCCTAGGCACGGACCTTCTTGACGACGTCCATGGCCTCGCGGGCGATCTGCTCAACCTTGGAGAAGTCGCCGTCGGCGAACAGGGCCGGCTTGACCATCCAGGTGCCACCACAGGCGATGATGGCGGAGGAGCTCAGGTACTCCTCGACGTTAGCGGTGCTCACGCCGCCGGTGGGCATAAAGCGGTGACCGACAAACGGCGCGGCGAGGGCCTTGATGGTGTTGAGGCCGCCGTACTGGGCTGCCGGGAAGAACTTGGTGACCTTGAGGCCCAGGTTGACGGCAGCGGTGACCTCGGAGGGGGTCACGGTGCCGGGCAGCACGGGCAGGTCGATGTCGATGCAGTGCTTGACGACGTCTTCGTTGTAGCCCGGGGAGACGATGAACTTGGCACCGGCGGCGCGGGCCTGCTCAACCTGCTCGACGGTCAGGACGGTGCCGGCGCCCACGCACATCTCGGGCTCGGCCTCGGCCATAGCGGCGATGCACTCGGCGGCGCAGGCGGTGCGGAAGGTGACCTCGGCGGACTTCATGCCGGCGGCCATCAGGGCGTGAGCGAGCGGAGCGGCGTCCTCGACCTTGTCGAGGACGACAACCGGCACGATGCCCAGGGACTCAAGCGTGGTGTAGAACTGATCGAACATGATGTTCCTTTCGATGTGCGGCGCGCGGATGCGCGTAATTGCTAAAAGGGCTGGTCATGAGCCGGTTTTGGACTGGTTATCGGAGGCACTGCTTGGGTCACAAGCAATTCCAAAACCGGCTACGCGACCAGTCGTGTAGGAAATGCCAGACAAAACCGGAATGGGACTGGTGGTTTTGCCCGACCGGAGGAATCGGGGAGCGGGCCGCAGAGGTATGGGTATGGGAAACTGCAACCCGCGGAATGGGGAACGAATTAACGGGCGACGCGGGTGCCACCGTCGGCGGCGTTGGCCACGGCGGCGATCTCGTCGGCGGTCACCAGGTTGGAATCGCCCTTGATGGTGAGCTTGAGAATCGAGGCCGCGATGGCGTAGTTGACGGCGTCCTGCGGGTCGAAGTCGTTGATGAGGGCGTGGACGAGGCCGGCGTTGAAAGCGTCGCCGGCGGCAACGCCCTCAAGCACGTGCACGTCGTGAGCAGGGGAGAACCAGTGCTCGCCGCTCTCGGCGTCAAAGAGCATGCCCATCCAAATGGAGTGCTCGACGCAGGAGATGTTGCGGACGACGGAGGCGACCTTCTTGCAGCCGTACTCGGCGCAGATCTGACGGGCCATCTCGACGTAGGTGTCGCGCTCCTCGATGCCGTGGGCAAGGGAGCCGGAGACGCAGGTCATGCCGAGGCCGGCGGGTGCGTCCTCGTCGTTGGCGATGCAGATGTCGACGAGCGGCAGGAGCTCCTTCATGGTTGCCTGCGACTTCTCGGGCGACCACATCTTGCCGCGGTAGTTAACGTCGCACACGGTGGTGATGCCCTTGGCGCGGCAAGCGGTGAGAGCGTCCTTGCAGGCGGCGGCCATCTCGTCGGAGACGGCGGGCGTCACGCCAGAGAAGTAGAAGACGTCGATGCCCTTGAGGATCTCGTCCCAGTCAAAGACGTCGCGCTTGGCCATGTTGATGGCCGAGTACTTGCGGTCGTAGACGCAGCCGTTGCCGCGCTGCGAGGCGCCGACCTCAAACACGTAGGAGCCAAGACGGTCGCCCTGACGCACGACGCGCGTGGTGTCGACGTCGTAGACCTTCAGCGAGCGCAGCGCGCACTCGCCCAGGCGGTTGGCCGGAACGACGGAAACGTAAGCGGCCTTGTCGCCCTGGTAGGCCAGGGAAAGCGCGGTGTTGGCCTCGGCGCCGCCGTAGCGGACGTCGAACTCGGTGGCCTGCTCAATACGCAGGTGATCTTTGGGCGAGAGCCTCATCATGATCTCGCCGAAGGTAAGAACCGTTTTACCCATGGTCGCGCAGCTCCTTCTTGCTCGTGCGTACACCTTTGATATGGCGTTGGCACGGAGGTGCCAAGACGGTAGGGTGCATCTTTGCACCTCCGTGCCAACGCTTGCCGAAATCGGTTTACGAAATCGGTTTCGTTTCGAGTTGTAGTATACTCACCTACAACGTTTTGCAAGCGAGATTTTTAAAAAAATGCCTAAAATGGCTCAGACTGCCGACAATTGGGAAACGGGGTGCGCTATGGCGCAGATGAGAATCAAGGACATTGCCGCCGAGGCGGGCGTGAGCCCGGCCACGGTCTCGCGCTATCTCAACAACCGCCCCGGGCAGATGACCGAGGAAACCCGTGCTCGCATTGCGGCAGTTATCGAGCGCACCGGCTATCGTCCACGTGCCGCCGCGCGCAATCTGCGCAGCTCACGTACCAACCTCATTGGTGTGATCTTGGCCGACATTGCTAACCCGTTCTCCAGCGCCATGCTCGAAGGGCTTTCCGCTAGTGCCGCCGCGCGCGGCTGCTCGCTTATGACTGCCATTAGCGGCAATGATTCCGCTAAGGAAGCAGAGTCGCTCACCAGACTTATCGATGCCGGCGTGGACGGCCTGGTCGTCAACACCTGTGGCGGCAATGATGAGGCAATCGCCGCGGCAGCGGGACGCTTGCCCGTCGTGCTGCTCGACCGCGATATTGCCGCCGGCGGTGTCGATCTGGTGACCTCCAACAACCGTGAGCTGGTCGCCGGCCTGGTAGACGCCTTGGCTGTCGCGGGCAGCGAGCGCCTGTGCCTGCTCACCGAGGCAAGCGACGACAGCCCTGTGCGTCGCGAGCGTGCCGAGGCCTTTGTCGACGAGCTTTCGCGCCGCGGCCTTGCGGGTGAGGTCGTCACCCTGGCCGATGGTGGCGTCGAGGGTGTCAGTCGCCTGGACGAGACCATCCGTGACTATGCGGGAAAAAAGCTCGGCCTCATTGCCGTCAACGGTCTGGTCTTTCTGCGTCTGACCGAGGCACTGGCACAGTTGGGACCCTCGTTGCCGGCTGGCCTCAAGATTGCGACGTTTGACGACTATCCCTGGAACCACGTGCTCTTTGGCGGTGTGACCACGGCCGCGCAAGACACCCTTACCATTGCCGAGCGCGTAGTCGAGCGTCTGTCCGAGCGCATCGACGTCGTTACCACTACGGTGGGCGATGCCGCAAAGCTCGTCCCCAAGCGCATCGAGATACCCGGCCACATCGAGTCCCGAGTCTCCACTTCGCGCTAGTCTGTATGATATTATATAGACAATGTCATACAGGAGGTATCCATGGCTGCGTCTGTACTGAGTGTACGAGTGGACTCGTCAATTAAAGATTCATTTGCCGAGCTATGCGAAGAACTCGGCATGACTTCGTCTGTTGCGGTCAATATGTTTATGAGGCAGATGCTGCGCGAGCGCTCGCTGCCGTTTGTTCCTTCACTTGGTAAAAACTCTGCAAGCGAAAACGTTGCCGCAGACATTTTGGATATTGCTCAGATTGAGTCCGCCGTCCGCGAGGCGGCCAGCCCGATTCCCGCCATCAAAACCGTGGTCCTTTTTGGCTCGTATGCCCGTGGTGAGGCGCGTGTCGATAGTGATATCGATTTGCGTCTCGAAGTCGATCGCGAGCATGGCTTTGGTCTTTTCGCGTTGTCGGCGTTTGGCGAAGCGGTACGTAAGGAGACCGGGAAGCAGGTTGACCTCGTCTCGAGCGACCATCTTGATGGCGATCTTGCCGCGGCAATCGAGCGCGAAGGAGTGATCGTTTATGATCGCGCGTAAGTCAGACAGCCTTCGCGCGCACGTTTTTTGAGCGCTTGATACGCTTTAACCCTGCGGAAACATTTTTCTGCGATAGTATCTGCGATATAGACCAGTCGAAACCCGCCCGAAAGAAAGGGGAGCGACATGAACCAGCAGAACATCGATTACGTACTCCGCTCTGTAGAGCAGCGTGACATCCGCTTTGTGCGTCTGTGGTTTGTCGACATTCTCGGCCGCCTCAAGAACTTTGCCATCAGCCCCGAGGACCTCGAGGTCGCTTTTGAGGAGGGTATCGGCTTTGACGGCTCGGCCATCGAAGGCTTTGCCACGCCCGAGGAAGCCGACATGCTGGCGTTCCCCGATGCTTCGACCTTCCAGATCCTGCCGTGGCGCCCGAGCCACAACGGCGTCGCCCGCGTGTTCTGCGACGTGTGCACTCCCGATCGCAAGCCGTTCGCCGGCGACCCGCGCGATGCCCTGCGCCGCATGTTCCGCAAGGCCGAGAAGGCCGGCTACCTGCTCAACGTGGGCGCCGAGCTGGAGTACTATTACTTCCCCGACGAGCACACCCCCGAGCCGCTCGACAACGTGGGCTACTTCGATCTTTCGGTGAGCGATGCCGCCCGCGACCTGCGCCGCAACACGGTTCTCACGCTCGAGAAGATGTCCGTGCCCGTGGAGTACACCTTCCACGCCGCCGGCCGCTCACAGCACGGCATGAGCCTGCGTCACGCCGAGGCCCTGAGCATGTCCGACGCCATCACCACGGCCAAACTCATCATTAAGCAGCAGGCCTACGAGAGCGGTTGCCACGCCTCCTTTATGCCCAAGCCGTTGGCGGGCGAGGACGGCAGCGCCATGTTCCTGTGCCAGTCGCTATTCGACCACGACGGCAACAACGTGTTTTGGGGCGAGGACGACGAGAAGTACCATCTCTCCGACGTCGCCAAGCACTATATGGCCGGCATCCTTGCGCACGCGCGCGAGATCAGCGCCATCACCAACCCCACCGTCAACTCGTACAAGCGCATCACCACGGGCGGCGACTCCGTGCCGCAGTACGCCACGTGGGGCCTGCGCAACCGCGCGAGTATGGTCCGCATTCCGGTCTACAAGCCCGGCAAGCAGCTGTCCACGCGCATCGAGCTTCGCAGCCCCGACCCCATGGCCAACCCGTACCTGGTCAACGCCGTCACGCTGGCGGCTGGTCTGGACGGCATCGAGCGCAAGCTGGAGCTCCCGCCCGAGGCCACGGCCGAGACGCTCAAGCTTACCGACCGTCAGATGGTCGAGGCCGGCTACACGCCGCTGCCGCGCTCGCTCAAAGAGGCGCTCGACGTGTTTGAGGACTCGCAGTTTATGAAGGATGCCCTCGGCGAGCACATCCACAGCTTCTTCCTCAAAAAGAAGCGCGACGAGTGGCATAAGTTTGAGTCCACGATCACCGAGTGGGAGATCAAGCACTACCTGGCGAACTCCTAATCGCGCTGGCTTGTTCCAGTACGATTGAGCTCATTTCTTTGGAGGCCGATATGTCCGAAAAGAGTGCCCTGTTCATGGCGCGCACGACGCGCTTCCACGAGTTTGCCCGCAGCCTGACGACCACCCTGGGTGTCGAGGTGAGTCTTGCCACTCCCGATTCGCCGACTGCGGCGCACGACTTTGACCTGCTGATCCTCGATTCCGATGGCATCCGCAGCGACCGCATCGATCAGATTGCCAAGTGGCTTGACGACCGCGGCGGTGTTCCCATGCTGGTGATCGTTGACGACGAGGCGCTCGGTACCCTGCGCCTGCCGAATCACGCGCATGCCGACTTTGTGTGCCCCACAGCGACGCCCAACGAGCTCAAGGCTCGCGCGCAGCGCCTGATGGGCGAGGAGGAGACCGTCACCGCCGACGATGTGCTCAACATCGACAACCTCGAGATCAACCTGGCTACCTACCAGGTGACACTCGACGATGAGCCCATCGACCTGACACTGATGGAGTACTCGCTGCTGAGCTTTTTGGCGACGCATCCCAACCGCGCCTACAGCCGCGAGGTGCTGCTGCATCGCGTGTGGGGCTTTGAGTACTGCGGCGGCACACGCACCGTTGACGTGCACATCCGTCGTATCCGCTCCAAGGTGGGCCCGCAGATCGCGGCGCACATCACCACCGTCCGCGGCGTGGGCTATCTGTTTAAGGACTAGGGATAACCAGAAGACGATACGGGGCACCGGAGTTTTTCGGTGCCCTTTTCTCGCTTGTGGCAAGAATCATACCTTTTACCGACTGAAAGTGCGTCAGTAAAAACAATATCAAGCGTATAGCACTATCTAGCGAATAACATTTAGTTACCTGCCATGGATTTGTATAAATGGGATTACGTTGTTGATGCGAGCAAAACGATTTCGGGAATGATAACGCCAACGCAGGCGAAAGTTATCAAAGAGGCGAAAACCTACGCATGCGCGTTTCGGCAATGTTTTCTCTGGGAGGCTCCGGTCAAATGGCAGCGGGCACGCAATGGCAGTTGTGGGCTATGTGGCAATGCATAACACATACTCAAATGCCAAGAAGTACCTGCTTGTGGTTTGGAACGGATAGACAAACCGGCTGCAGTTTCTTCCATATGACGTATCAATTTACACGGCTCACGACGGAACATATTGCAAGGGGTGATTGTACTCGTGAACGGCGACAAGTTCATTCGAAGGGCAATACCCCTATTGGTTCTTTTCCTTGCCTTGGTCGCTGAAGTGAGTTTGTCCCTGCTAGGGGCGACTAATGGGGGAGAAAACGACACGGTTGTTGCAGTCGAGGTGCGCGCTCTATCGGATGTTCATAACGGGCAATTTGAGGCGCTTATGCCAAGTGGTTGCCGTAAGAGAATCGATATGCGCCGTAAGTCAAGTTCCGGATATGTTGCAGGGTTGAAGGCAGGTGAAAAATGGATTCTAGTTTTTGTGGAAGATAAGGAACTTGACGGGACTGTTCTATATCCCCATTCAGCCGAGAAAGCCAAATCAAGTAGACAAGGGGAATGAAGAATGATTGATGAGGAGCAGTTCTTAGGCCTGATGGCAGGAGTTCCCATTTTGATGCGAGCTGGGATGGCGGAAGCCTTGGAGCTGCTGGACGTTCGGAAGCGATTGACGCTCGTGGTTGACACGGTGGTCAGAGATGATAATGGCAATGAAAAAACGCGAACAAGAAGCAGAGAGACTATTTTCACGCCAGAGAGCGAAGCCGTGAGTTTTGCTATCGACTGTTATATCGAATAGACATGACGGCATAAAACGAATTGGCCTATAAGCATGTCATTACTTAAGCAAAGCTGAAATCTTGGCATCTAGTGCTCGGGAGTGCCCAGCTTGGGGTACAACTCAACGTGAACAATGATGGCCCGCCACATGTTTGGCGGGCCTTTGGTTATTTGACGAAAGGATCGCAGCTATGAGCGAGAACGATTCTCAGCGTCCCCAGGACGCGGGCAACGCCGGCGAGACTCAGCAGCAGCCGCGCGTGCAGGTGGAGTCGACGCCTGCCGGCGGTAACATTCCCTACGTGCAGGCCTACGACACGCAGACCGGCCAGCCCCTGGGTGGCCAGCAGGTCGTGAACAAGCACACGGTGGTCAAGACCAAGACCAAAAAGCTGCCGATCTTCATTACGGCACTCGCCGGCTGCGCATGCGGCGCCCTGCTGGTCATCGCACTTATCATGAGCGGTACGCTCAATATCGGCGGCGGCAAGAATGCCGTGACGGCGGGCGCTTCGGGTTCGTCGGCGCAAAAGATCACCATCGACTCCGAGGACACCACGCTGGCCGAGGCTGTCTCCGCCAAGGCGCTGCCCTCCGTCGTTTCCATCACCGCCACTTCGAGTGGCAGCCAGGGCAGCTCGCTTTCGCAGTCTGCCGACGAGTCGGATAGCTCGGGTAGCGTCGGCTCGGGCGTGGTGCTCGATACCGAGGGCCACATCCTCACCAACAATCACGTGGTCGACGGTTACGACCAGTACGTGGTGACCATGGACGACGGCACCACTTACGAGGCCGAGTTCGTGGGCAACGATGCCTCGAGCGACTTGGCCGTCATTAAGCTCAAGGACGCCGATGCCTCCAAGCTCACGCCGATCGAGATCGGCGATTCCTCCAAGCTTAACGTGGGCGAGTGGGTTATGGCGATCGGTTCGCCGTTTGGCAACGAGCAGTCTGTCTCCACGGGCATTGTGTCAGCGCTCTATCGCTCTACGGCCATGAGCTCTACCAGCGGCAACACCATTTACGCCAACATGATCCAGACCGACGCCGCCATCAACCCGGGCAACTCCGGCGGCGCGCTCGTCAACGACAACGGCGAGCTCGTGGGCATTAACTCGCTCATCGAGAGCTACTCGGGCTCCAGCTCGGGCGTGGGTTTTGCCATTCCGGTTAACTATGCCAAGAACATTGCCGACCAGATCATCGACGGCAAGACGCCGGTTCATCCGTACCTGGGCGCCACACTTTCGAGCGTCAACGCACTCAACGCCCGTACCAACAAGCTGAGCACCGATAGCGGCGCGTATGTGGCGAGCGTCGTTGAGGACGGTCCCGCCGCCAAGGCCGGCATTCAGGAGGGTGACGTCATCACCAAGCTGGGTGACGACGAGATCACGAGCGCCGACGGCCTGATCATCGCGCTGCGCAGCCACGAGGTGGGCGAGAAGGTCGAGATCACGCTCGTGCGCGGCAAGGACGAGAAGAAGGTTACCGTCGAGCTGGGTTCCGACGAGGAGCTGCAGAACCAGCAGCAGGACGACAGCGCGACCGACACCGGCAACGGCAGCATCACCGACGAGCAGCTGCGCCAGTACCTGGAGGAGCTGCTGGGCCAGCAGGGCCAGGGTCAAGGCTACGGCCAGGGCTACTAACGAGCCGTTCCGCACATATCGAAGCCAGAGGGGCTGTCCCGCCAAGCGCGGGACAGCCCCTCTTTCCATAATGATCCCCCAGGGACGGAGGAAAACGGATCACTTTGAGCTGGCGAGGAGCTCGGTTCGGAATGGTCTGGACAGTTAGTTCAGATACGTATAAATCTGGGGTAGTCCGGGATGTGTTTTGAGCTGTTTCGGGATGGAAATAGGGCTCTGAGGGGGTGCTCGGAAGGAGAAATAAGCCGATCGGGCCGCTCTGAGACGACCAAATGGAGCGAAATGGCGCCATTTGAGCTCGATTCGGTTCGCAGATTTATACGTATCTGAACTAACTGTCCACCCCGGTCCGACGGCTGCCGATTCGGTGCGGTTTGAGACCACCATTCGGCCCCATCGTGACCGGTGGTACTCTTGTATCCGTTTGAAATCGAGCGAAGGAGTGCCGCTATGGAGCAATCGAGCCTGTTTGGTGACGGCGTGGACATCGATACCGAAACGCCCGCGAGCGCGGATGCCGCTGCACCGACTGATGCCCGCGCCAAGGCGGCGGCGCGCGCGGCCGAGCTGCGCCATGAGCTCGACTACCATGCCTACCGCTACTACATGCTCGATGCGCCCGAGATCACGGATGCCGCTTTCGACAAAATGCTCGTTGAGCTGCAAGAAATCGAGGAAACCTACCCCGACCTGGTGACGCCCGACAGCTATACCCAGCGCGTGGGCGGCTACGTGAGCGAGCAGTTTACGCCCGTCACGCACATGGCACGCATGTATTCCATGGACGACGCCATGGATCTTGATGAGCTCGACGCATGGCTCCAGCGTACCGAGGATGCACTCGGTGCCGGCAGCGTCACCTATACCTGCGAGCTCAAGATCGACGGCTTGGGCGTGGCGCTTACCTACCAAAACGGCACCTTTGTGCGCGCCGCCACGCGCGGTGACGGCATAACGGGCGAGGACGTGTCGCTCAACGTGCGCACCATCAAGGATGTGCCCATGCACCTGTCCGAGCCGGCGCTCGCCCACATGGGCGCCGACCGCGAGCGCACCATCGAGGTGCGCGGCGAGGTCTATATGCCCAAGGGCAGTTTTGTGCGTCTGAACGACGAGGCCGATGCCGAGGGCCGCGATCCCTTCGCCAACCCGCGCAACGCCGCTGCCGGATCGTTGCGCCAGAAGGATCCCAAGGTCACGGCACGCCGCGACCTGGCCACCTTTATCTACGCCATTGCCGATACCGATCCGCTGCACGTCCACAGCCAGCGCGAATTTCTCGACTGGCTGCGCAGCGCCGGCTTCAGCGTCAACCCCAACGTGGCCCGCTGCGCCACGCCGGCTGAGGTTCACGAGTTCTGTGCCCAGGCACTTGAGCACCGCGGTGACCTGGACTACGACATCGACGGCGTAGTCGTAAAGGTCGACAGCTTCCAGCAGCAGCTCGACCTGGGCTTTACCGCTCGCGCACCGCGCTGGGCTATTGCCTTTAAGTTCCCGCCCGAGGAAAAGCAGACCGTCCTGCGCGAGATTCGCATCCAAGTGGGCCGCACCGGTGTGCTCACGCCGGTCGCCGAGTTCGACCCGGTGACGGTTGCCGGCTCCACTATCGCGCGCGCCACGCTGCACAACATCGACGAGATCCGTCGCAAAAACGTGCGCGAGGGCGATACCATCATCGTGCACAAGGCGGGCGACGTGATTCCCGAGGTCGTGGGTCCGGTGCTCGACAAACGCCCGGCCGATTCGGTCGACTGGCACATGCCCGAGGTCTGCCCCGTGTGCGGCAGCCCCGTGGTCCACGAGGATGGCGAGGTCGCCTACCGCTGCGTGTCCATTGACTGCCCGGCGCAGCTCAAGGAGCGCCTGCTCCACTGGGTGAGCCGCGGCTGTATGGACGTCGATGGCCTGGGCGACGAGATCGTCGACAAGATGATCGCCGCCGGCCTGATCCACGATGTCGCGGACTTCTACCAGCTCACGGTCGACGATATCGCCGGCCTGGACACAGGGCGCACCTATGCCAGCTCCAACAGCAAAAAGGGCGTCAAGAAGGGCGATCCCATTCCGGTGGGCCTCAAGACGGCCGAGAAAATCGTCGCCGAGCTCAACAAGTCCAAGAGCCAGCCGCTCGGTCGCGTGCTGTTTGCCCTAGGCATCCGCCACGTGGGCAAGAGCGTGGGCGAGGTCATCGCCGAGCGATTCCTGTCGATTGACAAGCTCATCTTGGCGAGCGAAGAGGACATCGCCGAGTGCGAGGGTATCGGTCCCAAGATTGCGGCGAGCGTCAAGCAGTTCCTGGCCGTGCCCGAGAACCTTGCCGTGCTGGAACGTCTGCGCCAGGCGGGCCTGTCGCTCGAGGTCGATTTGGGCGCCGCTCATGCGCAAGCCGCAGCCGACGCTGGCGTGGCAGGCGAGCTCGCCGACGCGCAGCCGCTCGCGGGTCTGACCTTTGTGCTCACGGGCACGCTCGTCAACCGCACGCGCGACGAGGCGGGCGCGGCGCTCAAGGTGCTCGGCGCCAAAGTTTCGGGTAGCGTGTCAAAGAAGACGAGTTATCTGGTCGCCGGCCCCAAGGCGGGTTCCAAGCTCACCAAGGCCGAGCAGTTGGGTGTGCCCGTGCTGGACGAAGATGCACTCGAGCAGATCCTGGCGACTGGTCAGGTGCCCCAGGCTTAGCGCACCGATAACCAAATTGAAGATCCGCCCGGAAAGTATGATGCCTTCCGGGCGGTTCTTACTGTGCTGGGGAAACGGGCACCGTGATCTGCGTCACGTAGGTTGCTGGGTCGTCGCTGATGATGTCGTCAATGAGGGCGATTTCGCGCGAGGGACCGGCGGGCGTCAGGTTGTGTTCATGCATGTAGCTCAGCAGTTGCTCGTAGCGTGGGGCTGCTTGCCCGTGCGTGCCGCGGAAGCTTATGGTCAGGCAGTGCGCGGCAGGTCGCGTCTCAACGTCACCCAAGTAATCATCGGTGTCATCGAGCAGCAGAAAGACCTCGTCGTAGCCATCAAAGTCACCGGCGGCCAGGCGTTCGGGCGCGATGCCCACACCCAGATTGCCAAGATAGGCAAAGGTTTCGTGCTGTCCCTGCTGAAGCTGGCGGATATGCCATCCCAGCGAATAGGCGTCGGTGGGATTGACGCGCTCGTGCAGCGCGGCGCAGCGAAGTTCGGGTTCCTCGATTTCGCTAATGGTGTCGAGATCAGCATTCAAAGCGCCATGAAGCAAGGCAAGCCGCTGGTCAATCTTGCGCGACATGCGCTCCAGCTCACGCCGCTTGCGCTCAATTAACTCCTGTTGCTTGGTCAGTTGCCGTTGCATCAAATCCATATCGCGCGTAGTGACAAACTCGCGAATCTGTGCCAGCGGTAGGTCGAGAACGCGCAGGTTGCCGATGGTGTTGAGGGTGGAGAGCTGCCGCGATCCGTAGTAGCGGTACCCACTCGCCGGATCGACATATGCCGGCTCTAACAGCCCCATCTGCTCGTAATGACGCAGTGTGCCCACGCTCAAATTGAGCAGGCGCGCCACCTCGCCAATGCGGAGCAGGCCCTCGGTGTGTTCGCTTGGCATGTCGGTCACAGGACCGCTCCTTTCGGTAAAAACAGGGGAGAGGCGCTAGGCCTGCGTCGCCCCGCTACGCCACCAGCTTGTCAAAAGTTCCGCGGCGGTTGAGCACGGTAAAGGCAATCACGCAGATGACCGCCGACAGAATCGATCCGCACGGCGAGGCGATACCCATGGGGAACAGCGTGTCGGAATAGGCGTTCGACAGCAGCCATGCACCGGGCACGCGAATGAGCACCACGGCCAGCACGTTGTGCGCAAAGCCGATGTAGCTCTTGCCGTACGCAGCGAAAAAGCCGCTAAAGCAAATGTGGATGCCGGCAAAGATCGCATCGAAAATATAGCTGCGCATATAGCCGGCGCCGGCCGCGACCACTGCGGCGTCCTTGGCAAAAAAGCCGATAAACGCCGGCGCCACCAGCCACATCAGCACCGTGATGAGGCAGCCGTACACGACCGAGATGGTCATGGCGTCCTTGAGTACCTGACGCGCGCGGTCGCCCTTGCCCGCGCCGGCGTTTTGCGCCGTGAGTGCGCTGACGGTAGCGCCCATGGAACTCGGCACGATAAACAAAAAGCTGATCATCTTCTCGACCAGGCCCACGGCGGCGGCGTCGACCAGGCCGCGATGGTTGGCGATGACGGTGATAAACATAAACGCCACCTGGATGCAGCCGTCCTGCACGGCCACGGGCACGCCGATCTTAAGAATGCTGCTGAGCACTTCGGGCTGGGGGCGCAGGTCGCTGCGCTTAACGTGGATGTTCGTGCGACGGCTCTTGAGCCACACGAGCGCGAGGGCAACGCTTGCCGTCTGGGCGGTTACCGTGCCGAGCGCCGCGCCCACGGGGCCGAGCCCCATGTGGCCGATAAACAGAAAGTCGAGCGCGATATTAATGATGCACGCCACGCCAATCACGTACATGGGCGAGCGCGAATCGCCCAGGCCGCGAAAGATGGCAGAGAGGATATTGTACGCGGCGATAAACGGAATGCCGACAAAACAGATGCGCAGGTAGGCGGCGGTGCCTTCGACCGCTTCGGGCGGCGTGCCAATGAGCGCCACGATTTGCGGGCACAGTGCGAGCAGGACAGCGGCCAGCACCACCGAGACGCCCATAAACAGCGTGATGGTATTGCCGATGGCGGTCTCGGCGCGGTCGAAGCGGCGCGAGCCCACGGCGTGGCCGACGATGACCGTCGTTCCCATGGCCAGGCCCACGAGCGTCACGGTAATGATATAGAGCGTCTGCGCGCCATTACCCACGGCGGTGATGCCGGCAGCGCCGCTAAACTGCCCCATCATGTACAGATCGGCCATGCCGTAGAGCATCTGCAAAAAGTACGAGAGCATATAAGGCAGGGCAAAGACCGCGATGGTCTTGAGGACATTGCCGCGTGTGAGGTCGTGTTCCATAGGTGGGGCTTTCTGGCTGGGTTTGTTTTGCTACCAGTGTAGTGAAAACCCTACAACGATTGTAGAGTCAAGGTTGGTGTTGGCGGCAGGGCGAAAAAGTCACGCTCGCGTTCATTTCTAATTGAATACGGACGTGCGCCCTGTGAGCATGGCGCCTGCACTAGCCTTGCAGAAATCGATTTCGGAGCACTTGACACCGCCGCACGGCGCGCCATAATACGTGGGTTTGCGAACAACGTTTGATGGGGGATGAACCTGCGTGCGCAATCTCAAGATTTTGTTTTCCTATCTGGGGGCATACCGTCGCGATGCCATACTCGGCGTGTTCTTTGTGACGGCCGAGACGGCGCTCGAGCTGTTTATCCCGGTCATCATGGCAAATATCATCGACGTGGGCGTGCCCGCGGGCGACATCAACTACATGCTGTTGCAGGGCGCGTATATGTTGGTATGCGCCGCATTTTCGCTGGTACTTGGCTTGGGCTATGCACGCACGTCTGCTCGCGTCGCCTCGGGGCTGGGCGCTAACCTGCGCGAGGCCGAGTATCGCAAGATCCAGACGCTCGCTTTTGGCAATCTGGACAACTACGACGCCAGTTCGCTTGTCACCCGCATGACTACTGACATCACCGTCATCCAAAACGCCATCGGCAACGGCTTCCGTCCCATGGTGCGCGGACCGGTGACGCTCATCGTCGGTCTGGTCTATGCCCTGGTGCTGTCGCGCCCGCTTGCCACGGTCTTCGCGATTATCCTGCCCGTACTGGCGATCGTGCTGGGCGTCATCACCTACCGTGTGAGCCCGCTCTACCGCCAGCTGCAGATCTCGATGGACCACCTCAACGGCGTGGTGCAGGAGGACCTCACCGCCGTGCGCGCCGTCAAGGCGTATGTGCGCGCCGAGCACGAGGAGGCCAAGTTCGACACCGTCAATACCGAGCTCGCGCACACAGCGACGAAGACCTTTGGCAACGCCGTACTCAACCTGCCGGTGTTTCAACTGTCGATGTATGTGGCCGCCATCTCCATCCTGTGGATCGGCGGGCGCATGATTATCGCCGGCGAGCTGGGCGTGGGTTCACTCACGGGCTTTATGAGCTACGTGCTGCTGATCATGAACTCGCTCATGATGATCTCCAACGTGTTTTTGCTGCTCACGCGCGCGCTCGCCAGCGTGGAGCGCATTTCGCGAGTGATTGACGAGCAATCGCTCATCCAGGCACCTGCGGCAGACGCGGCGGTGCGCGAGGTTGCCGACGGAAGCGTTGAGTTCCGCGACGTGTCGTTTAAGTACCGCGCGGATGCTGCCGAGGATGTGCTCGAGCATATCGACCTTCGTATTGAGCCGGGCTCCACGGTGGGCGTGCTCGGCGGCACGGGCTCGGGCAAGAGCTCGCTCGTGCAGCTCATCGCGCGCCTGTACGATGCGACCGAGGGCGCCGTGCTCGTGGGCGGGCGTGACGTGCGCGACTACGACCTGGTTGCCCTGCGCGATGCCGTGGGTATTGTGCTGCAAAAGAACGTGCTGTTTACGGGCACGGTGCGCGAGAACCTGCGGTGGGGCGCGCCCGATGCCACCGACGAGGAGCTGCTGCGTGCCTGCCGCGCGGCGTGCGTGGACGAGTTCCTGGACCGCATCGGCGGGCTGGATGGCGAGTTGGGCCAGGGCGGAGCCGGTGTTTCGGGCGGACAGAAGCAGCGCCTGTGCATTGCGCGCACGCTGCTCAAGCATCCGCGCGTGCTCATTTTTGACGACTCCACCAGCGCGGTCGATATGGCGACCGACGCCAAGATCCGCGAGCACATCGCGCAGATTCCCGATACGACCGTGATCATCATCGCCCAGCGCATCGCGAGCGTGATGGATGCCGATTGCATTGTGGTTCTGGACGACGGGCGTGTTCACGGCGTGGGCACGCATGAGGAATTGCTGGCGGGCGACAACATCTACCAGGAGATTTACGCCTCGCAGATGGAGTTTGCGGGGGACGCGGACGATGCCGGCGACGCTGACGGCGCGGATGATCCGTTTTCCTCCGTTGCGTGGGGATCGCTTCAGGCTCAGAAAGAAGGTGAGCGCCATGCCTAAGACATCCGCTCAGGCCCGTCCGGCCAATCTGGGGCAGACGCTCCGCCGCCTGCTCAGCTACATGGGCCACGCCAAGTTCTCGCTGCTCGCGGTGGGTGTGCTCGCCTCTATCGCCGCCATCGCGAGCCTTGCCGGCACCTATATGGTGCGCCCCATCGTCAACGGTCTGGCTACGGGCGGGGAGGAACTGCTCGCCAAGCAGGTCATCCTAACGGCGATCATCTACGCCGCGGGCGTGCTCTCGGCCCTGGGCTACTCGCAGATCATGGTGCGCGCAGCCCAGCGCGTGGTGTCCGACATTCGCCGCGACCTGTTCGCGCATATCCAGACGCTGCCGCTCAGCTATTTCGACAGCACGCGCTCGGGCGACATCATGAGCTTCTTCACCAACGATGTTGACACGGTCTCCGAGGCGCTCAACAACAGCTTTGCCAACGTGATTCAGGCGACCATCCAGGTCATCGGCACCACGGCCATGCTCATCATCCTCAACTGGCAGCTCACGATTATCACGCTTGTGTGCGACGCGGCCATTGTGCTGTACGCGCGCTATTCGGGTATTCGCTCCAAGCGTTTCTTTGCCGCCCAGCAGGCATCGCTCGGCGACTTGGACGGATATGTCGAGGAGATGGTCTCGGGCCAAAAGGTCATCAAGGTCTTTAACCACGAGCAGGCTAACGTTGCCGGTTTTGACGCACGTAACCAGGAGCTGCGCCGCACCGGTGGCGCCGCGCAGGCCTACGCCAACTCGATGGTGCCCATGACCGTGGTGATCGGGTATGCCAACTATGCGATCGTCGCGGTGGCGGGCGGCATGCTCTGCATCAACGGCCTGGCCGACGTGGGCGCGCTCGCGAGCTACCTGGTCTTTGTACGTCAGGCGGCCATGCCCATCAACCAGTTCACGCAGCTGGGCAACTTCTTGCTCAACGCGCTGGCCGGTGCCGAGCGCCTGTTTGCCGCCATGGATCTTGAGCCCGAGGTGGACGAGGGCTGCGTGGAGCTGGTGCAGACGGGCGACGCCGCGTGGGCGTGGAAGATTCCCGAGGGCCAAGGCGTGGGCGCGTACGGGCACTTGCATGACGTGGCTGCCGTTGATGAGTCGGGCCGCGCGGTGGCCGCCGACGGTACCGAGCTCACGTGCGGCTTGGTTCCGCTTGCCGGCGACGTGCGCTTCCATGCCGTGGACTTTTCCTACGTGCCGGGCACCCGCGTGCTCACGGATCTCAACCTGTTTGCCAAGCCGGGGCAAAAGATTGCGTTTGTGGGCTCGACGGGCGCCGGAAAGACGACCATCACCAACCTCATCAACCGTTTCTACGAGGTCGATGACGGCGAGATCACGTACGACGGCATCGACGTCAAGCACATTGCCAAGGCCAGCCTGCGTGGGTCGCTCGGCATTGTGCTGCAGGACACGCACCTGTTTAGCGGCACCATTGCGCAGAACATCTGCTTTGGCAAGCTCGACGCGACCGACGAGGAAGTGCGCGCCGCCGCAGAGGCCGCCTGCGCCGACTCGTTTATCCGCCGCCTGCCGCAAGGCTACGACACGCCGGTCACGGCCGACGGTGCCAACCTATCACAGGGCCAGCGCCAACTGCTCGCCATCGCGCGCGTGGCCGTGGCCGACCCGCCGGTGCTCATCCTGGACGAGGCGACAAGTTCCATCGACACGCGCACCGAAAAGCTCATCGAGCGCGGCATGGATCGCATCATGCGCGGACGCACCACGTTTATGATCGCGCACCGCCTGTCCACCGTCCGCGACGCCGACGCCATCATGGTCCTCGAACACGGTCGCATCATCGAACGCGGCACCCATGAGGAACTGCTCGCCCAGCACGGTGAATATTGGCAGCTGGCGCATGGCCTAAAGGAGCTAGATTAACCCGTTTGAGCACGGTGTTTCGGCCCTCCATGCTCCTCACCCCGCCTCAAACCGTCCCAACATTCGATGTTTTTCTCGATTTTGAGAAAAAGCATCGAATGTTGGGACGGTTTTTCTGTCATCCGATCGGGTGGAATCGCTAACTTGCATGTAAAGGTGTGCGAATCCGCGAGCAGGGGAATAAGGTTGGTTATCCGACCCATTGGAGGGCTCATGGACCTGCCGATCGTCCTGTCCCATAAGACTGCCTGGCTGTACCACAACGTGGCGCGCCCATCTGAGCCGCTTTCGCGAGCAAGCAGTCTATACGATGAGGACTCGATCGCCGACGAGGTGCAGTCGACCGCGGATCTGCCCAAACTGGGGTTAGATGCCAAGGGGCTGAGAATATCTACGGCGGTCGAGATTGTTGCTGACTACCTGGCCTCACTTGGCATTCCGCATGAGGAGCTCGATCGTATCGACACGCTGGTTGGCTTCGATTTTGAACGCTCTCGGCCGGCGGGTCTCCGACGCCACGTGTTTGGGGCGCCCATACCTTCGGACCATCTTATCGAGGTGGCAGAGGGTCTCTTGGTGGTTGATGAGGCCATGTGCTTCGTCCAGGCGGGTTCGTGGATGAGTAGGCCCGAGCAGCTGGAATATGGGTATGAAATCTGCGCCCGATACCATTTGAATCATTTGTCGTCAGGCGATTATATCGAGATGGGGCAGAGGTATACCGTTGCCGACTTGATCGCTTATTGCAATGAGAACCGATCTCGTCAGGGGGCTACACGTGCGGCCGCCGTGCTCAAGCGCGTGCACGATGGCGCGCGATCGCCCATGGAGACGGCCACCGCAATCATGGTCGTAGCAAAACGTTCCCAGGGAGGGCTGGGATACGCCAAGGTTGAGCTCAACCATCGGGTCGATGTTCCCAATGAGTTCAAGTATCTCGCAAAGGCCGGGTATTTCGAGATCGACGTATATGCGCCTGCGAGTGGTACGGGGATTGAATACAACGGCTCGGACCACCTTGATAAACAGCGCAGCGCGTCGGATGCGGAGCGCATGACCGTGTTGAGCGCGCTGGGCTTTAGGATGATCGTCCTCACCGGGACTCAGTTTGCCCATCAGCTGCAATTGCACCGGGCGATGAACGCCATCGCACTCGCTATGGGCCTTAAGTGCGACCGAAGCGAAGCGTTCCAAAAGCGGCAGAACGACCTGCGAGAATTCGTGATTCGGCACTGGGAGGGCGGTCTTTAGGGGCGTCGGCTTGTCTTCCGAGTCCTGCGAACACCTAAACCGTCCCAACATTCGACGTTTTTTGCCAATATCGGGAAAAGCGTCGAATGTTGGGACGGTTTGAATGCTGAGGATGGGCTCGGGAAGCCCTTCTTACTCGAATGGCATGCCCTGTCGTACGCGTGTCGACCCGGTTCCCGTGTGCGGTACTATATTCCCTGAAGAATAATGGCCTGCGCGAGGGGAGGATTGCGTGGACGAGCGCACGCAACATGACGGTTTTGGCCGCGATATCAACTACCTGCGCATTGCCGTGACTGACAAGTGCAATTTCCGCTGTATCTATTGCATGCCTGCCGATGGCGTGGCGCCCCGCGCGCACGACGAGCTGCTCAGTGCCGAGGAAATCGCCCGCTTTGTGCGCCTGGTGGCGGGGGAGGGCATTCGCCGCGTACGCCTGACGGGCGGCGAGCCGCTGGTCAGCCGCCGTATCATCCCGCTTATTCGCGACATCCGCGCGATCCCGCAGATCGAGGACATCTCGCTCACCACCAACGGCGCCCTGCTGCCCAAGCTGGCGCCGCAGCTCAAAGATGCCGGTCTTAACCGCGTCAACATTTCGCTCGACACGCTCGACCCTACGCTCTTTGGAAAGATAACGCGCCTGGGTCGGCTCGAGCAGACCATGGCGGGCATCGATGCGGCGCTGGCCTGGGGCTTTGAGCCCGTTAAGGTCAACTGCGTTGTGGTGCGCCGGCTCAACCAGGATGTGGCGACCCTCGCGCGCTTGACCGTCGACCGCCCCATCCACCTGCGCTTTATCGAATACATGCCCATCGGCGACGAGCACACGAGCTCGCATTGCGCTGTGGACCCGCATGCGCCCGCGCTCAATCCGGCGCTGTGGGATGCGAGTGACACCGTTCCGAGCGACGAGCTGCGGGCACGCATCAATGTCGGCGCCGCCGCAGCTGGCCTGGGCGAGCTTGAGCCACTCGACATCAACGACGCTCCTGCCGGTGCCGGTCCCGCACGCTATTGGCGCTTTCCGGGTGCGGCGGGCACGGTCGGTTTCATTAGCGCCATGTCCAACCATTTTTGCGCGAGCTGCAACCGTCTGCGCCTGACGGCCGACGGCAGCGTGCGCCCCTGCCTGTTCAGCGATGCCGAGTATTCGGTTCGCGAGGCGCTACGCCGCGGTGATGATATGCAGGTGCTTTCGATTTGGCGCGATGCCGTGGCCCACAAACCGCAGGAACACGCGATAATTGAGGGCACGCAACGATTTATGTCCCAAATCGGAGGATGATCATATGGCCAAGAGCAGGTACGCCGATGCCACCAAGGCCGCTCGCAGGGCCGCAATGTCTGCCCATAAAGCTGCGGTAGCCAGCAAAGACGCCGCGTCCGCGACCGCACAGCCGACCGCCAGCAATAACGTCGTCGACTCTGCCCGCGACGCCCGCCGCGACGAGCTGACGCACGTGGATGCCAAGGGCGAGGTACGTATGGTCGACGTATCTGACAAGGCCGAGACGCACCGCATCGCCATTGCCGAGGGCACCATCCTCATGCATCCCGAGACGCAGGCGATGGTGCTGCAGGACCGCGCCAAAAAGGGTGACGTGCTCGCTTGCGCGCGCGTGGCGGGTATCATGGCCATCAAGCGCACGAGCGACATCATCCCTATGTGCCATCCGCTGCTCATCACCAAGAGCAAGTGCGATATCGAGCCCATCGCTCCGGCAGGAATGCCTGCCGAGGACGTGCCCGAGGGCTGGGCGCCGGCGCGCTCGGACGGGCAGGTCGGCTTTCACGTGCTGGTCACGGCGGGCGTGACGGGCAAGACGGGTATCGAGATGGAGGCGTTGACCGGAGCGAGCGCCGCGTGCCTGACCATCTACGACATGTGCAAGGCAGTAGACCGCGGCATGGAAATCGTCGACGTGCGCCTGCTGCACAAGGAGGGCGGCCGCTCGGGCGTGTGGGATCGCGCGGAGCGTCAAGCTGCTGCTGCAGAGGCAACCGCTGCCGATGGTGCCGCGCCTGCGAGCGCATCCGCCCCGGCCGTGCCCGCGGCCCCCACGCCCGCCGTCCCCGCCATCGCGTTTATCGGTTACCAGAACTCGGGCAAGACCACGCTTGTCGAGAAGGTCATCGCCGAGCTTACCCGCCGTGGCCTGCGCGTGGGTTCGCTCAAGCATCATGGACATCACGGCTTTGATATCGACGTGCCCGCCAAGGACACCTGGCGCCATCACCAGGCCGGATCCAAACACGTGGGCCTCATCTGCGCCACGCGCTGGGCGGAGTACGCCGACACGCGCGAGGAGGACGAGATGCCCGCGCGCGAACTGCTGTCGCGCTACAACGACGTCGATGTGGTGATTATCGAGGGCTACAAGACCGAGGGCTTCGACAATATCGTGGTCGCGCGCTCCGGTGTCGACCGTTTGCGCGGCAAGAGCTCACTCGACCTGGTCGACGGTCGCACGCTGGCCCTTGCCTGCAACGAGGCCCTGGCACGCCAGGCCTTCGACGCCGGCTTTGCGACCCGAGCCATCAACATCAACGACGCCCGAGCCATCTGCGACCTTATCCAAGATCATCTGGCCTAAAACCTGCCAAAAAGGGACAGGTTTATTTTGGTAGGTTTTATCTGGGCAAACGTCATTTCCACCACAAAGGGGCCAGGCACCTTTGTGGTGTTTTGCTTTGGTAGATGTGTGGGACATGCCTTACAATCTACCAAGTAGTTCATGACGGGCGAAAAACGGAGAGAAGGGGCTCGATGCGTCCTTAATGTTTCATGCGGATTGATTGATTCGATAGACGGTGGCGAATGCCCGCCGTCCGCATTCGTATGAAACAAGGAGTCTCCATGCTCGCATCTCTTCTCTCAAAACCTCAACCTTCGCAGTCCGCGCAGGCTAAGCGCCTGGTGGCAATGCGCTTTCTGATCTACACCGGTTTCCAGACCAGCTACTTTATCGGCGTTATCGGAACGCTCACCTATGCGGACGGCGCTTCGGTCGTCGCGACGTCGCTGGCCGTCCTGTTTATGAACGTCTTCGTGATCCTGGGATCCTTTGCGGGCGGTGCGGCGCTCGACGCCTGGGGTCCGCGCCGCCATTTTCTGCTGAGCATCGTCGACACGCTGGCAACGGGCGCGGCAATCATCGCCTTTGGCAGCGCGACCGGAACAGTCCTTGCCGGCGCGGTACTCTTGGGCTTTGTAATGGGGTTCGCCCAACCCATCGCCACGTCCTATCCGGCCTACCTCACCGACGACCCCGTCGAGCTCAAAGACATCAACTCTGCCATCACCATGTTCTCTAACGTGAGCATCATCGTCGGCCCCACGCTAGGCGGCTTTGTTGCTGCGGCAGCATCGTCACGCGCGGTGTTCGTGCTCATGATGCTCTTTACCGTGCTGGCGCTCATCGCCGGCTGGGGTTTTAGACCGCAGGCGGGCCACATCGCCGGGCAAGCGAACAACGATTCGGCGGAGGAAGGGGAGCGTGCGGGCCAAAGCTCCAACCCCAACACGTCCGCCCGTGCCACCTTCGCGACCAGCATCAAGACGGTCTTCACCAACAGCGTCCTCGCCCTGCTCTTCTGCATCATCTTCCTTTCGAACTTTGGCTACGGAGCCTTCGATCCGCTGGAGTCGTTCTTCTATCGCGACGTCCTGCACGTCGGCGTCGAGTGGATGGGCTGGCTATCGTCGGCCTCCGGCGTGGGCGCGGTGCTGGGCGCTGCGGTCGCGCTCCGCTTGCCGCCGCGCCTCGTCAGCCTTAAAACGCTGCTCGTGGCGCTTATGTCCGTAGGCCTGGGAAGCCTGCTCTACGTGGGCACGTCGTACGTGGGTGTGGCCCTTATTGGTCAGATCGTCCTGGGCGTGGCCTGGGGCGTCGTCAACCCGCTTCATAACACCATCGTGCAAACGACGGCCCCGCTCGAGCAGCTCGGCCGCGTTAACTCGGTCATGGGCTTTGGCAACATGTTCGCCGGCGTGGCCCCGCTGGCGATCGCCCCGTGGCTGGCGGCAACATTTGGCGTGCAGCAGACGCTCGTGGGAGCGGGCTTGGTCGTAACGGCGGTCCCCGCAGCGCTGCTACTGTTTGGACGCGGACACTTGGATCGTGCTGCAGAACGGTAAGAAACCATCACAACATTCGATGAAAATCGCGATTTTGCCGAAAAACGCCGAATGTTGTGATGGATTGTGCTGGGCTTTGAGCACTGCAAGCCGCCACAAAGGGGCCAGGCACCTTTGTGGCGGTCGGGCCCCAACGACCCGCGCCTTGGTATACCATGTACGCCACTCTCGATTACATCCCACACCGCCACGCAACCCAGAAAGGCTCCCATGGACACCACCTTCAGCCACATCAAAGCCGTGTTCTGCGATATCGACGGCACGCTGCTCACGAGCCAGCACACGGTGTCCCCGCGCACCGTGGCGGCGATTCGCGCCCTGCGCGAGCGCGGCGTGCTCTTTGGCCTGTGCACCGGGCGCGACGCCCACGCGACCGAGGCCATGTACGAGCTCTGGGGCATCGAAGGCCTGGTGGACGTGCTGGTGGGCTGCGGTGGCGCCGAGGTCATCGACCGGGCGCACGACATCAACGAGTTGAGCTATCCGCTGCCGGGCGAGACCATCGCGCGCATCTGCAGACACATGGCGGACCTTCCGGCAACGCCCGTTTGCCCCCGAGACGGTGTGTTCTACGTTCCCGAGAGCAATGCGTGCGTGGAGCACTTGTCGCAGGTCGATGGCGTACCCTACCAGGTGGTCGATTTTGCTGAGTTCTTGCGCGAACCGCAGCCCAAGGTGATGTTTACCATGGCGCCCGAGGTGATGCCGCAGGTCATCGAGCGCGCATCGATGTTTGCCGACGACACCGTCAAGGCGGCCGCCCTGCAAACCACGCAGCGCCTCTACGAGTTCTTGGACCCGCGCGTGTCCAAGACGCGCGGCCTTGTGCGTGTGGCGGAGCTCAACGACATGGAGCTCCAGAACATCTGCGTGTTTGGCGATGCCGATAACGACACCTGCATGGTGGCCGACGCCGGCGTGGGCGTGGCCATGGCAAACGGCAGCGATGCCACCCGTGCTGCCGCCGATTTTGTAACCGCCAGCAACGACAAAGGCGGCATCGCGATCTTTATCGAGGAGCATCTGCTGTAGCGCGGGGGGACCACCACAAAGGGGACAGGCACCTTTGTGGCGGTTTGTTCTAAGACTGGCGAGCGGGGCGCTATTTGCGCCGGGGTAGTTTCCCGCGAACTTAAATGTTGATGTATAAACATCATGATATATACCGGTCGCCACTAATAGGCCATCTAGCTGGCAGGTTGTCAGAGCAGGCAAACGCTCTACCGTTTACAGCTACGAATCGACCGCTCGCAGAATATACTACTAAAAATAAAATGTTGTACAAATAACAACAAAGCATGAATTACCTAAAGTAGACAACAAATCTACCTGCGGTTTTTAAAAAAAGAGAATTCAATAAAACAATGCATACTTTGAGCAATTGTCAAGAATAAAGATTGTTTGACGCAAAATTGCAAGAAATTGACGCCCCACATGTTTAAACAATGGCTAAACTTACCAATGTAAGGCACGTATAAATATTGACTGCGTGCCGATTAGATAGCGAAAGAGCAGGATCGCGGTCTCTTGGGGAGGAGGCATCGATGACAGCAAATTCAAATAAATCTAAGCAAAGTAATAAAGCGGCGCATCGTGTGATAGCGGGTGTTTTGTGCGGAGCTTCTGTCTTGAGCTTGGTACTGTCGCTCGTCATGCCTCCGATCTCGCAGGCCATTGCCAACGATGCCCAGACGGTTTATACCGAGAAAACTGTAAGGGGGGGGGGTTCCTCAAGTGAGTCTACTGATGTAGACAACACTACTGGCGGGGATGCCAATAAGCAGAATAGTGCCGAGATTGAGGGTGACGAGTCTAACGCCATTGCCACTGAGGACGATCAGCCGTCGGACGACGCAGGGGTCGGGGATGCTGTGCAGCCTGCCGAAGAAGGCGCTAATGGTGAAGGCGCAATCGCGCTTGCCGCAGGGAATGAATCGGCTCATAAAATTAGCAGCGGGGAAGAGCTGAGCAAAAAGCTCTGTAACCCGAGTCTGCGCGATGAATACGGTGCTGCTACTTTTGAGCTAGCTGCTGATATTGAGTACGATGAAGAAATTAGGCTTTTAGGGGCAAACACCAAGATCACCTTGGACTTAAATGGCTTCAAGATTAAGCACAATAGTGGTGCCAGCCCGCTGTTCGATATTGCAGATAATGCGACGCTTACGGTCGTGGATTCCGGGAAAGTACCGGAGAATGTTGCCGACGGCCAGCAGCTGCAAGATAAGGACGAGCATCTGACACCTGACAATTATGGCAAGACGGCAATAATGTCTTATGACGTTAATGGGGTTCCGAAAGATCTTACCTATTACGTAACCGAATCGACTGCAAGTGGTGTAGATACCACTGAGAAGATCAAAGAGTACAACGCGACTATTAAGGGCGCAATTGTTGGAGTCACCGAGAACTCCACGATGAGGCTCATTAACGTTTACCAACATGGCACGTTTAACCTCGAAAGTGGCGCTATTACGCAGAATAAGGACTGCAATGTCGGCAGCCTCATCTATGCCGAGAACGGCTCCACCGTCAATATGAGCGGTGGCTACGTATGCGGTGCCTCTACGGGAACTGACGGTGCTGGCATTAAAGTAACTAATTATAGTGGTGCTGCTTCGACCCTTAATCTGACCGGTGGTGTTATCGCTGCAAATTACGCACCCAATGGCGGCGGTGTGTACTCGGCTTACTCGAACGTTTCTATTTCTGGAAACGCTGTCATTTCGGGCAACGCGACATTCGATGGGGCAAGCGATTCCGCTGGCTATGGTGGTGGCATCATGGCCTCCGGTGGCAGCGTTACTGTTTCCGGTGGTTACATCACGAACAATAAAATGGCTAAATTCTGCGGCGAAGATGGCAATGGTGACCACGGCGGCGCTGGGCTTGCTGCCAATAACGGCGCCCATGTCACCATTTCTGGTGGCCAGATTACTGGCAACTATTCCGAGGAAGCTGGCGGCGGCGTTTACGTTACCGATGTGAATCGAAATGAACAGCCTCGTACGGGAATGGCATGGCTGAATATCACGGGAGGAATTATTGCCTCTAACGTAAGCTATCGATCTGAGGGCGCCGGCGTTCGCGTTGGCCAGATGGTCGACGCGATGATTAGCGGCACTACGAGCAAAGTCTACATTACAAACAACCACTGTATGTCTCGCTTTGACTGGGGCGGCGGCGGTATCTTTGTCCAGGGAAACTCGAATGCGGGTAAGGAATATACTGCTGGTAGATTATTTGTCTACAACTCCTATATAAGTAGTAATACCGCAGGCGGTTACGGCGGTGGCGTTGCAGTCTGCCCGACAGGCAAGACGTTGGTAACGAACACCGACGGCACGGCGATCTTTGGTAATTCGTCTGCCGGCGCTGATTATGATGGCGATAACCATGCTGAAAAAAATGCTTACAAACCAGGGGACAATTCCGGTAATGAAGGTACGCCCCATCTTTCAGGTGGCGGTAGCGGTAAGAATCAAGATGAAGATGCATACAAGTCGGAGGTGTTCCGCAAGAACGGCCATGCCGATTTCTTCCTTGCGGCAAAGGACGGTCATACGGAACCGCTCGCAGCGGTAATCGGCAAGATGCTCGGCGGTGGAGACGCCCAGTATTCGGGGAGCAAAGAGCTTCAAGATGCCATCAAAATCCCCGCCAATGGCGGCGTGCAGATTTATAAGAGCATCGGTCTGACTTCGGGTGTTCAAGCCGGAAGCGATGAGGCGACGGCTGCGCAGAAAGCTGCTACAACCTTCATCACCGGAAATTATTCCTGGGATCATGGCGGTGGCATCATGTCGAACGGCGACCTGTACCTGGGCCAGCCTGCGGATACGTATGTCTACCCAAGCCTTAAGCTAAAGGCGACCAAGGCGCTGTTCGGCCGCGACCTCAAAGATGGGGAGTTCTCCTTCGCGGTCTATCGCAAAGATTCGGGCAGCGCGACGATGCCTTCTTGGAGCAAGGGTGAATTCAACAATGGTGGCTGCACCTTAGTTGGGTCTGTCAAGAATGACGCTGAAGGCAACATCACTTTTGACCTGGGTGAACAGTTCATTGATAAGACTGTTGAGGCTAACAAGATTACATACTACTTGGTCGAACAGACCGGTGGAGTCTCTGGCATTGAGTACGACCACACCGTGTACGAGATCGAGGTACAGCTCGGCGACAGCACGACTCTGCTCATGAATGTGCCGAAAAAGGATAGTCCAAACGAGGATGTGCCGCTTTACGTCCACAATTACACGATTGCAAATGTGAGTGCGACCAAACACCCCGAAGATTCAAACAATCAGCCGGGCAATGTACAACTGGGTGAAGATGGCTATTATTCGATTGCCAACTCCGATGGATCAAAGACCTTTACCAACAAGTACACTCCGTACACCTCCAGAGGCTCCTGGACTCCTAAGGCGACTAAGGTCGTTAAGGGCAGCGAAATGAAAGAGTTTACGCTCGAGTTTGCGGATAATGCAAAGTTCGAAGGAAATAGTCGCAAGACTGTGACAACCTCTGCGACGGGCAAGAATCCTCAAACGTTGATCTTTGATCCCGTCAGCTATGACTTGAGCAAACTCGAGGGTGGGGATACCACCAAACGCGGTGCTTCCAAGACCTTCACGTACTACGTGCGTGAGAAGAACGATAGCTCGATTTTCTCGCATTACAAATTCGACCAGTCGGTCTATAAGTTCACTGTTGTTGCAACGGATAACACCAATAAAACCATCGACTGTATGGTGACCTACAGGAAGGGGACCGTTAACTCCGAAGGTGAGTGGATAGACGCCGATACCACGGATCACAAGCTCACCGACGACTCCACCCCCACCTTCACCAACACCTACTCCACCTCTTTGCCCCTTTCTGGTATGTCGGGCGTCACTCTGACGTACCTTGCCGGCGCGGCGGTGCTTTGCGCTGCTGCGGCCTGGATGCACATTCGTCGCAAGGCGAATGCGAAGGGAGGTGAGCGTCGTGAATAAGAAAGTTTGCTCCTTCCCGATCTTGTTTGCGCTGCTTGCCCTCCTGATCGGCATCTGCGCGGTTGTGTTCCCCGCATCCGCGCAGGCCGCGCCGAGTACGACCGGATCCATCACGGTGGGCGGTACCGTGGCGCGCAGCTACAACGCCTACCAGATCTTTAGCGCCAACGTCATCGATGACGACAACGATGCCAAAATCGCCACCGACCTTGTCTGGGCAAGCGACGCCGTGCGCGACGCCGTGCTGCCTGTGCTGCATAGCGCCGGTATGCCCAATTCCCAGGCCACCGCGCAGGAAGCTGCCGAGCGGCTCAACACCGATTCCCACCTTACGAGCGCGCTGAGCGCACAGCTCGCTCGTTCCCTCCGGAGCTCTGGCGCCGTGTCCGTGGCCCTCAACGCGGGCACGGCGGCCGAGCTGCCCTGTGGCTACTGGCTCATCGTCGCCGACGACGACGCCATCTCCCAGAACGAGGCCGGCACCGCGCCGGTCATGGTTCTGGTCGGCGGCAGCGCCGTCACCGTCAAGCCCAAGGCCGCCACTCCCAAGGTGGCCAAGCACGTGCTGGAGGACAGCACCGCCGCCTGGGGCAAGGCCGCCGACGCCACGGTCGGCGACGACCTGTACTGGCGCCTCTCGGCTACGATTCCCGCGGGCCTTGCCGCCTACGACACCTACGCGGTGCAGTTCGTCGACACCATGAGCGCGGGGCTCGACCCCTCCAAGGTCGCCGCGAGCATGCACGTGTACGTGGCTGCCGGGGCGGACGGCGGCTTTGACGCCGTCCAGACCGGTAAGGACGGCCGCGCCGGCACCGAGCCCGCCAAGGGCTGGACTGACATCACGGCCCAGTGCGCCACCAAGGTGGCCGCGGACGGAACCTTCACCGTGCGCACTGGCGACCTGATCGCCGCGCTCGGCGGGGCCGACGCCTTCACCGCGGGCGCCCGCGTGGTCGCCGTGTACAACGCGCCGCTCAACAACGTGTGCAACCACGGCATCGCCAAGGGCAACCCCAACGAGGTCTACCTGCGCTACCCGCGCTCTCCCTTTGCCGACCAGTCCGGCGACGCCGGCTTCACCCGCACGCCGAGCGACGACGCGACGGCCTACACCTGGGATCTCGCGCTCACCAAGCGCGGCAGCGACGGCGACAAGCCGCTTGCCGGGGCGGTCCTGAGCATCACCGACGACCGCGGCCGCACGCTGGCGGCCGATGGCATGTGGGATGTGGAG
Source organism: uncultured Collinsella sp. (assembly GCA_937995345.1). Taxonomy (GTDB): domain Bacteria; phylum Actinomycetota; class Coriobacteriia; order Coriobacteriales; family Coriobacteriaceae; genus Collinsella. Next base: position 34,512 of record CALKKS010000012.1, on the reverse strand, counting down.
GGCAAGGCCACCGTCACCACGGGCGAGGACGGCCGCGTGACCGTCTCGGGCGTGGACTCGGGCAAGCTGGAGGTCCGCGAGCTCAAGGCGCCCAAGGGCTACACCGCCTTCGAGGGCACGCGCTCCGTGACGGTCAAGGCCGAGGGCCTGGACGTCGACCAGGTGGCCGCCGCCAAGCCCAAGCTCACCATCACGGCCGAGTCGCCCCTGCGCGCCGACAGCGCGGACGGATCGACGGGCAGCCTGGAGGCGTCGCTCATCAACACGCCCACCGGCACGCCCCCTAGCACTATCACCGGAGGCTTCATGCCCTCGACAGGCGATATGGCAATGTACGCCGCGGCCGCCGCAGCGGTCGCCGGAGCCGCGCTCATCGTGGTCGCGCTCCTGGTCAAGCGGGGAGGTGGCAGCCATAAAGAGTAGCTGGCAGCCCCACAGAGAGCGGGGCGAGACGTAGCGAAGCAGATGCTTAGACACAGACAGATGGTTTTAGATCAAATGGATTTCAAGCAGAAAGCAGAGGAAAAGAAGATGAGCATGAGCAAGAACATCGCCCGCCTGGCAGTGACGGCCGGCCTCACGGCAGCGCTGAGCTTTGGCGGAGTCATGGCGCCGGTGACCATGGCGTTTGCTGCAGATGCGGCGGCTGCCACGACCAATAGCATCACCATCAATAAGAACACTGAGAACGGCGATGTGAAGTACAAGGCCTACCAGATTTTCAAGGCCGATGTTGTGGATCCGACTGAGGAGGGGGCGACTGATAAGATCGTCTCCAACGTCGAGTGGGCAATTGATGACCCTTCGACCCAGAACGCCATCATCGAGGCTATTAAAGAGGATTCAAAGTATAAGACTTCTGATCCCAAACCTGATATTGTTACCGCCCAGGACGTGGCCGATTGGTTGACTAAGAACGTTACCGGCACTACTCCTGAGACTGTTGTTAATAAGGATCACCTTCTCAACAAGATTGCCGCTATTGTTAAAAAGGACGTTGAAGCTACGGGCAATTCGTTCTCGGCAGGCGATAGTTTTACTGTGCCTAACGATGATAAAAATTCCCCCAAGACGGGTTACTACCTGTTCCTGACCGATGAGTCTTCCCTTAGCACTTCCGAAGCGGCAAAGAAGAACACGGGTACCTCGCCCATCTTCGCCGTTGTCGGCGGTAGCAGCGTGACCGTTACCGAGAAGACCAGCATTCCTACGGTCAATAAGCAGATTCTCGATGACACTAAGGGCAAGACGGCCAATAACGCTACAACGGATGACTGGAAGAACGTGGGCGACGCCTGGATTGGGCAGGTAATCGACTACAAGTTGACTGGTACTGTTGCGGCCAATATTGCCACGTATGATAAGTACCAGTATGAGTTCCAGGACCATCTCTCTGTTGGACTGAAGGCAGATCAGAGCTCTATTGTTGTTGCTATCAATGGCAAAAAGATTGACGCATCTGGCAATTACACCGCGACGGTTACGGATACTACGGACGACTCAAACAATAAGACAGGTCAAGATTTGAAGGTCTCCTTCGAGGATCTCAAGGCTGCTGCAAATTCCGTGGGTGAGACTCTTGATGGAACCTCCAAGGTCGTTGTGACCTATCGGGCTCAGCTCACCAGCGATGCCGAATACACGGCTGCCGGTAACACCAACAAGGTCAAACTTGTCTATTCCAACGATCCTATGTCGCCTAAGGGTACCGGCACTTCCGAATCAAAGGAAGTCACCGACTATGTCTTCGGCTTCAATATCACTAAGACCGATCCGAATGATTCGAGTGCAAATCTCGTTGCTGGCTTTAAGGTCAAAATGATCAAGGAAGGGGCGTCTAAAGAAGTCGCTAAATGGCTGAAGCAAGACGGCAGCTTCACCGATGACGAGAACAAAGCTTATACGTTTGAAACCACAGGAACGAATAACACGGTCTCTATTCCTGGCCTTGTTGCAGGCACATATCTGATTTCTGAGAGCAAGACGCCTACAGGCTACAACACCATCGCAGACTTCGAAATTACGGTGACGCCTACGTACGATCCGACAACCGGTAAACTGACGAATCTCAAGGTAACTGACACCTCTGATATGGTTACCACTGATCTCGATAAAAAAGTTGATTCGACCGAGATCCCCGTCACCGTCCAGAACAAGAAGGGTTCCGGCCTCCCGCTGACCGGTCTTAACGGTGTGACCTTCACTTGGATCGCTGGTGGCGCGGTGCTGTGCATCGGCGTGGCGCACCTCATCCGCAGCCGTAAGCAGGCTGAGGAGTCCGAGCAGGAGTAGCGCTCACTCACCCATCCCTTTGGCAGGTGGGATGTGATGGCCATGAGACTTGCGGACACTTTTCTCGTCTATCTACGTTCTTGCTTTGCCATTCTCTTTTCGGGGCAGACTCCGCACTGGAGTTTGCCCCGTTCTTTTTGGACAACACAGGCAGCCTCCACCGTCCGATGCGGACTCATCCGTCATCGCGTTTCTTGACTCGTATGAGGTTCGGTTTAAGGTCCGTAGGCGCACGCGCGGTGCGGACGGTAGAAGGCGTTTGCGCCGCGCGTGCAAATTAAAATGCCCGTGGTTCGGAGTCCGGACATTTAACAACACCGGAAACTGCTCGCTCGCGCTTTCGAACACTTACGCGGGGCGTGTCGTTTCCTGTAACGATTGTATCCCGAATCGCCCCGCCGATTCGGGACATTTGAAAACGCAAACACGTCGGGCAAACCCGGACAATGCGGCCAGGCTCCGCTGGACGAGGAACCGTGTGTGTAACTATCGAACAAATGTTTGCAATTATTGCGTTTAGCAGCTGCGGGTGCATGCACTCGCAGTAAAAAACCCTTGCGACGCATCCCGTGCGCGGGCGGCCGACGACTCGATCGGAGGTCCCCAAATGCTGAAATTCCTTAACGCGCTCGCCGCCCTCGCGGCGGTGGGCTCGTTCGTCATCGCGTTTCTTGACTCGTATGAAGTTCGGTTTAAGGTCCGTAGGCGCACGCGCGGTGCGGACGGTGGACGGCATTTGCGCCGCAAGCGCAAATAAGAATGCCCGGGGGTCGGATCCCGGGCATTTAACAAAAACTGAAAACTAGGCCGCCCGCGCTCTCGTACACTTACGCGGGGTGCGTCGTTTCCTATTGACATTGTATCCCGAATCGCCCCACCGATTCGGGACATTTTGAAAACTCAAATGCGGGCCCATACTCGCGCTGTGCAATGCTGCCAGGCTGCGTTGTCCGGCGCATGAGCTAGCGAATCGGCTATTATTTGTTTAGACAACATGAGCTGTAAAGGAGTGACCGGCGATGGTGCAGGGCGCCAAACACATGAAGGGCGATAACGCCGTGGACAACGGTGGCTCAAGTCCCCAGCCCAAACCTCAACCAAAGCCTAAGCGTCGTCGCAAGCGGCTGCCGCGTTGGGCCGACCGGCTCATCACCATCGTCATCATCCTTATTGGCGTGGGCCTTATGACCTGGCCGTGGATCTTGGACCGGCTCGAGGCCTCGGGCGTGTTCAACCAGATCAGCACCGTGTCCAGCACGGTGGATGCGCTTTCCGAAGAGGAACGCGAGCGCATTCTGCTTCAGGCGCGCTCCTTTAACGAGCAGCTAGCTGGCGAGGCCACCGAGCTTCCCGCCGACCAGATCGAGCCCTACGATCAGCAGCTCATCTTTGACCGCGACCCCATGATGAGTTGGGTCGAGATCCCCTCCATCGACGTAAGCATGCCCATCTACCACGGCACGAGCGAGGAAGTCCTTATGGCGGGCGTCGGCCACCTGGAGGGCACGAGCCTACCGGTGGGCGGCAGCTCGACGCATTGCGTGCTCACCGCGCACTCGGGCATGCGCAACCTGAGCATGTTCGACGACATTCACTCGCTGGAGCCCGGCGACCTGGTGCTGTTGCACACCATGAACAAGACGCTCGCCTACAAGATGGTCGACTCCGAGGTCGTGCTGCCCGAGGAGATGGAGTCGCTGACCATCGAGCCCGGAGCCGACAAGGTGACGCTCGTCACCTGCACGCCCTATGGCGTGAACGACCACCGCCTGCTGGTGCATTGCGTGCGCACCAAGTACAACAAGAAGGACGTCGACAAGCAAAAGTCGCTTGCCGGCCGCCACTGGGGCAAGCGCGAGTTTGCCGTGCTCATCGTGGTTGTGGCCATTGTGCTGTTGCTGCTGGACATCGTCATCCACGCGATCCGAAAACGCCTCAAGGCCAAGGCCTCGGCATAGCCATTGTTCGGAACCACCACAATGGGGACAGGCACCTTTTGTGGTGGTCGGGGCTTCCAAACCGTCCCAACATTCGATGAAAATCGCGATTTTGGCGAAAAACGTCGAATGTTGGGACGGTTTTGGTTGTGGGCGGGACGGTTTTCGCTACAGAACCGTCGAACCGCGCCCTGCCAATCCGCCGTCCTCGTTACGTTTTCGCTGCATTTGGGTAAAGCGCCTGCTCCAAGCCGGCGTTGCCCTGTATACTAGAGCGGTTTAACTGTTATGCGGAAGGGAGCGCCTATGGCACTCAGCGAGAAAGACGTGCGCGGCATCGCCGAGTACGCAAAGATCGCACTGACCGATGACGAGCTCACCCAGATGACGTCCTACATGAACGACGCCGTCCAGATGCTCGAGCCCGTCTTGCAATATGACTTGCCCGACGTGGAGCCCACGTTCCATCCCATCGGAAGCCTGTCCAACGTGATGGGCGATGACCTGCGCGAGCCCGAGCGCGACCTACCGCTCGACGTTGCGCTGGAGAACGCCGGCAGCGCGCGTGACCGCTACTTCCGCGTGCCGTCCATTTTGGGAGAGGGGGAGAGCGAGTAATGGCGCAGAGCTTCGATTCCCTTACCGCCGCCCAGATCGCCGCGAGCGTTGCCGCCGGCGACTTTACCGCTACCGAGGTGGCCCAGGCCTCCCTTGCTGCCATCGAGGCGCGCGAGGACGGGGTCCAGGCATTTTTGCAGGTGTCGCCCGAGCTCGCGCTCGAGGCCGCCGCGCGCGTGGATGCCGACCGTGCCGCCGGCAAGCCGCTGCCCCCGCTCGCGGGCGTGCCGCTGGCCATCAAGGACAACATGAACCTCGTGGGCACGCGCACTACCTGCGCTTCCCGCATGCTTGGGGATTACCAGAGCGTCTACACCGCCACCTGCGTCCAGCGCATGCTCGACGCCGGCTGCCTGCCCATGGGCAAGGCCAACATGGACGAGTTCGCCTTCGGTAGCTCTACCGAGAGCTCGGCCTTCCACCGCACTAACAACCCCTGGGATACCGAGCGCGTGCCCGGTGGCTCCTCGGGTGGCTCCGCTGCCGCCGTCGCCGCGGGCGAGGTCGCGCTCTCGCTGGGTTCGGACACCGGCGGCTCCATCCGTCAGCCGGCGGCGCTCTGCGGCGTGGTGGGCCTTAAGCCCACGTATGGCGCCGTGAGCCGCTACGGCGTGGTGGCCTTTGGCTCGTCGCTCGACCAGGTGGGCCCCTTCGGCCGCACGGTCGAGGACGTCGCACTGGCCATGAACGCGCTCACTGGCGCGGGCCACGACCCGTACGACTGCACCAGCCAGGACTGTGCCGTCGACTTTGCCGAGCACCTCAACGACAGCATCGAGGGCAAGCGCGTGGGCATCATCCCTGCGTTTATGGAGGCCGAGGGTCTGACGCCCGAGGTCAAGGCCGCTGTTCAGCGCGCCGCCCAGGAGCTGCAGAACCAGGGCGCCGAGCTGGTCGAGGTCGACCTGCCGCACCTGGACGCCGCCATCGCTGCCTACTACGTCATCGGCCCGGCCGAGGCATTCTCCAACCTGGCCCGTTTCGACGGCATTCGCTACGGCTACCAGGAGGAGGGCTGCGCCAACCTGTCCGACCAGAGCTCGCTTTCGCGCGCCCACGGCTTTGGCGCCGAGGCCAAGCGCCGTCAGATGCTCGGCGCCTACCTGCTGAGCTCGGGCGTGTACGACAAGTATTACTACGCCGCGCAGAAGGCCCGCACGCTCATCACGCAGGACTACGACGCCGCGTATGCCAAGGTGGACACCATCCTCATGCCCGCCTCGCCGCGCACGGCCTTTAAGTTTGGCGAGATCAGCGACCCCACGCAGATGTACCTCTCCGACCTGTACACCATTTCGCTCAACATCTGCGGTAACGGTGGCATCTCGGTGCCGCTGGGCCTGGGCGAGGACAGCAAGCTGCCCGTTTCTGCCCAGCTGGTGGGGCCTGCCTTTAAGGATCGTCAGCTGCTCACGTTTGCCCGCGCCCTGGAGCGCGGCTTTGCCGATGCCGCCACGGGTGCGCCCGCGCTTTCCGTCGCGCCCGATTTTGCCGGGAAGGGAGGCGAGCTGTAATGAAGGAGCTTTCCGAGGTCCTGCAGGATTGGGAGGCTGTGATCGGCCTGGAGATCCATACCGAGCTCACCGCACTCGATACCAAGATGTTCTGCAACTGCAAGCTCAGCCACGATGACGAGCCCAACGCCAACGTGTGCCCGGTGTGCCTGGGCCTGCCCGGCGCCCTGCCGGTGCCCAACAAGCGCGCCATCGAGAGCATCGTCAAGGCCGGTCTCGCCACCAACTGCGAGATCCAGCGCCACTCGATGTTCTACCGCAAGCACTACTTCTATCCCGATATGGCCAAGAACTTCCAGACTACGCAGGGTCCGGTCGCCTTTGCCATGTACGGTCACCTGGACCTGGACGTGACCGGTCGCGGTGCCGCCGAGCGCCCCGACTGCGCGTTTGGCGAGGCCGAGGCCCAGAGCCTGGCGAGCGCCTCGGCCAACGCCGAGGGACTGTCCACGTCCATGACGTCGACCATGCGCGAGGGCAACCAGCGCGCCGGCCACCTGGCCAGCTACGATGCATCCAACCTGCAGATGCCCGAGCGTCGCGAGGACGGCTCCTACACGGTGCCCATCCGCATCCTGCGCATCCACATGGAGGAGGACGCCGCCAAGATGGTCCACGTGGGCGGTGCCGAGGGCCGCATTACCGCCGCGGCCGAGTCGCTCGTCGACTACAACCGCTGCGGCACGCCGCTGATCGAGCTCGTCACCGAGCCCGACCTGCGCACGCCCGAGGAGGCTCGCCTGTTTATGGAGAAGCTCCGTCGCATCTTTGTGACGCTGGGCATTTCGGACTGCTCCATGGAGAAGGGCTCCATGCGCTGCGACGGCAACGTGTCGCTGCGTCGCCGTGGCGAGACCAAGTTGGGCACCAAGACCGAGCTCAAGAACCTCAACTCGTTTAAGAGTCTGCACGACGGCCTTGCCTACGAGATTTGCCGCCAGGCCGAGGTGCTCGAGGAGGGCGGCATCATCTATCAGGAGACCCGCCACTGGGAGCCCAGCCGCAAGCGCACCGTGGTCATGCGTGTGAAGGAAACGGCAGACGACTATCGTCTGTTCCCCGATCCCGACCTGGCGCCGTTCGATCTGGACGACGAGTTCATCGACCGCTGCCGTGGCGAGATTCCCGAGCTGCCCGATGCCAAGCGCGTCCGTTTTGAGGCCGACTTTGGCATTAAGACGGCTGACGCCGAGCAGATTGCCGGCGACCCTGAGTTTGCCGACTTCTTTGAGGCCGCCGCTGCCGGTATGGCCGGCAAGGAGGCTCAGACGGTCGCAAACCTGCTGGTCAACGAGATGATCGCCTACCTTAAGAGCGCGGGCGTGTCGCTCGCCGAGTCCGGCATCGCGCCGGCTCAGGTGGCAGCGCTGGCTAAGCTGCTGGCGACCGATGCCATCAGCTCCAACCAAGCGCACGAGGTCTTTGAAGCCATGGCCCAGACCGGTGACGATCCCAACAAGATCGTCGACGAGCGCGGTATGCGTCAGGTGAGCGATGCCGGCGCGCTGCAGCCGATCGTGGACGAGGTACTGGCAAACTGTGCCGAGCAGGCGCAGCAGTATCGTGACGGCAACCAGAAGGTTATCGGCTTTTTGGTAGGCCAGTGCATGAAGGCGAGCCGCGGCAAGGGCAACCCGAAGCTCTTCAACGAGTTGCTGAGAACGTCGCTCTCGTAGCTGCGAGGCCGGGGAAGCCCCGAGTCGCCGGGGTATTTCCTCCAAATTTCAAACAGTCCTATGCAAGACGAAGGCCACATTTAGTGGCCTTCTTTGCATGCGGAACTCATTTGGAGCAAACATCCCGGCGACTCGGGGCTTCCACGATCAGACGACTCGGCCGTTCGGGTCAGGTGGGCTGGATTGAATTTGGTGAATGAGGGCGCCGTTGGCGCCTTCATTCTTTATATATGTTGGGAGCGCCAGGCGGTGGGGGTGGTGCCGGTGTGTTGCTTGAAGGCTTGGGCGAAGGCGGCCTGCTGAGGGTAGCCTAGACGCTCTGCCACCTGCGCTATCGTGAGCGCGCTATCGGCCAAAAGGTCCTGTGCTCGCTCTATACGGCGTCTGCGAATGTAGGCGCCCAGGGACTCGCCAGTTTGGGCCTTAAAGGTGGCGCATAGTTTGGAGCGGCTTGTGTAGAGCCTCTCGGCCACCTCGTTGATACCCACACGTCTGCCTTTGTCGAGCGCGCGCTCAATCATTGCCGTTGCTTCTTCGGCAATGGTTATGCTGACGCGTGTGTCTGCCGCCTGCCGCGCCTGCTTGTGGGCCGCGCGCGAACAGGCGAGCTCCGCGACCATGGTCTCCACGATGCCTTGCATATAGACGTGTCCGCCTACGGTACGGGCGCGTTCCTCGTTAATCCGACGCAGCGTGTGGCAGATGGCAGACGTCGCCTCCTCGTGCCATGGCTCGGCAAACGCCTCGAAGATTCCCGCGAACTCGGTGGGATAGCGGTGCTCCAGTTCGTCAAAAAATCCAGGCAAAAAGAGCACCGAGCGCGAGTGATAAAGCTGCCCTGCAAACAGCGGACTTAGCTCCTCGCCGCAGCTATCTTGGATAAAGCTGCACACCGCGCTGTTCGGCCACGGCCCGCGCAGTGGCTTAAGGTTCGCAGGCGTTATGCCAGCCTTGGGCATGCATATGAGCGTGGGCGCGCTGACCTCGCTCACGCACGCGTACGGTTCGGGCGTGTATTCGGCTAGGTGCATGTTGTGCATCGGGGTAATGAAATGCTCCATGACGATGCAGGTGGGGGAAAGGGGCATGATCCATGCGCGTCCGTGCGCCCGATCGTTTGCCACCTCACCGGTAAAGACGGCGCCCTTGCCGGAAAGCTGCAGGCCAAACTGCTCAAATTGCGGTGCGTAGAGCTCGGTTATATCGGTTGCTGCCTGCCGCATTTTCAAAAGCGTCCCCTTCCTTTGCGGAAACGTCCACGCCTGGCTCGATTGTGTGCCTTGGCTAACACGCCAATGATAAGTTTCTAACGGTTAACTCTCAAGCCGTTAGAAAGGAATCTCATGGCAAAGGGATCAAAAAAGGAGGGTGGCGGCATCGGCGAGCTGCTTGCATATGCCGGTGACCGTAAATTCCTAACATATTTGGGCATGGCCCTCTCGGCGCTCTCGCAGCTACTGAGCTTTGGCCCGTACGTGTGTATCTGGTGTATTGCGCGAGACCTTATCGCCGTGGCGCCTAACTGGAGCGAAGCCTGCGGCATCGCGACGTATGGCTGGTGGGCCGTGGGGTTTGCGCTGGCGAGCATTGTGGTTTACTTCGTGGGACTCATGTGTACGCACCTATCCGCGTTTCGCTGCGCGTCCAATATCCGCAAGGCTACGAGCGAGCATCTGCTTAAGCTGCCGCTCGGCTACTTTGACACGCACGCCACCGGTGAGCTGCGCCGTATCGTAGACGGCTGCGCCGCCTCCACCGAGACGCTGCTCGCGCACATGCTGCCCGATATCGCCGGCGCCACCGCCATGGTCGTGGGCCTGCTCGTGCTGCTTTTCGCCCTCGATTGGCGTTTGGGCGCGGCATGCTTAATCTCGGTCGTCGTTTCGTTTTGCGCCATGGCCACCATGATGAGCGGCAAGGGCGCCGAGTTTATGAGGGCCTACATGGGCGCGCTGGTCAAGATGAATAAGACCGGCACCGAATACGTGCGCGGCATCCCCGTGGTCAAGGTGTTCCAGCAGACGGTCTACTCCTTTAAGGCGTTTCACGATGCGATCGCCGAATACGCCGACATGGCGCAAAGCTATGCGGGCACGTTCTGCCGAGGTCCGCAGGTGCTCAACCTTACCGCGCTCAACGGCCTTGTGGCATTCCTTTTGCCCGTGGCGCTACTGTTGGCACCGGGCGAGACGGACTTCGCGCACTTTATGGTCAACTTTACGTTTTACGCAATCTTTTCGGCTGTGGTGCCGACGGCCATGACCAAGCTCATGTTTGTGGGCGAGGCCTCTCAGATGAGTGCCGATTCGCTGGCTCGCATCCGAAGCGTGATGGATTCCAAGCAGCTCTCCGTGCCCGCCCAACCCAAGCACCCTGCCGGCAACGACGTGCGATTTGAGGATGTGAGCTTTACCTACGAAGGCGCCGAGGCGCCTGCCGTCAACCATGTGAGTTTTAGCGTTTCCGCTGGTAGTACCCTCGCCCTGGTGGGTCCTTCGGGCGGCGGTAAGTCAACCTGCGCAAGCCTGATCCCGCGTTTTTGGGATGTTTCCTCGGGTCGAGTGCTCGTAGGCGGTGTGGACGTTCGCGATATGGATCCGCACGAGCTCATGGACCAGGTCGCCTTTGTGTTTCAGACCAACCAGCTGTTCCGCCAAACACTTGCCGATAACGTGCGCGCCTCCAAGCCTGGGGCCACTGACGACGAAGTGCGCGCGGCCCTCTCCGCGGCTCAGTGCGACGATATCGTGGCCAAGCTCCCGCAGGGCATCGACACCATGCTCGGCGCCGGCGGGGCGTACCTTTCGGGCGGCGAGGTCCAGCGCGTGTCGCTCGCCCGCGCGATCCTTAAAGACGCTCCTATCGTGGTGCTCGATGAGGCCACGGCGTTTGCCGACCCCGAGAACGAGGCGCTCATCCAGCGCGCCTTTAGCAAGCTGGCGGCGGGTCGCACGGTCATTATGATCGCGCACCGGCTTTCTACCGTGGTGGGGGCCGACAAGATCGTGGTGCTCAACCAAGGTAGCGTGCAGGAGGCCGGCACCCATGCCGAGCTGCTGTCCCAAAAGGGTCTATACGCCAAGATGTGGGCCGAATACGAACAGGCCGCGAGCTGGAAAATCACTGCAGCGACCGCGGATGCCGCCGTCACGAAGGGAGGCGAGGCCTAAATGTTCGCCTCATTCCAAAAGAAGTATTTCCTATCCGATAAAGGCGTCGCCGGCGTAAAACGCGGCATTTTCTGGACCACGCTCACTAATCTCATTACCATGGCCGGCATGGGCTTTTTATTCCTGGTCATGGCCGGCTTTGTCGAGCATCTCGCGCATGGGGCCGACCTGCCGGATGCACTGCCCATCGTGGGTGGTCTCGTTATCTTCTTTGTGCTGCTCTTTGCCTCTAACTGGCAGCAGTACTACTACACGTACTGCATCTTTTACGAGGAGTGCGGCAAACAGCGTATGGGGATTGCCGAGCGCTTGCGCAAACTGCCGTTGTCGTTTTTCGGCCGTCGTGATCTGGCCGATCTAACCGAAACCATCATGGGCGACGTTCAGACTATGGAGCATGCCTACAGCCACGTGCTGGGAGAACTCTGGGGCGCCATCATCGCAAGCGCCATTGTGTTCGTGGTGTCGCTGTTCTTTTGCTGGCAGTTGGCGATTGCGGCGTTTTGGAGCGTGCCCGTGGCCTTTGCCGTGCTGTATCTAACGCGCGGTCCCATGACTCCGGTGTTCGACCGCGTACGCGCCGAGAAGGTCAAGGTCACCGAAGCGATTCAGGAGACGCTCGACTGCGTGCGCGAGATCCGCGCTACCAACCAGGAGGCCCATTATCTCGAGGGACTCAACGCCGTGATCGATGCCGAGGAGCGCGAGACCACCAAAGGCGAGCTCGCCAATGGGCTTTTGGTCAACTCCGCCTTTGCCATCCTGCGCCTGGGGATTGCCACCACGTTGGTCACGGGCGCTGCGATGGTCGCCTCCGGCCAGGTCGACTTTTTGATGATGTTTGCCTTCCTGCTTATGGTGAGCCGCATCTATGCGCCCTTTGATCAGGCGCTGATGCTGATGTCCGAGCTGTTTGCCGCTGAGTCGTCGGCCAAGCGCATGCGCTCCATCATGGAGGAGCCCATGGCGCGGGGCAGCGAGAAGTTTGAGCCCGTGGGCCACGACGTGGTGTTCGATCACGTGGCATTTGGCTATGGCGCGGGCGAGGACGGCCGAGCCGGCGAGAAGGTTCTAACCGATGTGAGCTTTACCGCCAAGGAAGGCGAAGTCACGGCATTGGTCGGTCCTTCGGGCTCGGGTAAGTCCACGGTGAGCCGCCTGGCCGCACGCTTTTGGGATGCCACCGAAGGCACGGTCACCGTGGGCGGCGTAGACGTTGCGAGCGTGGACCCCGAGGTGCTGCTGCGCGACTACGCCATTGTGTTCCAAGACGTGCTGCTCTTTGACGACACAGTGATGGGTAACATTCGTCTTGGCCGACGCGATGCCACCGATGAGGAAGTGCTTGCTGCCGCGCGTGCTGCCAACTGCGACGAGTTTGTAAGCCGCATGCCGCAGGGCTACGACACCATGATCGGCGAGAACGGTTCCAAGCTCTCCGGTGGTGAGCGCCAGCGTATCTCCATCGCCCGTGCGCTGCTCAAAGACGCGCCGATCGTGTTGCTGGACGAGGCGACGGCGAGTTTGGATGTGGAGAACGAGACCGTGGTGCAGCAGGCGCTCTCCCGCCTGCTCGCGGGCAAGACGGTTATCGTGATCGCCCACCGTATGCGCACGGTGGAAAACGCCGACAAGATCGTTGTGCTCAAGGATGGCGTAGTAGCCGAGCAGGGCGCTCCGGCGCAACTCAAGGCGGCAGGTGGAGAATTCGCCCGCATGGTCGCGATGCAAAAGGAAGCCGCTGCCTGGCAGTTGTAGGAACGGAATGTGACAAAGAGACTGTCCCTTTGTCACATTCAGGGTTTATTTGCGTTTGACTGTGTGCTAGCGGGTCTATATAGTAGTACTAGCAGTGATAGCAGACGGGAGGAGCGTGATCGATATGAGCGTTGCTGGCAGCATGGTGCAGGTAAATGTCCGTGTGGATCGCTCGGTAAAAGAACGTGCCGAGGAAGCGCTTCAACTTTCGGGTGGAACGCTGCCCGAACTTATCAAGAAGGTCGTGGCAAAGGTTGCACAGGGCGGCAGCTCGTGCGAGGAAATCCTTGGGGCTGTTAACGAGCGGCAGCGGGGCGTCATGCCAGATGCTCCGTTCGCCGCATCGTGGGCGGCGGCGGATCAGCTTTACTCGGACCTGGGCATCGCTACGTCGCCCGTATCCGACGATCGCGGTTGGGACGCAATCTATACCGAAACCATGGACGAGCACTATCGCCAAAAGGGGATGATCCTGTGAGCGGGGCGCCTCTCAAGATCATGGTAGACGCCGACGTATGGGTTGATTCGTTTTGCGTCGACCATGCCGAGTCGCTTGCCGCGCGTGCGTTTATTGGGCAGGCGACGGAGACGGGGGCGTTGCTGTTCTTCCCGGTGCATATCGCTAAGGACGTACTGTACGTTGTCCAACACGAGCTGAAGCGTAGCGTTCTTGCCAGTGGGGGAGCGCTCGACGAGGCATCTGCCCGTGCAATTGGCGATGCGGCGTTGGCGTTTGTTCGGAATATGACCGAAAACGCCACGGCCGTGGGTGCAGATGCGTCGGACCTTTGGCTGGCCGACAAATACTTAGCGCTCCATCGCGATTACGAGGACAACTTGGTGCTCGCCGCGTGTAAGCGCGCGCGGGTCGATTACTTGGTGACCAACGATCGCAAGCTGCTCGAACATGCCGATCTTGCAGCAAAGACCCCGCGCCAGATGATGCCGATTCTTGCTTTGGCAGAACGCGGCGGCGCGGCTATCGGCTGACGCGAACTGTTTGCGGGCCTCTTGGACGACGATGCGCCAAGGGGCCCGCGCCTGCTATTTACAAAAGCTCGGCCTTGATGGCGGGACTTTCCGCGAGCTGCTCGGCTGCCTTTTCGTCGGAGCTGTCGAGTGCCGCCAGACTGCGGTAGACCCACTCGTTGACCTGGGTGTTCTTGACGCCTGCGGTCTGCATAAGGGCGCCTACCTCGCGGATTGCTGCGAGCAGATCGGCTTTGAGACCCGCGAGCTCGACCTCGATGCCGTGGTAGGCGGCCACGCCGCGGTTCTCACTCACGTGGTCGATAAAGCCCTCGACGGTCTCAAGCTGCTGGGCGAGAGCTGCATCATCGTCAGCGTCCAGCGCGACGAGTGCGTTCGATACCGTGAGGGCGGGATGTCCGCAGGGGACAAAGCCTTCGATGACATCCATAGCTTCGGTAATGGTTGAGCCCAGGCCTGCGAGGGCATTGACGAGTTGCTGCTTGGTATCCATAACGGTCCTTTCGACGGGTCAATTTTGCTTGGCGAAAATATACGTGACGCGTTCGGTGGCAAAAGTGTGAAGTGTGGTGCACATTATGGTCTTCACAGCTCGTGCATAGAACAGCTGTCCGCTTTCAGAACGTGGTAAGATAACACTCCACAAGCGGGGCTCGCCCCGTATGTTCCTTGAAAAGTCGACGGGTGTTGGGTGCTCGTGCCCAATGCCATCCAGACTTTCCCGACATTCGGGGGCGACTGGTTTCGACACGATAGCTCTGAGAGAGGAAGCAAGCCGAGGTCTCCTCGCCTCGTTAAACAGGGGTACCGTCAAATTGAATTGACAACAACTCTTCTTTTGAGCCTATGGCTCTCGCTGCTTAATTTATAGTGGCGCGTCAACCCGGTGATTTCCCCGACACCGGTGCGACGTCATGTTAGGGGAATGCTCCTGCGCACGTAATCGGTATGGCGCAGGCTAAGACCGAACCGGTTAGGACGCCGCGAGCGTGTCGCTGCGCGCAAAGCGTCCGAGACTAAACCAGCGACTGAGCTTGGAGATGCCAATCAGGGGGCTTTCGTGGACCGGAGTTCGATTCTCCGCGCCTCCACCAATAGTTATAGGCAGGTAGAGAAGTGTCTCTACCTGCTTTTTTATTACTTACAGATACCGCGGAGAATCGAACTCTATGCAGGGCGCGAGCGTTAAGCAAACGCGAAGCGTTTGTAGCGAGCGGGCGAGGACGCCGACAGGCGGCCGAAGCCGGCGCGGATTTGCGAAGCAAAGACGCGGATTCTCCGCGCAAACTGTCAGCCCAAAACGGATGCGATGTCGATTGAGCTCCGGCTGCCCATGCCCCGCTTCAACGCAAGCCCAAACCGCGGAGAATCGAACTCTATGCAGGGCGCGAGCGTTAAGCAAACGCGAAGCGTTTGTAGCGAGCGGGCGAGGACGCCGGTAGGCGGCCGAAGCCGGTGCGTATTTGCGAAGCAAATGCGCGGATTCTCCGCGCAATGTCCCAGCCCTATGTCGATGCGATGTTTATCGAATCTCAGCCGGTCATGCACCGCATCAATGGAATCCCAAGCCCGCGGAGAATCGAACTCTGTGCAGGGCGCGAGCGCCAAGAAAACGATACGGCAGCGCAGGGTAGGACGCGCTTTCCTGGCGGTCGTCCAATGGAAACTGCGTCCCAGAATATCGCCTCAGAATGGGATGCATTTTCCGGATGGGTTGCTAGCGGAAAGTTCATCCCGGAATCCGCGCTCAGAATGGGACACGCTTTCCCGATGGCCACCCAAGCGGAAACCGCATCCCAGAATCCGCGCTCAAAACGGGACACGCTTTCCGCTCCACCTCCTCAACTCCAAAACCTGCGCGCTCGCCATCCCAAAACTGGGTAGAAGAAAGCCAAAACGCAATCGCAGGAGGTCAATATGACTGCAGAAGATAAGGCAAAGAACGCCGGCAAGGTCGCGCTCGTCTTGGAGGGTGGCAGTTTTCGTGGGCAGTTTACCGCCGGCGTGCTCGATGTCCTCATGGAGGCCGGCGTCGAGATCCCGGCGGTATATGGCGTATCGGCAGGTGCCCTCAACGGCGTGAACTACAAGTCGCACCAGATCGGCCGTGCCAACCGCATCAACCTGGCTTTCTGCAACGACAATCGCTTCATGGGCGCCGCATCGTTTGCGTCCACGGGCTCCATCGTGGGTTACGACTTTATCTTCAACGATGTCCAGGACCGCCTGGATCCCTTTGACAACGAGACGTTCGACGCGAGCCCCATCGAGATGTACGCCGTCGCGACGGACATGCTCTTTGGAACCGCTGCGTACCTGCCGGTCAAAAGCGCCGTACTTGACCTCGACGCCGTGCGCGCCTCGACGTCGCTGCCGCTGGTGACGCCGCCGGTCGAGATCGATGGGCACAAATACGTCGACGGCGGCGTAGCCGATTCGGTCCCCATCGAGCACGTGCTGGAGGAGGCGGGCTTCGATCGCGCGGTTGTCATTGTCACGCAGGACCGCTCGTACGAGAAAAAGCCCTACGAGTTTATGCCCGCCGCACGCGCTCGCTATGCCGACTACCCCTACCTGCTCGAGGCTATCGAGACGCGCCACGACCGCTATAACCTCCAGCGCATGCACCTGTGGAAGTATGAGCGCGAGGGCCGCGCGCTGGTCATCGCTCCGCAAAAGCCGGTCGAGGTCGGCCATGTCGAGCACGATCCGGCAAAGCTTTTGGACCTGTATATCCAGGGCCGCCAGGAGGCAAAGCGCTTGCTGGGAGATATCGAGGCATTTGTCGAGCGCTAGTGTCGCGACGTCATGACCCGTGGATGACATGTGCAGAAACTCTGGTCGGAGCCAAAATACCTGTTGACTCGGGCGGCGAGCGGGGTAATATGGACGGGTTACTTGCAGAGCCCCGTGAATCTCTGTAACAACACGTACTGTACATGGAGGAGTCTAAGTGATTTCGAAATCGACTCACTACGCCAAGCAGGGCGAGGTCCAGCGCAACTGGGTTCTCGTCGACGCCGATGGTGCTGTCCTGGGCCGTCTTGCCACCCAGATCGCAATGATCCTGCGCGGTAAGAACAAGCCCCAGTTCACGCCCAACAGCGACTGCGGCGACTTCGTTGTCGTCATCAACGCCGATAAGGTCCAGCTTACCGGTAACAAGGCCGACACGAAGACCTATTATCGCCACAGCGGCTACAACGGCGGCCTCAAGGCTGAGAGCTTCCGCCAGGCTATGGAGAAGCACCCGGAGAAGGTCATCGAGCGCGCCGTTCGCGGCATGCTGCCCAAGACCACCCTCGGCCGTGCCCAGATGACCAAGCTTAAGGTCTACGCTGGTGCCGAGCATCCGCACGCTGCCCAGAACCCCACGAAGATTGAGCTGGAGGCTTAAAGATGGCTGAGAACACCGTTGTCTACCAGGGTACCGGCCGTCGTAAGAACGCCGTCGCCCGCGTCCGTCTCGTCCCCGGCACCGGCAAGGTGACCATCAACAAGCGTGACGCCGAGCAGTATTTCGGCCGTCATCAGCTCGTTGAGAACGCCCTTGCTCCCTTCAAGGTGACCGACACCGCCGGTCAGTTCGACGTTATCGCTCTGTGCGATGGCGGCGGCATCTCCGGTCAGTCCGGCGCTCTGCGCCTGGGCATCGCTCGCGCTCTTCTGAACGCTGGCGATTACCGTGCTGACCTCAAGAAGGCCGGTTTCCTTACGCGCGATGCTCGCGTGGTCGAGCGCAAGAAGTACGGCCTCAAGAAGGCCCGCCGCGCTCCCCAGTTCTCCAAGCGCTAAGGTTTTATCTCCTTACGAGATACAATGTACAAGCGGGGCCTGCCGATTGCTCGGCGGGTCCCGCTTTTCTTTTTCGACTAGGGTGGGCGACTACGTTTTGCCCACTAGGGAAGGAGCGATCCTATGCCCCAGAACATCTTCGGTACCGATGGCGTCCGTGGCGTCGCCAACGCCGACCTCTCGTGCGACCTCGCGTTTCGCCTGGGCCGCGCGGCGACCAAGTTCCTTGGCCCGGACATCTGCATCGGCCGCGACACGCGTCTTTCGGGTACCATGCTCGAGAGTGCTCTGACCGCCGGTATCATGGCCGAGGGCGGCCGTCCGCACTGCTGTGGCGTTATCCCTACGCCGGCCGTGGCGCTGCTCACCGTCCAAAATGAGCTCGACGGCGGCATCGTCATTTCCGCTTCGCACAATCCACCGGAGTTCAACGGCATCAAGTTCTTTAGCCGCAAGGGTATGAAGCTTCCCGATGCTGTCGAGGAAGAGATCAGCGCCTGGGTCATGTCCGAGGAGGCCATGGCTGCCGACACGCTGCCGACCGGTGCCGGCGTGGGCCACATCATCAAGATGAAGGATGCCCGCAAGGCCTATGTCGATCATGCCATCAGCACGCTCGACGGCCTTAAGCTCGATGGCTTGGTTGTTGCCGTCGACTGCGGCCACGGTGCTTCCTGCCAGACCACGCCCGCTGCGCTGCAGCGCCTGGGCGCCACGGTCCATGCCATCAACACCGATTACTGTGGCACTGACATTAACGTTGAGTGCGGCTCCACGCATCTGGAGCCCCTGCGCGAGCTCGTGTTGCGCACTCATGCCGATATCGGCCTAGCCCACGACGGCGACGCCGATCGCGTGCTGTTCGTGGACAGCGAGGGCAACGAGATCGATGGCGACTACATTCTTGCCATCTGCGGCTCCGACCTGGCCGCTCGCGGCAAGCTCGCCAACTCCGAGATCGTCTCGACCGTTATGTGCAACCTGGGTTTCTCCATCGCCATGAAGGAGCAGGGCTTCGAGATGGTTCAGACCGCCGTGGGCGACCGTTATGTTCTTGAGCGCATGCTCGAGGACGGCGCCGTCATCGGCGGCGAACAGTCCGGCCACATCATCTTCCTGGAGCACAACACCACTGGTGACGGCCTGGTGACGGCTCTGCAGCTGCTGGCCGTGCTCAAGCGCACCGGTCGTACCCTCACCGATCTTGCCGGCATCATGAAGAAGTACCCGCAGGTACTCGTCAACGTGCATTCCGACAACAAGGCTGGTCTGGACGATTGCCAGCCCATTTGGGATGCCGTTGCTGCTGCCGAGAAGGAGCTTGACGGCCGCGGCCGCATTCTGGTGCGCCCGAGCGGTACCGAGCCGCTGGTCCGCGTGATGGCCGAGGCCGAGACGCACGAGCTGACCCAGCGCGTTGTTGACGACATCGTCGAGGTTGTCAAGCGCGAACTTCCCTAATGGTCAAAAACGGGTGCCAAGTGGTAAACTGTTAAAGCTATTTTGGTTGATTGGTATGTCCGAGGGGGAGCATGTTCACTAAAGTCCTAAGGTCTTTTGGTATGCGTGGTCGAGTCCTTACGCTGGATGCTCCCATCTCGGGCGACGTCATTCCGTTGTCCGAGGTCAATGACCAGACATTTGCCACCGGCCTTTTGGGCCAGGGCGTGGCGATTCGGCCTACCGGCACGCGCGTGATTGCGCCGGCAGACGCCAAGGTCGAGGCCATTTTTCCCACGGGACACGCCGTTGCGCTCAACACGGTCGATGGCTTGGACGTGCTCATCCACGTTGGTTTGGACACTGTTCAGCTCGAGGGCAAGCATTTTAGCGTACATGCGCAAGTGGGTGACATCGTCCATAAGGGCGACGTGCTCATCGAGTTCGATCGCGAGGCAATTGCTGCCGAGGGCTACGATGTGACGGTCCCCATCTTGGTGTGCAACTCTGTTGAGTTCTCGAGCATCAAGGGCTCTGTTGGCGAGCATGTCGAGGAGATGGACCAGCTCATCGTCGCTCGCGAGCGCTAGTCGCTCCGCTTTGCCTTTAGCCTACAATTCAAACACGTTTATGGAGGGCGCCCTTGAAAGAGGGCGCCCTCCGTGGCAAGATGGGATTTGTCCGAAGCTAAACGGCTTTGGGTCACCGTGGACGGGCAGGGGCCTCGACGCGGGTAGACACGAGACACATACATTACGCGACCTCGCCCTGGTGGCCGCACACGTTGGTTGCGGCCGACGCGGGCCGCGGGCAAGTGCTTGTAAGGGGAGCCTTGCCTCTCTTGTACGAGAAAGGACGCGTAATGAAGATCATTAAAGCTAAAGACTACGAGGATATGAGCCGCAAGGCCGCCAATATCATCTCGGCCCAGGTTATCCTGAAGCCCGATTGCGTGCTGGGTCTTGCCACCGGCTCCACCCCGATTGGTGCCTACAAGCAGCTCGCCGCTTGGTACAAGAAGGGTGACGTCGACTTTGCCGAGGTCAGCACCTACAACCTCGACGAGTATCGTGGCCTTTCGCACGACGACCCCCAGAGCTACCACTACTTTATGCGTGAGAACTTCTTCGATCACATTAACATCGACCTGAACAACACGCATGTGCCCGATGGTTCCAATCCCGACGCTGCCGCTGCCTGCTCTGAGTACGACGAGATCGTCGCTGCCGCTGGTTACCCCGATCTGCAGCTGCTCGGCATCGGTAACAACGGTCACATTGGCTTCAACGAGCCCGATGATCACTTCTCCAAGGGTACGCACTGTGTCGACCTTACCGAGAGCACTATTCAGGCCAACAGCCGCCTGTTTGACAGCATCGACGACGTGCCTCGTCAGGCCTACACCATGGGCACCCAGACCATCATGTATGCCCGTATGATCCTGGTCGTCGCCAATGGCGAGGCCAAGGCCCAGGCCGTGCATGACATGTGCTTTGGTCCGGTTACCCCCGAGTGCCCTGCCTCGATCCTGCAGCTGCACACCAACTGCGTTGTCGTTGCCGACGAGGCCGCCCTTTCGCTCTGCGAGTAGCGAAAGCCTATCACCTCGACATAGCTTTGCCGAAGGCCTCCGCTTTGCGGGGGCCTTTTTGCTGGGCGCGCGCCGTGTGCTTGACGAAAATCTTGCCGCGAACTTGACGGGTGCGTCTGGTGCAGCATGATTCATTCCATAACAGATACTATGCATAAATGCTATGAAAAGGTCGCAGACGGTAGCTAGCGTTAGGTGAGTTGCGCAACACAATTGAACAGCGCTCATTTGAGGTACACTGCCAAAGGATGGGACAAGCTGGCAAGCGCATTGACCTGCGCAAAGACTGATTGGTTGGGGGATAAGCTTCAATCGGACCACGCTGAACAAAAACTTGCCATTTGCGTACCAGCAAACATCCTAAACCGTAGCATCGCTCTATTCATCTAGCGATACATATGGTCTAGCGTTACGGTGTCCATGTGGTCGAGTTGAGGAGCGGGCATGGTTAACGATTTGGGCAATACGGACGACCTCGAGCTTATGCCGCTGGGCAGTAGCTATATGGTGCGGCGCGATCGCTTGATGAACGAACTTATCGCCAAGGGCCGAAAGGCCGGCATCGTAGTCCTCTACGCGCCTGATGGCTTTGGGAAAACCTCGGTGCTGCTGCAGTATACCCAAGAGGTTAAAAGCGATCCGACGCGAGGCCCCGTGCGAATCATCGAGGCAGACCGCGCCATTGGGCGCGAGGTGTTTATGCAGCTCGAGGTCGTTACCGAAGAGCTTAAGGACAAACCGCACTCCCTGATTGCAATCGATAACGTGCCTAACCTCAGCCAGGGCGAGACCGAGGAACTGATTGACCGAATCCGAAGCCTGCGTGCTATGGGGGTTGGGGTCTTTATGAGTTGCCGTCCTTCGAATCGCCAGCTGATTCATGGACTGGGCGATTCGATTAAAGTCAACGCGCAGATGCTCAAGGTGCATGCCTATGAGTATTCGGCGTGGGCATCGGCGTTTTCGATCAGCACATCGCTCGACTTCTATCAGCTTACGCAGGGCGTGCCCGAGCTCGTCTCGGCTATGCAGTCGGGACTATACGGGCAGGGAGACGTTGCCCAGATGCTCGAAAACGAGATCGTCAATATCTACGGTGCGGCACTTGTTGATCTGGCGTCGCTCGAGAACAACGCTCTGTTTAGTGTGGCATGCTTGATGGTCTTAATGGGTGAGGGCAATATTTCGGAGCTCGAGGCTTGCGGTGTTAGGCTTTCGGCGATTGACCAGTCCTATCTTGTTCGCGATTATCCCATTTTTGGCGTTGATCCGGCAGACCGGAGCTTTACCTGCTTGGGTACCGAGGACAACGCGCGCCTGCGATTGCGCAAGCTGGTCGCCGAAATTCGCCCCGAACTCGTTGTGCGGGCGGCGCGTATATTGATTAAAGCGGGGCGCTGCGATACCGCGATGGACCTCGCCGACGCGTTTTTGGACCGCAGTGCGGTGTTGGAGCTTGCCGGGCAGTATGGGGTCGATCTGGCCCTGACGGGGCATGGAGGGGATGTCTGCCGCGCGGCGCTGGGAAAGACCGAGGCAGATGACCGGGCCTCGGAGCCGACGCCTGACGAGGCGCTCGGTATCTATCTGGCGGCGGTGAGCGTCTCCAATACAAAGCTCGCGCGGTATATGGCCTCAATTATCGAGCGTGCGGGCGAACAAGCGATTTCCGAGCTCGATCCCGTGTCGTGGAAGGTGGCGCACGCGTTTACGGCCGCCTGTTATGGAGATAGCGGTCTGGGGCTTCCGGCAAGCCATACAGTGTTGGAAAGCGAGGCGTCTTGTGCCGCACTCGACATGCTGTCCGCACATGTCGAGATAAAGCATGGGCTGACCGAGCGGGCGAAGGGTGGCGAGATCCTCGCGGGGCTCAAAACGGATAAAGCCTACGATTGTGAGCTCGATATCGCGGGGACGTTTGTGCGGGCGGATCGCATGTTGACGGAGCTATTTGATGGATCGTATGCGGGGATCGATGAGCGTGATGACGAGATGGCCCTGACGCTCGAGGCACTCGAAGCGCGTGGAATCCGAGCGCTCGCCATCTGGGTGCGCATGGTGTTATCGGCGCGGCGCCTGCTTGCCGGCATGCCGGTGACCGACGAGCAGGCATTCAATGAGCTCGACCGTTTTGCCGTGCGCGTGCGTGACAATCAAGTCCAGTTGTTTGGCTTGATACTAGAAGGCTGGCAGTCGCTGGCTGAGGGGCGTCCGGTCAATGCCAAATTCCGTGCGGTGCAGGTGCTTAGGCTTGCCGAGGAATCGGTTGGATACATACGCGACAACGCACTGCTGCTAGAGCGCGCGGCGTACTTACGCAATACATCGATGGTATCGGTGCGCGAAGAGGCAGAGCTGCTCGATTTGAGTCGGACGCAGGTCGGTGGTGCCGAGGCTTGGATGGTGGCGCTGCATTTGGCCTCCGCGGGCCGCGATAGCGACCTTGCAGCCTGGATGTCCATGAACCGCCCAGGGATTTTGGATCCGTCGTATCGGCTGTTTGCGCGTCTTGCGATGCATTGTCTGGGTGAGCCGGCTGCTAGAATTCGAAAGAAGCTCCCGGTGCGCGAGCTGTCGCGGTATTCGCTGCGTGACGACTTTGAGGGCGAAGGCGAGCGTCTGTTCCAGGCCGGTGATGCCGAGGGTGTCGATGTGATTGGCCATATCGAGATCCGCATGTTTGGGGCGTTTCGTGCCGAGCGCGACGGGTTTCCCATCACGGATAAGATGTGGCGCCGCAAGAAAGCGGCGACGCTTGCCGAGCGGCTTGCGCTGGGCATGGATGCACTGGTCGACCGCGAGACGCTGGCTATGGAGCTGTGGCCCCATGCCGAGTTCAATAGCGCTCGTAACAATCTGTACTCGACGATATCGCGCCTGCGTTCGGCCTTGGGGCCGACACCGGACGGCAAGTCGTGTGTGCTGATCCAAAACGAGTGCATTGGGCTTAACGGCGATTACGTCAAGACCGACGTGCGGTTGTTTGATCAGATAAGCCGCGAAGTTTTGGGAAATCGCACAGGTGCGCGCGGACCCCATCTGGTCGAGCTGTGCCTTAAGATCGAGCAACTCTACGCCGGCCCGTTGTATGTTCCCAATGGCTGTAATCCCACCTACTTTTTGCGTATGCGACGCATTATGGAATCGAAGTATATCGACTGCATGATTCGGGGCGCGAATGCCGCCCTAGAAGAAAACGACCTGCAGTCGGCGGTATGGCTGGTGGAGTCGGGGCTGCGGCAAGAGACGGCGCGCGAGGACATGGTGCGTTGCGCTATGCGCGTCTACGGTGCGGCGGGGCGACGACGCGATATCGTCGAGCTGTACAGTGGACATATGCATCACCTGAGGGAGCAGGTCAATGGCGTGCCCGAGCCCGAGACGCGGCGTCTGTACGAGCGCTTGGTAGAGGGCAGGCTTAACCGCGTGCTCGTCGAGCGATAAAAAATGAGCGTCCGAATTGCTCGGACGCTCGCAAGCTTGATGTATGTTGGCTCGCCGGATCGTTGGCTCTTAGACGAGCTTAATCTTCTCGATATCCTTGCGCGAGGACTCGCGATACAGCGAGAACTTGCGGCCGATAACCTGGACGACCTCGGCATGGCAGCGATCGGCGAGCTCTTCGGCGGCCTCGCGGGCGGAAAGGCTGGAGCCGTCCAGTACGGAGCACTTAACGAGCTCGTGCTTCTCCAGGTAGGCGACCGTCTGCTCGACGGTGCCCTCGTTGATGTCGGACTTGCCGATGATGATGGCGGGGTTGAGATGATGGGCCATGCTGCGAAGCTGCTTGACCTGGGCTCCTGTCAGTGCCATGGGTTCTCGCTTTCTATGTTATGGGGCGCCCCGCGATGGGGCCTTAATCTACGTGAGCTGTCCCACGATAGCGCAGGAACGGCGCGGTGTGGGGCGTGTTTGCCCAGTTCAAAAAGAATGCGGATGCCGAGCGGGAGAACAGCGCGGGTTACAGGCGGACGTGTACGGCGGCCGAAAGCGGTCTATGGACGGCTCGAAGAGACCGGCTCCCATGCAATAAACGCCCAACGGACCTTGCGGACGTGGTCGAGCATGTAGCGCCCCTGCGGCACGCCCTTGGACCCCGGCTCGCCGGCATGGGGATTCTCAATCATATGCTGAGCGACGTAGACGCGCAGACGGTCGATCTTATCCTCGTTACCGTGCTCGAGCATGCGGGAGAAGTCCGCCACGCCCGCCTCAAGGCTATCGAAGGTATCGCGACGAGGCGATTCAAAGTACGTAACCTGCGGCAGGGCACCCATCTGAATGAGGATATTAAAGGCATACACAAAGCCATTACTGCAGGTAACCGAGGCGCCGATGGCGTTCATCAGGTGCAGGTCATAGCGCGGGCTGGAGTTAGCGACCATCGTGACAGCACAACGCCGACGAGCCGTACGGTCAAGCTTGGTAAGCGCACCTTTTAGGTTGGTCGTGGTGACGGAGCGACTGGCAAAGGCAACATCTACCGCTTTCGCGACCGGTCCAACCAAATCCCAGTCATCATCCCAAGCAAGCTCAAGCGGTGTAATGCGATTCTCGAGTCCATAGTAATCAATGCCAGCATCAAGCGTGCCCAACATGGCAGGGGAAAAATCAGCAGCAATCACAGGATGTCCAGCCTGAGCAAGCGGAATAGCAATCGACCCAGCCCCACACCCCATATCCAGCACGGATTCACCAGGCTTTAACGCCAACAGCTTCATAAAGTCCCGGGCATACGGAGCAGTCTCAAGCGGCCGAAAATGCCGAGCCCGCTTATCCCACTCAAAAGAGTCATCAGCCCGCCGCCGACCAGCCTGCAAGCGCATCCATTCCTGGTTCCAATCTGTGGAAAGCAGCTCAGAGCGAGCATCCCCATCAACCACGGGCCAACCTCCTAGCAACAAAAAAGCGACTCCTCCCAAAAGAAGAGCCGCAACCAGCATATATCAGAAAGAACCGATCCAACGCCAAACCGCCGTATCAACCATGTGGTGCAGGAGCGAAGCAACTGCAACCGGGATAGAACCCAACTGAGGTCCCGTTGTGCGGGAGCCCCGGGGAGGGCAAATATATAAGGTCGATCGCGAGTTCCGCACGAGCCGGAGAGCACTTAATGTGCTCTCCGTGCGAGTCAGGACTGTCCGAGCAGGCGACCCTATATATTTGCCCTCCCCGGGGCTCCTCGCCAGTCCCCCTCAGCTAGTTCTTCAGCGAGTTCAGCGGTGCCGGGAAGCGTCCACCACGGTGGGCAAGCACGGTGCCGGCGTTGGGGTTCACCGGCATGATGGGCGCACGGCCGAACAGGCCACCGTACTCGACGCAGTCGCCCACGCCCTTGCCAATGGCGGGAATCACGCGGACGGCCGTGGTCTTGTTGTTGATAACGCCGATAGCCATCTCGTCGGCGATGATGCCGGCGATGGTCTCGACCGGGGTGTCACCGGGGATGGCGATCATGTCCAGGCCGACGGAGCAGACGCAGGTCATAGCCTCGAGCTTTTCGAGCGAAAGCGCACCGGCCTCGACGGCGGCGATCATGCCGGCGTCCTCGGACACGGGGATAAAGGCGCCCGAGAGGCCGCCCACGCTGGAGCTGGCCATGACGCCGCCCTTCTTGACGGCATCGTTGAGCATGGCGAGTGCGCAGGTCGTGCCCGGGCCACCGCAGGTGCCCACGCCGATGATCTCGAGGATGCGGGCAACGGAGTCGCCGATGGCAGGCGTAGGCGCCAGCGACAGGTCGACGATGCCCTTCTCGACACCCAAGCGATGGGCGGCCTCGCGGCTCATGAGCTCACCGGCACGGGTGATCTTAAAGGCGGTCTGCTTAATCTTCTCGGCGACCTCCATCATCGATGCGGAATCGGGCAGCGTCTCCAGGGCTGCGGCCATAACGCCGGGGCCCGAGACACCCACGTTGATGACGGCGTCGGCCTCGCCACCGCCGTGGACGGCGCCCGCCATAAACGGGGAGTCCTCGACCATGTTGGCAAAGCAGACAAACTTGGATGCGCCAACGGAGTCCTGGTCGGCCGTGAGCTTAGCGGCGTCGATGATGGTCTGGGCGGCCATAAGCACGGCGTCCATGTTGATGCCGGCGCGCAGGCTGGCGACGTTGACGCTGGAGCAGACACGGCTCGTGGTGGCGAGCGCCTGCGGGATGGACTGGATGACGCGGCGGTCGGCGTCGCCGATGCCCTTCTGGACGAGCGCGGAGAAGCCACCCAGGTAGTCGATGCCGAGGGTCTCGGCCGCGCGGTCGAGGGCGTGCGCGATGGGGGTGAGGTCCTCATCCTTGCAGCATGCGGCGATCTGCGCCACCGGGGTGACGGAAACGCGCTTGTTGACAATGGGGATACCGTACTCGCGCTCGAGGTTCTCGGCGGTCTCGACCAAGTGCTCAGCCGTGTGCGTCACGTGGTCGTAGATCTTCGTGCACATGCGGTCGAGGTTCTCGTCGCCGCAACCCATGAGCGAAACACCCATGGTGATGGTCCTGATGTCGAGGTTCTGCTCCTCAACCATGCCGCGGGTTTCCGCGATTTCTGCAGGCGTGATCGCCATCCTTGCGCTCCTATCTGCCAAAACGAGCATAGTCCCCTCTATTCTAACGTGCCGCACACGTCTCGTGACGCGTGCGGCACGTTTTGGTGCGGGGTTGTTTCCGTTGTGTTACCGGCCAAAGACCTCTTCGGCGATGCGCGCGCTTTCGGCGGCATCCTTGGCGTAGTAGTCCGCGCCGATCTGTTTGGCGTATTCGGGGGTGAGTACGGCGCCGCCCACGATGATCTTGACGCCCGGAACCTCGGCATGGAGCAGCTTGATGGTCTCCTCCATGGCGACGACGGTGGTGGTCATAAGCGCCGAGAGGCCGACGAGTTTGATATCGCGCTCCTTGACGGTCTTGAGTACCTCCTGCGGATCGACGTCGCGGCCCAGGTCAAAGACGGTGTAGCCGTAGTTGTCGAGCAGCATTTTGACGATGTTCTTGCCAATATCGTGGATGTCGCCCTTGACGGTGGCCACGCAGATCTTGCCCTTGTCGGCAATCTCGCCGGCGGGCATCAGGCGCTTGATGGTGTCGAAGCCCACGCGCGCGGCCTCGGCCGAGGCCATGAGCTGCGGCAAGAAGAACTTACCCTGGTCAAAGAGGACTCCGACCTCATCGAGGGCGGGGATAAAGTGGTTGTTGATGAGGTCCATAGCGTCGTGGTCGGCCAGCAGGCGCTCGGTCTCGGCCGCGATTTCGCCCTTGCGGCCCGAGACGACCATGTGGCGGATGGGGTCGTCGTTGCCGTCGGTGCCGGCGGTGCCAGCAGCGGGCACGGTGTCGGTCGATGCGGCCTGAGCTGCCGCCGGGTTGGCGGCAATCTTATACGGATCGGTCCAGCCGGCGTAGCGCTCGATGTATCCGGTCGAGCCCTCGTCCTCGACGCTCAGCACGCGATAGCTGTAGACGGTGTCCATAAAGCGCTTGGAACCCGGGTTCATGATGGGGGCGTCCAGGCCCGCGCCGAAGGCGGCGGCCAAAAAGACCGAGCCCAGCAGCGGGCGGGCAGGCAGACCAAAGCTGATGTTCGACACGCCGAGCGCGCATTTGACGCCCAGGCGCTCCTTGCACATAGACATGGCACGTAGAATCTGCTCAGCCTGGCGCTGGTTGGTCGAGGCGGTCATGACCAGGCAGTCGATGAGGATACGGTCCGGGCCGATGCCGTAACGGGCGGCTTCGGCCACGATGCGCTCGGCGATGGCGAAGCGAGCCTCGGCGGTATCGGGGATGCCGCCCTCGTCGAGCGTGAGGCCGACGACGTTGGTGCCATAGTGAGCGACCAGCGGGAAGATCTCGTCCATGATCTGCTGCTTGCCGTTAACCGAGTTGATGATGGGCTTGCCGGCGTAGCGGCGCACGGCGGCCTCGACGGCGGCGGGGTCGGTGGAGTCGATCTGTAGCGGCAGCAGCGTGGAGCCTTGGAGCTGCTCGGTCGCTTGCTGGATGACCTTGACCTCGTCGATCTCGGGCAGGCCGACGTTGACGTCCAGGATATCGGCACCCTGCTCTTGCTGGCTGATGCCCTGACTTACGACGTAGTCCAGGTCGCCGTCGCGCAGGGCCTGCTGCAGGCGCTTTTTGCCGGTGGGATTGATGCGCTCGCCGATGACGGCAACCTTGTGGCCGTCGCAGGGAAGGTCCACGACCGTCTGGGCGCTCGTGACCGACATGCTGGGCTTGCGATGGCGTGGGCTGGGCGTGTGGTTGTCGATGAGGGTGCGAAGTGCCGCCATGTGCGTCGGCGTGGTTCCGCAGCAGCCGCCCACGACGTTCACGCCGTCCTCGATCATGCCGGCAACGGCCTGGGCGTATTCGGGGGCCTGGATGTCAAAGACGGTATTGCCGTCATCGTCCACGCGGGGCAGTCCCGCATTGGCCTGCACCATAACGGGCTTGTCGGTGACGGTGAGCATACGCGCGGCGAGTCCTCGGAGCTCGGCCGGGCCCTGGCTGCAGTTGATGCCCAGGACGTCGGCGCCGATGGCGTCAAGGGTGATGGCGGCGACCTCGGGGCTCGTGCCCAGGAAGGTGCGGCCGTCTTCCTCAAAGGTCATGGTGGCAAAGACGGGCAGGTCAGAATTCTCGCGGCAGGCGAGGACTGCCGCCTTGATCTCGGCAAGGTCGGTCATGGTCTCGATAATAAAGAGGTCCACGCCCGCATCGACGCCGGCGCGCACTTCCTCGGCAAAGAGGTCGTAGGCCTCGTCGAAGCTGAGGGTGCCCAGGGGGCGAAGCAGCGCGCCGATGGGGCCGATGTCGCCGGCGACGTAGTGGGCACCGGCCGCGCGAGCGCAAGAGACCGCGGCGGCAAAGACATCTGCCACGGTAACGGCGCCGTCGAGCTTGTGGGCGTTGGCACCAAAGGTGTTGGCGGTGATCACGTCACAGCCGGCGTCGACGTACTGACGCTGAATATCGGTGATAACCTGGGGCTCCTCAAAGTTGAGCAGCTCAGGCAGGGCACCCGCCTTCATGCCAGCGGCCTGCAACATGGTGCCCATGCCGCCGTCGAACAGCAGGTGCCCCGTGCCCTCGATAGCGGCGCGCAGGCGATCGTCCTTAATGCGAAGGTCATCGATCGTGCGCGTCTTGTATGCAGCGCCATTACGGCGTGCGGCATCAACGGGTGCCGCCAGCGCGGAACCGTCCAGATCGTGAGTGATAAGCGGAGTAAACATCGATGGCTCCTAATGGCTGGAATAGCAGGTGGTGTGGGCGGCGCGGAAGCGGCAGTGCTCGCGCATGCGGCAGATAGTGCAGGTGGGGCGGGTCTGGGCGTCGTGGACCTCGCCGTCAAACAGACCGATCACCGCGGTCACGCTCTTGGTGGGCATGAGCAGGCTGGTGGGGGTGACGGTAAGTCCAATGAGGCGCGTGGCGTTGAGTGCAGCCACGATCGAGTGCTGGGCAGAGAGCGGGCAGTCGCCGTAGCCGGGACTGAAGCGCCAGTTGCCCGCAAGCCCGTGTGCGGCGGCGTCTGTCTTGGCCCGTCGGTCCATCTGCTCAACAGCAGCTTCTACATAGGCGGAGCACGCGGCATCGAGCACGGCTCCCTCTAGGGGCTGCTGGGCTCCCGTGGTGCGCAGGCGACGCTCGGCTTCCATGCCGAGGGTGCATGCCATGAGCGCGGCAAAGCGGGCGTCCTTAAGGTGGCGATAGATATCACGACCCCGCAGCTCAACATTGGTGCCAACCAAGCGGATGCAGGGCTCGCCCTGCTCGTCGACGCCCGTGGCATCGACGGCAAACACGCATCGCACGCCGCGGGGCTTGATATCCAGCTCTAGGCGCTCGACTACAAGCTCAATACGTCGTGACAGCTCGGGCTCAATCTGCTGGCCGCCGTAACCCAGATACCGCAGCATCTCGGCACGGTCGACACGGGGATGGTGCGCAGCATCGACACGGTAAAGCGCCGGCGACGCAAGGTCGGCCGGCACTTCGACAACGGTTGTATCGATGTGCGGTTTTTCCATTACCCCAGGCGCTCCATAATGGTTGCGGCGATTGCAGGACGGTTCATAGTGTACAGGTGCAGACCGTCGGCGCCGTGCTCCTTGAGGTCGAAAAGCTGACGGGCGGCATACTCTACACCGGCCGCCTGCAGGCTCTCGGGGTCGTTCTCGTACTTGGCGAGAATCTTGATGACGGGGGAGGGCAGCGATGCGCCGCACATAAAGACCATGCGGCTGATCTGCGACTTGCCCATAAACGGCATGATGCCTGCGGTAATGGGCACGGTGATACCGGCCTTGTCGGCAAGCTCGCGAAAACGGTAGAAGCACTCGTTGTCAAAGAAGAGCTGCGTCACAAAGAAGCTCGCGCCGGCGTCTTGCTTTTGCTTGAGGTGCTCGACCGAGAGGTTGAGGTCCTCACAGGCAATGTGGCCCTCGGGGTAGGCTGCGGCGCCCACACAAAAGCCGGCGTCGACGAGCTCGGGGATGAGGTCGCGGGCGTAGGCGTAGTCGGAGGCGGGCTTGTCGTCCTCGGTCGCGCCGGCAGGCAGGTCGCCGCGCAGGGCCAGGATGTTTTCAACGCCGGCTGTGCGATACTCGTCGATCTTGGCGGCGATATCGGCGTGCGAGCGGCCCACGCAGGTAAGGTGCGCTACCGAGGGTGTATCGAATTCGCTCGAAATCATATGCGCGATGGGGGCGGTGGTGGCACCGTTACCCGAGCCGCCAGCGGAACAAGTGACCGAGACAAAGCTCGGCGAAAGTTTGCACAGATTGCCCGCCACTTCGCGAGCCGTATCGAGGGTAAGCTCACCCTTGGGCGGGAACATCTCAAACGAAACGGGTGCGGTGCCCTGGGATGCTGCCTGCTTAAAAACCTCGTCGACGCGCATATCGTGCTCCTTTAGATATTTAGTGCGATGTGTTGTAAGGATTCTACAGCACCGCTGCGCCACGGTGGAGTTTTACTCGCGATTTAGGGATACCAATCAAAGATGCCTTGCTATCGGCATTGCCTATAGCAGAGCGGTCAATGTAGGAAAGGGCTATATTGAATGGTATCTGATGCGAAATACCAGTTAATAGAGCCCCATCCCAAATTGACTACCCTTAAACTATGGGGAGAGGTCTGCAATTTATACAGTTGATTGGCTGTTGAGGGTGGCAACGCCGCCGCGATGCGTTAACCTCATTGATTGGTTTCGCGACAGCAACATAACGGTAATGTTGCGGAAACACGACGAGCCTAATCTATGACTCGTTCGTTAGTAATCAACATCGCATCTCACGCGGTGCCGATACGAAGGGAGTTCCGTATGGCCGATCTTACTGACCGCTTCGGGACCATGGTGTTCTCTGAGGAAGTCATGAAGGACTACCTCCCCAAGGACATTTGGAAGCGCCTTGCTGCAACCCTCGAGGACGGTGAGCCGCTCGATCTGGATGTGGCCAACGCCGTTGCCCACGCCATGAAGGTCTGGGCCATCTCCAAGGGCGCGACGCACTACGCGCACTGGTTCCAGCCGCTTTCGGGCATTACTTCCGAGAAGCACGACAGCTTCCTCGAGCCCAACCACGACGGCACCGCCATTACCAAGTTTACGGGCAAGAACCTCATCCAGGGCGAGCCTGATGCCTCGAGCTTCCCCAACGGCGGTCTGCGTGCCACCTTCGAGGCCCGTGGCTACACCGCTTGGGATCCCACCAGCCCCGCTTTTATCAAGGACGATGTCCTGTGCATCCCCACGGCTTTCTGCTCCTACACGGGCGAGGCCCTGGACAAGAAGACCCCGCTGCTGCGCTCCATGACCGCGCTCTCGCGTGAGTCCAAGCGCGTTTTGGCGCTGTTTGGTAAGACCCCCAAAAAGGTCGTTCCTTCCGTGGGCGATGAGCAGGAGTACTTCCTGATCAAGAAGGACGCTTACCGCAAGCGCAAGGACCTGGTCATCACCGGCCGCACTCTCTTTGGTGCTGCTCCCTGCAAGGGCCAGGAGCTCGAGGAGCACTACTTTGGCGCTATCCGCCCCACCGTCTCGTCCTATATGAAGGACCTGGACGATGAGCTATGGGCGCTTGGTATTCCCGCCAAGACCAAGCACAACGAGGTCGCTCCCTGCCAGCATGAGCTCGCCCCTGTCTATGGCGAGGTCAACGAGGCCATCGACCAGAACCTGGTCATGATGGAGAAGATGAAGCTCATCGCCTCCCGCCACGACTTGGTCTGCCTGCTGCACGAGAAGCCCTTCGAGGGCATCAACGGTTCGGGCAAGCACAACAACTGGTCGCTTGGCACCGAGTCCGAGAACCTGCTCGACCCGGGCGACACTCCGCTCGACAACCTGCAGTTCATCGTCTTCCTCACCGCGGTGATCGAGGCCGTCGATAACTATCAGGAGCTCCTGCGTGCCTCCGTTGCCTCGGCCGGCAACGATCATCGTCTGGGCGCCAACGAGGCTCCTCCGGCGATTATGTCCATCTTCCTGGGCGACCAGCTTACCGAGGTCGTCGAGAAGATCATCGATGGCAAGGCTTCCGTCCATGCCACGCGCGGCGTGCTCGACCTGGGCGCCGATACCCTGCCCAAGCTGATGCAAGACAACACCGACCGCAACCGCACTTCGCCGTTTGCCTTCACCGGCAACAAGTTCGAGTTCCGTGCTTGCGGCTCCGAGCAGAACGTCTCCGACTCCAACCTGGTGCTCGATGCCGCCGTGGCCAAGTCGCTCAAGTCCTTCGCCGATGCCCTTGAGGGTACGCCCGAGGATGATTTCCAGGACGCCGCGCTCGAGTACTGCAAGAAGGTCCTGACCGACCACCAGCGCATCCTCTTCTCCGGTGACGGCTACTCCGATGAGTGGCCCGTCGAGGCCGAGAAGCGCGGCCTTGCCAACAACAAGACCACGGCCGACGCCCTGCCCGCCTTTGTTTCCGATAAGGCCATTGCGCTCTTTGAGGAGACGGGCGTCCTGACCCGCGCCGAGGCTCAGTGTCGCTACGACTGCAAGCTCGAGAAGTACAACAAGCTCATGAACATCGAGGCTACCACGATGGTTCGCGAGGCGCGTCGTACCTATCGCCCGGTCATTACCGCCTACGCCACCAAGGTCGCTAAGGGCCTTGAGACTATTCGTGCCGCCGGTGCTGAGGCCGCCATGCAGTGCGAGCAGAACACGCTCAACAAGCTCTGCAACGGCATCACCGCCATCAACGACTCTATCAAGGCGCTCGACGCCGTGCATCAGAAGGCCGAGGCCCTCGATGGCCAGGAACAGGCCAATGTGTATGCACACGAGGTCGTTCCCGCTATGGATACGCTGCGCGCCGCCGTGGACGCCATGGAAGAGATCGTGGCCGCCGACTACTGGCCGGTCCCGACCTACGATGACATTCTGTTCTACGTGTAGGACTGGGACAACATACCGTCACGGTTGAAAGCCGGGGTCCGCATCGCGCGGGCCCCGGCTTTTTTGTTTGCGAGGGACGCTTTGGAGTCCGTTTTGCAACTGATTCGCCCGCGCAATAAGGGGTTGTGGGCAAAAAACGTCAAATATGAGTACTGTCACAAGTCCTGTAGCATTATCTTTTTGCAAAAGACGCAGAATTACGCAACATATGTCCAAGTACTTGGCTGATAAACGCCTGCATTTCCTCCGCCGTAGGACGCTTGGCGGTAGCGCGCAGAGATGTGGTGTAAGAGGCGGGGCATGCCCCACCTCTTCCCTT
>CALKKS010000011.1 GCA_937995345.1 uncultured Collinsella sp. | reverse complement strand
GGGCCAGCCCGTGGGAGGCCAGGGCGCCGCTGACCGGTGGACGGCACCGAGCCGTGCGCCTGAATTGAAGAAGGGGGAGGCCTCGCGGCCTTCCCCTTTTTTTGCGTTTGATAGAGACCTGTAATACAAGAACTCGCCTTCATTTAGCTTGTCTTACTGTTTGGCTGTATTTTGAGCCCTTCTTTTGTATTTGCGCGATAATAACTCCCATTGGCGTTAGGGAGGACTTGATGTTTACCGTTTTTGTCTTGGGCAATATTGCTTCGGGTAAGTCGACTGCCTGCCGCTATCTCGAATCTCATGGGGCCATGCTTATCGATCTGGACGAGCTTGCCAAATCGCTGTATGTGCCAGGCTCCGATATCGTCAATGCCCTCGCGGAAGAATTCGGTTGGGACATTCTGGACGGGGAGGGCGGTATTCGCCGCAATGTCCTCGCTGCTCGAGCTTTCGCCTCTCCTGATACAGTTGCGCGGCTCAATGGCATCGTTCATCCGGTTCTTATCGAGCAACTGTCACTGAGGATTCTTGATCCGGTCTGCTGCACGGTTTCGTCCCTCCGTTATCCCTTTGCGGTGGTCGAGGTTTCTGCCCCGACTGGTTTTGAGGATTCTTTTGGCCTGGCTGATGAAATTCTGGTTATCAGCGCTCCTTTAGCAGTTCGTCGCGAGCGTGCCATTCATCGTGGTATGGAGCCCACTGATTTTGATGCGCGGTCTGCATGCCAACCTGATGAGGCTTCGCTTTGCAATTTAGCTACGACGGTAATCGATAATGCGGCGGGCGACAACTCGCTCTTTGAACAACTGGACGCATGGCTTGTGCACCATGGCTTCGGGGATGTAGTGGATAAGGAGGAGGCCGATGTCTAGGACACGTTTCTTTACGTGGTTTCGCGTGGCGCCACTTGCCTTTGTGTTCGTCTTTGGCCTTATTTCGCTCGTCTACTCGTATGCTCCTGCCGCCTTCTTTAAGCCGTTGTATCCGATTGACTACGAGGCGTACGTAAAGCAATCGAGCATTTCGCACAATCTTGATCCGTATTTGGTGTGTGCTGTCATAAAGTCGGAATCGAATTGGGATCCCGAGGCTGAGTCGAATCAGGGCGCTCGGGGGTTGATGCAGCTGATGCCCGAGACTGCCCAGGATATGATTGCCTTGGGTCTTGTCGATGGTAGTGAGTATTCAGCCGACAATCTTAACGATCCCGCTACGAACATCGAGTTTGGCTGTGCGTATCTTTCGTATCTTCTAACGTATTTTAACGGGTCGACGGACAGCGCTATTGCCGCATATAACGCCGGCATGGGCAATGTCGACGGATGGGCGCAGCAGAGCACGTCGCTTCATAATGCAATCACCTTTCCCGAGACGCAGGCGTATCTGATTCGTGTCAATAATGCCTGGGTTCGCTACAAGACCCTCTATCCCGATCGGTTCGTATAGGACTATGCCTGCCGCCTGCGTATACTGCAGATATATGAGTTAGGAGTATCCATGGCGGAATTTGAAGTTGAGCGTGTTGGAGGAGAGCTCAAACGTTTTGGCGTTGAGGGCTCTGAGGTGCCGTTTGAGGTCGTGTCTCCATACGAGCCCGCTGGTTCCCAGCCTAAGGCCATTGAGTCGCTTGTGCAGGGCGTGAGGGACGGAGATCGCTATCAGGTTTTGCTGGGCGTGACTGGTTCGGGCAAGACCTTCACGATGGCTAAGACTATTGAGGCCCTGGGGAAGCCGACGCTGGTCATGGCTCCCAATAAAACCCTCGCTGCCCAGCTTGCGAGCGAGCTCAAAGAATTCTTTCCCAACAACGCCGTGGTCTACTTTGTCTCGTACTACGACTATTATCAGCCCGAGGCATATGTACCGCAGAGTGATACGTATATCGAGAAGGATTCCTCGATTAACGAAGAGGTTGAGATGCTGCGCCATCAGGCGACCGCATCGCTGCTATCTCGACGCGATGTGATCGTCGTCGCATCGGTCTCGTGTATCTATGGCATTGGCTCTCCCGAGGACTATGCGGGCCTAGCTCCGAACGTCGACAAGAAGGTGCCGCTCGAGCGCGATGACTTTATCCATGCGCTTATCGATATCCAGTACGATCGCAATGACTATGATTTGGCACGTGGCACCTTCCGCGTGCGCGGCGATGTCGTCGACGTGTATCCGCCCTATGCCGAGCACCCGTTGCGGTTTGAGTTCTTTGGCGACGAGGTCGAGCTGATTGCCGAGATTGACGAGGTCACCGGCGAGATGCTGCGTGAATACGAGGCCATTCCCGTGTGGCCGGCCTCGCACTACGTGACTGAGAAGCCTAAGGTCAAAGCGGCTCTGAAATCAATCAGCGAAGAGTGCGAGAAGCGTGTGGCCGAGCTCAAGGCGACTGATAAGCTGCTCGAGGCACAGCGTCTGCAGCAGCGCACCGACTATGATCTCGAGATGCTCGAGACCATGGGTTTTTGTAACGGTATCGAGAACTACTCGCGTCATCTGGACGGTCGAAAACCGGGCGAGCCGCCGTTTACCCTGATCGATTACTTTCCTAAGGACATGCTCTGCATCATCGACGAGAGCCATGTAACGGTGCCGCAGATCCGCGGCATGCACGAAGGCGACCGCTCGCGTAAGGTGACGCTGGTGGAGCACGGCTTTCGTCTGCCTTCGGCACTCGATAACCGCCCGCTTCGTTTCGATGAGTTTGAGGCGAGGATCCCCCAGTTCATCTATGTTTCGGCCACGCCGGGCGACTATGAGCTGCGGGTGAGCCAGAACGACGTTGAGCAGATCATTCGTCCGACAGGCCTGCTCGACCCCAAGATCGATGTGCGTCCGGTTCGTGGGCAGATTGACGATCTTGAGGACGAGATTCGCGAGCGCGTTGCCCGCAAGGAGCGCGTGCTGGTGACCACGCTCACCAAGCGCATGGCCGAGGACCTGACCGACCATCTGCTTGATGCCGGCATTAAGGTCAACTACATGCACTCCGATACAGCGACGATGGACCGTGTCGAGATCCTGCGAACGCTGCGCGAGGGAAAGATTGATGTTCTCGTTGGCATCAACCTGCTCCGCGAGGGTCTAGACCTTCCCGAGGTCTCACTGGTGGCAATTCTCGACGCCGACAAGGAAGGCTTCTTGCGCAATCGCCGTTCGCTGATTCAGACGATTGGCCGTGCGGCCCGTAATGCCGACGGCGAGGTCATCATGTATGCAGACGTTGTGACCGATTCGATGAAAGAAGCCATCGAGGAGACGCAGCGCCGTCGCGAGATTCAGATGGCATATAACAAAGAGCATGGCATTGTTCCCAAGACGGTCCGCAAGGCCATTAACGACATTTCGAACTTTATTGCCGAGGCCGAAAAGACCGTGGGCTCGAAGGGGCGCTCGAGAGGCGATTCGCTGGGTCACGGCGCGTTCTATACACCCGACGAAAACGGCGAGGGCGCCGCGCCGGAGACGGTGGCACCCGAGCAGACGCTTGCCGAGCAGCTGGAAGGGTTACCGCATGACGAGCTCGTGCGGATTGTCGAGACCATGGAGGAGGACATGCGTAACGCTTCCGCCGCCATGGACTTTGAGGAGGCGGCACGTCTGCGCGATGCCGTCGTTCAGATTCGGGCGATGCTTGAGGGCGCATCTGAGGACGAAACGATCGAGCGTTTGCGTTCGCAGGCTCGCAAGGGCTCTACCTTTGCTTCGGGCAGAAAACGCCAGGGTGCACGATTCGGGAAGTAGCAAACAGGCCCCGAGTTCCTTGCGGAGCTCGGGGCCTGTGTCGTTCGGACACGGGAGTCCGTGCACTAGAGGTCTGCTATCAGCGCCTTAGCGCAACGGATGCCGTCGGTGGCGGCACTCATGATGCCGCCGGCATATCCGGCGCCCTCGCCGCAAGGGTAAAGGCCCGGAGTCGACACGGCGTGGCATGTTCGATCGCGGGTGACGGTGACCGGGGAGCTCGAACGCGTCTCCACGCCAGTGAGGACCGCATCGGGGCGGTCATAGCCACGCAGTTTCTTACCGAGCAGGGGGATTCCCAAACGAAGCGATTCGACGATATGCTGCGGGAGGGCATTGTCGATCGCCGTCCA
Organism: uncultured Collinsella sp.; assembly: GCA_937995345.1. Lineage (GTDB taxonomy): Bacteria > Actinomycetota > Coriobacteriia > Coriobacteriales > Coriobacteriaceae > Collinsella. The sequence continues at coordinate 79,730 of CALKKS010000011.1, read as the reverse complement.
GGTCACGCCAAGTGGATAGGTTGGTTTTACCTTACCGGGTGCCGCGCTGGCGCGTCTAGCAAGGAAATCTCCGACGAGCTGTGCCGGCGCGTTCCAGTTGGAGCCACCCAGGCGATAGGCGGATCGCTCGCAGGCGCGTTGGAGCTCAATGCCTGCGAGCGGGTCATCGCCGGGAAGGTCGTCAGGTGTGACGTTAACGAGTAGGGCGGCATTTGCGTTGCGCCCGTCGCGGGCATTGAGGCTGGCACCGTTGACGCACAGATGGCCCTGCTCAGAAGAAGCCGCGACAACCTGTCCACCCGGGCACATGCAAAACGAGAACACGCTGCGGCCGTTGGGGAGATGGGCGACAAGCTTGTAGGGGGCCGCTCCGAGTGCCGGGTGCCCCGCCGAAGGGCCATATTGGGCACGGTCGATGTCGCGCTGTGGATGCTCGATGCGCACACCCATGGCAAAGGTCTTTTGCGCGAGGGCAACGTTATGTTCTTTGAGAAGCTCGAATACGTCGCGGGCGGAATGGCCGCAGGCGAGAATGAGGTGCTTTGTGACGATCGTCTCGCCCGCGGCGTCTTGAGACGGCTGGACATCAATACCGGTGATGGCGCCGGATGCATCGGTTCGAATATCGACGAGCCTTGTTCGATGGCGGACAGTTCCACCGAGTTGCTCGATGCGCTGGGAAATGTTGGTGACGACGGTGGGGAGGATGTCGGAGCCGATGTGCGGCTTGGCATCCCACAGGATATCGCGGGGCGCGCCCGCTTCGACGAAGGTCTCGAGAATCAGGCGATGGGCAGGGTTCTTGGTTCCCGTGTTGAGCTTGCCGTCCGAGAACGTTCCCGCGCCGCCCAGGCCAAATTGGATATTGCTCTCGGGGTCGAGGATGCGCTCCTTTAGAAAGAGATCGATCGTCTGCGAGCGTCGAAGCGCTGGGTCGCCACGTTCGATAAGCAGAGGCTTAAGGCCCGCTTCGGCAAGGGTAAGGGCGGCAAAGAGGCCGGCACAACCGGCGCCGACAACGACGGGGCGATCCTTGGGTGCGTTGGGGACGGGGGAGGGGAATGAAGGTGCCTCGCCGTCTACTATGCGGATGCGCGAGCGGTCTCGCTCGGCAACGCTATCGACTGCTTCCTGCTCAAGGCGGGGGCTTGTCAGCTCAACTCGAAAACTCAAAATAAAATGGACGTCCCGCTTTTTACGGGCGTCGATAGACTTGCGATGGAGCTCAATGGCTTTAATCTGGGAATCCTCGCATCGCAGGGCTCGTTTGACGGCGCGTCTGCCAATAGCAAGGCAGGCAATTTCGTCGCCGGCCTCGTTGAGTGACGCGTGGACTTGGGTGATTTCGATCATCGAGGTCTCCTTTGATGCAAGAAAGAGGCCGCCCGGTGTCCCAGACGGCCCGAATGCGTTTTGATTATAGACTGCGCGGCTACAGGCTGCTTGCAGCGCGAATGCCCGAAATCCAGGCCCATGCAAGGTTGAAGCCACCGCAATCGGCATCGATATCGAGCGCCTCACCACAGATGTAAAGTGGGGCACCGGCCGCGTTGTTCACGCAAAGGCTAGGCACCGAGACGCTCTCGATGGGCACACCGCCGCGCGTGACCTGAGCCGAACGCTCCTCCGCCGCTCCCTCGATGAGCAGCTTAAAGTGCTTGAGGATCGAGACCAGATGGATGACATCGTGCGAGCCCGGATGGCACCGCTCGAATGCGGCACAGGCAATGTGGGAGAGTTGCGGGGCGAGCATGCCATCGAGCCAGCGTGGGTCGCGTGGCGAAAAATCGCCGAGCAGCTCAAGGCGTTGCTTGAGCGTATCGAATAGTTCATCTTTGGACAGGTCGGGGAAGAAATCGAGCAAAATGGTGTCGCCGTGCTGGACGCGACGGGAGAGGTTGAAGGCGGCGACGCCCGAGATGCCAAAGGTTCGGAAGAGCACTTCGCCGTCTTCGCGCCAGAGTTCCTCCTGATTGCGGGTGAGCATCAAACGGGCGCGGACGCGCAGACCATCCAGTGTCTTGAGTGCCGTCTGGTCGCCAACGACCGATGCCGATACAGGGCAGAGGACAGGGCACTGCAACGTGAGAGGAAGATCGAATATCTCCGCGACGTCGGCAGTGCTGCCGCCCGTAGCGATAATTACGGCCTTTGCCTGCAGCGTCTCGTTCTTGCGAGGGGTGTCGGCGAGCGCCTTCCGAAGCGAGCGGACCTCCGATTTTCGGTCGTCGTGCTTTTTTGCCTTGAGTGCTCGCGCGGGACGGTCTATTTGGAGTGCCCAGCCCTCGGGGGCTTTGAATGCCGAGGCAACGTTTGCTCCACATACCAAGGTGATGCCCAGGCGATTGCAAGCGTTGAGAAGCGCATCGCGCACCGATTCGGCACGAAGGGAGCGCGGATACAGCCGGCCCTCCTCGGAGGTCGTCATGATGCCCAGCGAGGAGAAGAAACTGTCGAGCTCTTGCTCAGGCTGGGAACCCATGACGGATTCGACGAACGCGGGGTGGTTGTACCGCTGGAAATCAATTGATTCGTTGGAAAGATTGCAGCGGCCGTTACCGGTCGCAAGTATCTTAAGGCCGCAGGCAACATCGCGCTCAACGATGCAGACGCTTTTGCCAGCGCGTGCGGCTGTGATAGCGGCGGCGAGACCCGAGGCCCCGCCGCCGATTACCAAGACGTCATAGGAGGCGTTTGCGTTCACTTAGGCCTCGTCGGTCTCGTGCGGGGCAATCGCCTCGACGGCAGAGACGGCCTGGGGCAGCATGCCGTCGGGCAGTGCGATCTCGACCTCGCCCTTGTCGCAAGCCTCGGCGAGTGCCGGATTGATGGGAAGCTGCCCCAGGATCTCGAGGTTGTAACGCTCGGCGACCTCGGGGAGCTTGCTCTTGCCAAAGACCTCGATCTTCTTGCCGCAATCGGGGCACTCGATATAGCTCATGTTTTCGACGATTCCCAGAATGGGGACGTTCATCTTCTCGGCCATGTTGACCGCCTTGGCGACGATCATCGAGACCAGATCCTGCGGGCTCGTGACGATGACGATGCCATCGACGGGCAGCGACTGGAAGACCGTGAGGGCGACGTCGCCCGTTCCCGGAGGCATGTCGACCAGCAGATAGTCGATGGGACCCCATGAGGTTTCGCTCCAGAACTGCCTGATGGCACCCGCGATAACCGGACCGCGCCAGAGGACGGGGTCGGTTTCGTTTTGGAGCAGCAGGTTAGAGCTCATAACCTTGACGCCGTGCTTGGAGATTTCGGGCAGCATAAGGTTGCCGAGGGCATGGACGTGACGTCCGCTCATGCCGAACATCTTAGGGATAGAGGGGCCGGTAATATCGGCATCGAGGACGCCGACCTTGTGACCGTGGCGGGAAAGCTCCGTGGCGATGGCGCCGGTGACGAATGACTTGCCGACGCCGCCCTTACCGGAAAGCACGGCGATAACGCGCTTGACCTCGGACAGCGTATTCTCCTCAAATTGCGACGGCGACGTTTGCCCGCCGGCTGCCTGTGCGTGCTCGCAACCCATGTAAGACTCCTTATGAATGATATTGGGACCAGGATCCCACGATGTGACACGAGCGTCATTGTACCCTCGTTTGCGAGCGGGAGTCATTCATGATGCGTGGTAGGTGATCGACGGTATTCGAAAGTACGGTCCGAGCGTGCAGTCTGCGGCGTCAGGCAACGCAAAAGGTCTGCGAATCTTGTATTACGAACATCTGTGCGCGTCGAGTGCGCTAAACTCATCGTCAGTGTGATTTGAAGTTGTAGGAGGCAAGGAGCTTCCATGTCTGATTCTTCTATCGTTATTCGCGGCGCGCGCGAGCATAACCTGCGCGATATCGATGTTTCCATTCCGCGTGACCAGCTCGTGGTCATAACCGGTCTTTCCGGATCGGGCAAGAGCTCGCTGGCGTTCGATACCATCTATGCCGAGGGCCAGCGCCGTTACGTCGAGAGCCTTTCGAGCTATGCGCGTCAGTTTTTGGGCCAGATGGACAAGCCCGATCTGGACTCGATTGACGGCCTGTCGCCGGCTGTGTCGATCGATCAGAAGACGACGTCCAAAAACCCACGCTCCACGGTGGGCACCGTAACCGAGATTTACGACTATCTGCGCCTGCTGTTTGCTCGCGTGGGAACGCCGCACTGTCCTGAGTGCGGTCGTGTCATTGAGCGTCAGACGACCGATCAGGTCGCCGATAAGGTGCTGGCGGCGGGGGAGGGCCGTCGCGCGTTTGTGCTGGCACCGGTGGTTCGTGGACGCAAGGGCGAATATGCCAAGCTGTTTGAGGACCTGCGTGCGGAGGGCTTTAGCCGTGTGCGCGTCGACGGCGAGGTGCGCTCGCTTGACGACCCAATCGACCTGGACAAGAAGTTCAAACACGACATTGAGGTCGTGGTCGACCGTATCGTGATTCGAGAGAACTCCCTGGGTCGCATTGCCGAGTCCGTTGAGCAGGCGACGGCACTGGCGCACGGTAACGTGAACGTGTACATGCTGCCCGACCGCGACGCTCCCGAGGGAACCGAGGGCGAGCTGCTGGAGTATTCGCTGGCACTGGCGTGCCCGGAGCACGGGCATTCCATCGACGACCTGCAGCCGCGCGATTTCTCGTTCAACGCGCCCTATGGCGCATGTCCCGAGTGCGATGGCCTGGGCTTTAAAAAGACAGTCGATGCCGAGGCGCTGATTGAAGACCCCTCAAAGTCGATTGCCGACGGAGTCTTTGGCAGCCTGTTCGGAAATTCCAACTATTATCCGCAGATTTTTGCCGCGGTCTGCAAACACTTTAAGGTGAGTGCCGATACGCCATGGGAAGACCTGCCCCCGCGGGTGCGTCGTGCGTTTTTGGATGGCATGGGCGACACGAAGATTTCGGTCGACTATCAAAAGCTCGACGGGCGTCGCAGCCAGTGGGACACTAAGTTCTCGGGTGTGCGCAACATCCTGTACGAGCGCTACAGCGAGACGACGAACGAGAACACCAAGGCTCGCTTGGAGAAATACATTCGCGAAGAGCCATGCTCGAGCTGTCACGGTGCTCGCCTGCGTCCCGAGATGCTTGCCGTCACCGTAGGCGGCAAGTCCATTTACGATGTCTGCTGCCTGTCGTGTCGCGAGTCGCTCGAGTTTTTTGAGGGCCTGGAGCTTACCGAGCGTCAGCGGTTTATCGGCGGGCGCATCGTCAAGGAGATCCTGGAGCGCCTGCGTTTTCTGGTCGACGTCGGACTCGACTATCTGACGCTCGATCGTGCCTCGGCGACGCTTTCCGGCGGTGAGGCCCAGCGCATTCGCCTGGCAACGCAGATCGGCGCCGGCCTCATGGGCGTTCTGTACATTCTGGACGAGCCGTCGATCGGCCTTCACCAACGCGATAACGAGCGCCTGATCAAGACGCTCGAGCGCTTGCGCGATATCGGTAATACCGTTATCGTCGTCGAGCACGACGAAGATACAATTCGCGCTGCCGACTACGTGATCGATATGGGTCCCGGTGCGGGCGTTAACGGTGGACACGTGGTCGCCGCGGGAACGCCTGCCGATATCATGGCGTGCCCCGATTCCATGACGGGTGCCTATTTGACCGGCAAGCGGATGATCCGCGTGCCCGATGAGCGCCGCAAGCCCGGCCGTGGCTGTCTTAAGATCACGGGTGCCCGCGCTAACAACCTCAAAAACGTTACCGCCAAGATTGAGTTCGGTACGCTCACGGTCGTTACCGGTGTTTCGGGATCGGGCAAGAGCTCCCTGGTCACCGATACGATTGCGCCCGCTCTTACGAATGCCATTCATCGTTCGACGCGTCCCGTGGGGCCGTACAAGAAGATTGAGGGCATCGAGTGCATCGATAAGGTAATCGATATCGACCAGTCACCGATCGGTCGCACGCCGCGTTCGAACCCTGCGACCTATATTGGCCTGTGGGATGATCTGCGTGCGCTATTTGCAAGCACGCCGGAGTCGAAGGCGCGCGGCTACTCGCCGGGACGTTTCTCCTTTAACGTAAGCGGCGGTCGCTGCGAGGCGTGCAAGGGCGATGGCCAGATCAAGATCGAGATGCACTTCCTTCCCGATATCTATGTCCCCTGTGAGGTATGTGGCGGTAAGCGTTATAACCGCGAGACACTCGAGGTTACCTACCGCGGCAAGACAATCTCGGACGTGCTCGACATGAGTGTCACCGAAGCACTGGCTTTCTTTGGGAATATCCCGCAGATTAAGCGCAAGCTGCAGACCCTATATGACGTGGGTCTGGGCTACGTGAGCTTGGGCCAGCCCGCTACGACGCTTTCGGGCGGCGAGGCGCAGCGCGTGAAGCTCGCCAAGGAGCTTCATCGTCGCCAGACAGGCAAGACGTTCTACATTTTGGACGAGCCCACAACCGGCCTTCATTTTGAGGATGTTCGCCAGCTGCTCGACGTGTTGCAGCGCCTAGTCGATGCGGGCAACACGGTTCTGGTGATCGAGCACAACCTTGATGTCATCAAGGTTGCCGACCGCCTGATCGATATGGGTCCCGAGGGCGGCAATGGCGGCGGTACCGTCGTGGTCTCAGGCACGCCGGAACAAGTCGCGGCATGTTCGCAGAGCTACACGGGCAAGTTCTTGGCGCCGCTGCTCAAGCGTGACCGTGAGCGTCAGGCGCAGCTCGACGCGCAGTAAAGAGACGTTGTAGTACCTACGCGCCGCCGATTCCTTCTGATTCGGTGGCGCTTCTGTGTGTCGAGATGGCATATGCAGCGGAATTGGCCCTATACTTAATCCTTGCGTCGCTCTGCGAGGGAAAGGATGTGCCATGGCAAAGGCTGTTAAGACGCCAAAAACCAATGCGATGCGCGAGCTGGAAAGCGCCGGTATCTCCTATATTCTCCATACGTACGAAGACGATGGCGATGAATCGTCAGGTCTGGGCGTCGCGATTTCTGAGCAGCTTGGCGAGGAGCCCGGTCAGGGATTTAAGACCCTGGTCTGCACGACGCCGTCCAACGACCATGTCGTGTGCTGCATTCCTGTTGCCGACGAGCTCGACCTCAAGGCCGCCGCGCGCGCTGCAGGCGAAAAGTCGCTGACCATGATGCATGTCAAAGATTTGCTTGCCGCGACGGGGTATGTCCGCGGCGGTTGCAGCCCGGTCGGTATGAAAAAACGCTTCCGGACGCTTATCGATGAGACATGCGTCCTTTGGGATACCATTTTTATCTCGGGCGGCAAGCGCGGCTATCAGCTTGAGCTTGCTCCCGATGACTTAGTTGCATTTTGCGGGGCGACGGTTGCCCCGATCACGAGAGAGGACTGAGCGATGCCGCAGGAAGAACCAAAGTCCGGCGCTCACTTTGCAAAAGGGTCGGCTCCTCAGGCGCCCGCGCCCGAGGCCGCTTCGATCGATAACGAGATTCGAAACGCCTGGTCTGCTGCCGCTGACCCGGGCGAGACGGCCGTGTACTTGCGTGCCGCCGGTGCCGGCACGGCGCTTCCCCGTACGGTTCTTTCTTCGGCTCGTCCCGATGAGACGGCTGTCTTTTTGGCCGCCGCTCAATCTAGCGCCAGCGTGATGCCGATCGCCTCCGAGGCTCCTCGTGCGCCGCGTCCCGATGAGACGGCGGTGTTTTTGATGGCGGCCCAGGGAAAGAGCACACCGCAGAGCGCCCCTGCCGTTCGTTCCGCCAAACCCGCGGCTCATGATGATGGCGAACCGCTTCTTTCGGATGACGAATGGTCGCCGCTTGGTTCGACCGATCCCGTCGAGGGCGTGGCCATCGACGGTGATGACGACTGGGACCCTCTGTCGTTTTCTGCCCGAACCGTCGCCGCCAAAGAAGTTGACACGGTGTTTGGCGACCATGCCATATTCGATGATGATGCCGTATCCGGTAACAACATGCCGAACAGCGATGACGCCGCACCTGCTGATGACGCCGTTTTGGTTGACGACCCCTTTGCGATGACCGGCTCCTTTGCCGTCGTGGACGATTTACTGCCACAAGATGAGGTTCATGAGGACTCTCAGGACGACGTAGACGATATGGGTTCGTCGGACTACTCCACGGTTGGTCGTTCTGCTGGCCTCATGACCGTGCTGACCATCGTGTCGCGCGTCACCGGGTTTATCCGCACGTGGGCCATGGCGGCCGCCATCGGCATGTCGCTGCTCTCGTCCTCCTATCAGGTTGCCAACAACCTGCCCAACATGCTCTACGAGCTCGTGATGGGCGGCATGCTCGTTACGGCGTTTTTGCCGGTGTATATGGGCGTGAGGCGCGAGCAGGGCCGCGAGGCATCGAACGAGTATGTCGGCAACCTGCTCGGTATTTTGCTTCTGCTGCTGGGCGGCATCTCGCTGCTGGGCACCGTGTTTGCTCCCGGCTTTATTTGGACGCAGTCGTTCCTTTCGGGCGATGGCGGCAGCATGGATACCGCTGCGTTCATGTTCCGCTTCTTTGCTATCCAAATTCTGTTTTATGGCTTGGGCTCGGTGTTCTCGGGCGTTCTCAACGCACACCGCGACTACTTCTGGTCGACGTTTGCCCCGGTTCTCAACAATGTCATCGTCATCGCCAGCTTTATGGGCTTTGCTCCCGTGTCTGCACAATTTGGCGAGCAGGCCGGTATTATCTTGATCGCAGCTGGTACGACCCTCGGCGTTTTTGTCCAGATGGCCTGCCAGATTCCCGCGCTTGGCAAGCATGGCGTGCATCCTCATATCCATATCGACTTTAAGGACCCCGCGCTGCGACAGACGATTGCGCTTGGTATCCCGACGCTGCTCGCCACGGTGTGCATGTTTGTCTCGACCTCCATTACCAATGCCGCCGCGCTCGTGGTGCAGCCCGAGACCGGCCCTTCCGTCATCGCGTATGCGCGCCTGTGGTACACATTGCCCTATGCGCTGATCGCCGCCTCGCTTTCGACGGCACTCTATACCGAACTGTCTCACGATGCACAGGAGAAGGATTACGACAGCGTCCGCACGGGCATTTCGCGCGGTGTCGCTCAGATGCTCTTTTTCCTGATTCCGTTTGCACTGTACCTGATCGTCTTCGCCCGTCCGCTCAACATGATCTACTGCGCCGGCAAGTTCGATGAATCCGGTGTGGCGCTGGTGTCGGAGTTCCTTATCTATCTGGCACTTTCCCTGCCGCTCTACGGCGTGGTCGTGCTGATGCAGAAGAGCTTCTCGGCCCTGCTCGATATGAAACCTTATAGCCGCTATTGCCTGTACTCCGCTATCGGTCAGGCCGGTTCGGTGCTGTTGTTTGGCGTGGTGCTGGGCTACGGTATGCCGGCAATTGCGCTTTCGTACGTCGTTGACTACGTGGTTTTGGTCGGATGCTCACTGTGGTGGCTGCGCCGTCGTCTGCATGGCCTTCAGGTCAAGTCTATCCTGCACGGCGGTTTCTTCGGCCTACTGTTCGGTGGCTTGGGCGCTGCCGCGGGCGCCGGCGTCATGTGGGCACTCGAGCACTTTTTCGGAGTGCTTGGCAGCTCGATCCTAATTACCCTGGGCTACGTTTGTGTTGCAGGCGTCGTCTCGCTCGCTGTAACTTTTGGCCTTGCCTTCGTCTTTAAGATGCCCGAGGTCTCGGCGCTGCTTCGTCGCAAGTAGGTGCGCGTGGCAGGTCACGACAACATTCCAACACTTGCCGAACAGGTTTCGCGCGTTCCCACGCAACCCGGCTGCTACCTTTGGAAAGATGCCAAGGGCGATGTCATCTATGTGGGCAAGGCAAAAAACTTGCGTGCCCGTATGCGTCAATACGTGACGCTGCAGGACGAACGTCAAAAGATCCCGCTCATGATGCAGCTGGTGGCGAGCTTCGACTATATCGTGGTGGAGACCGAGCACGAGGCACTGGTGCTCGAGCGCAATCTGATTGGCCAGTACCATCCGTACTTTAACGTCGATCTCAAAGACGATAAAAGCTATCCCTTTATCGCCATTACCAAGGGCGACCTGTTTCCGGCTATCAAATACACGCGAGAGCGTCATAAACCGGGAACGCGCTATTTTGGCCCCTATACCGATAGCCGTGCGGCACGTGAGACCATCGATACGCTACGCAAGGTTATTCCTATTTGCTCGGCATCCTGTGCGGAATGGCGCCGCTGCCGCCGCATCGTCGAATCTCATAAGGGCGAAGAAGACATCGTCAATATGATTTGCGCGCAAAACGGGCGTCCCTGCTTTGACTACCATGTCGGGCGCGGGCCGGGCGCATGCGTCGGCGCGATTTCCCCTGCCGACTATGCCAAGAACGTCAAGCGTGTCGAACGTTTCTTGTCGGGCCATCGCAAGGATGTCGTCGACGAGCTTACGTCCGAGATGACGGAGGCAGCCGAGACGCTCGATTTTGAGCGTGCAGCGCGCGTCAAGCGTCGTCTGGAAGTCATTAGAGGCCTGGACGATCGCCAACAGGTCGTTTTTCCATCAAGCGTCGATATCGATGTCATCGGCTTCTATCGCGAAGAGACTATCTCTGCCGCCTGCGTCTTTGTCGTTCGCGAGGGCCGAACGGTTCGAACTTGTGAGTTCATCCTCGATAAAGGCCTAGACGTCGACGAGGAAGAGCTTCAATCGGGCTTTCTTAAGCGCTATTACGACGAGACGGCTGATATTCCAGCCGAGATCAATCTCTCTGTCGAGCTTGAGGATGCCGAAGCGTTGGGGGAGTGGCTTGCGGGCAAGCGCGAGCGCTCTTGCCATCTCCATAGGCCGCAGCGTGGCGAAAAGCACCGCCTGCTCGATATGGCTTCCAAAAATGCGCGCCATGCCCTCATGCGCTACATGATGCGTACGGGGTATGCTGACGATCGCACCAATCAGGCGCTCCTGGAGCTCGAAAGTGCGCTGGCGCTGCCTGCGCCGCCGTTGCGCATCGAGTGCTTCGATATCTCGACGTTGCACGGCACCTTTACCGTCGCTTCGATGGTGGTATTTACCAACGGCCGTGCCGACAAGGGCCAGTATCGTCGCTTTAAAATTCAGGCCGAATTGGACGAGGCGAACGACTTCGTATCGATGTCCGAGGTTCTGGGACGTCGCTATGCTCCTGAGCGCATGGCGGACGAGCGCTTTGGCTCGCGCCCCGATTTACTCGTTGTCGATGGCGGCAAGCCGCAATTGACCGCTGCAATTAAGCAACTTGAGGCGCTCGGCCTCGATATACCAGTTTGTGGCTTGGCAAAGGCCGATGAGGAGGTTTTCGTGCCGTGGGACGAGACTCCCGTCGTGCTGCCGACCGGCTCCGCTTCGCTTTATCTAATCAAGCAGGTTCGCGATGAATCCCACCGATTTGCAATTACGTTCCACCGCGAGTTGCGCGATAAGGCTATGACGGTTTCGGTGCTTGACGACGTTCCAGGCGTGGGACCCACCAGAAAACGTGCCATTATGCGCCATTTTGGCTCGATGAAGCGTTTGCGCGCGGCAAGCGAGCGGGAGATTGCAGAAGTTCGAGGCGTTCCGGCCGATGTCGCCAAAGCAGTCCACGAGGCACTTGTTGCATGGAATGCCGAGCGTGCCCAGACGTCGGCCAACCGTTCCGAAAACTAAACCTGCTTCTAAACAACTGATATACATGATTGGCCGATTTTCAATCATTTATTTCACGGCGATTACCAGCCGATTTCGGGTTTAATTAACGCTAAAACGTTTGACTAGCCATGGTGAACAACCCTGCTATCCTGCGGGTTGACGAAGACTGATATCTCACCTCGTCGATACATACTGTCTGGCGAATCGTTTGTCAATGAATTCGGTGAACGGTAGTAAATACCGTTCAAGCGTATGTATGTATCGGTCGCCGAGCGCGGCACCTCAGTTGGGCTCGTCGGTAGGTAAGGTATATATCGTCCGCAAGTTGCGCGGGGGCACGTCTAGGTGCTCCCGGGTAAGATTCTCTATTGATAGGAGAAGACATGGCCATCATCAACAAGGGTATGTCCAGGCGTTCGTTCCTCGGCCTCACCGGCAGCGTCGCTGCTGTCGCAGGGCTTGGTCTCACCGGCTGCGGTGGCAGCTCTAGCGACGAGGGTTCCGCTTCCGGTTCCACCGATTCCGCCAACCGTGGCGGCGGCGTGATCACCGCTGGTTCCGCTTACGCTCCGTCCAGCTTCGATCCCGCCAGCACCGGCTCCGCTGTGGGCCTGGGTGCTAACTGGCACGTCGTCGAGGGCCTCTATGGCATCGATTACCACGACTACAGCACCTTCAACGAGCTCGCCACCGACGATCCCAAGTCTGTGGACGACACCACTTTCGAGGTCACCATCCGCAAGGGCGCCAAGTTCTCCGATGGCACCGAGGTCACCGCTGACGATGTCGTCGCTTCCTACACCGCTTGCGCCGCTTCTGCTACGTATGCTCCGTTCTTCCAGCCCTTCGAGTCCATCGAGGCCAAGGACGCCAGCACCGTGACGGTCAAGACCAAGGTCCCCAACTTCTCCCTGCTCAAGGATCGTCTGGCCATCGTCCGCGTTACCCCGGCCACCCAGACCGAGGAGGATCGCGCCAAGCAGCCGATCGGCTCCGGCCCCTGGATGTACGACTCTATCTCCGATACCGAGATCACCCTGGTTCCCAACCCCGAGTACAATGGTGAGTATGCTGCCGAGGATAAGAAGATCCAGTACAGCATCCTGACCGACCCCACCGCTCGCGTTACCGCTCAGCAGGAGGGCTCCACGCTCGTTATGGAGCTCGTTACCGCTGACGCCGTCGACCAGCTCGAGAGCGCCGGCTGCAAGATCGATAACGTTCAGGGTTTCGGCACCCGCTTCATCATGTTCAACGTCGCCAAGGAGCCTTGGAACAACGTCAAGGTCCGTCAGGCTGTCATGTATGCACTCGACACCGAGAAGATGGTCAGCAACACCTTCGCCGGCCTTGCCACCGCTGCCAGCTGCTACCTGCCCAAGAGCTTCACCAACTATCATGAGGCTTCCACGGTGTATAAGACCGACGCCAAGAAGGCCAAGAAGCTCATCGAGGAGTCTGGCATCACCCCGGGTGCCATCACCCTGCGCACCACCGACAACGAGCAGATCAAGGGTATGGCCGCCCAGGTCAAGAACGACCTCGACGCTCTCGGCTTCGATGTGACCATCCAGACCGATACCTCGCCGGCCACCTACGCTGCCATCGACGGCGGCGAGGCCTACGATATCCTCCTTGCCCCTGGCGATCCTTCCTGCTTCGGCGCCGACCCCGACCTGCTGCTTAACTGGTGGTACGGCGACAACGTCTGGATGCAGACCCGTTGCCCGTGGAAGGAGTCCGCTGAGTGGCAGAAGCTCCACAGTCTCATGGACGAGGCTCTTGCCGCCGAGGGCGACGAGCAGCAGAAGAAGTGGAACGAGTGCTTCGACATCATTGCCGACAACGCCGTTCTGTACCCCGTTGTCCACGTCAAGACCGTCTCCGCTTCCTGGGACGATCCGTCCACTGCGCCCAACGGCGAGGCTCTCGATGGCTTCAAGGGCATCGGCACGACGAGCATGTCCTTCAGGGGCGTTGCGACCGTCAAGGCGTAAGACTCGCTTGAGTCTGTATGCAGGATGTCGGTCGTTGGGACCGTATCCTCATAGTTGAAACAAAGACCCGGGCGGCAACGATGTCGCTCGGGTCTTGTAATGAGTATCCGTACTCATATACCAGTTGGTCCTACCGACAAAAGAAAGGGGAGAGAACGTGAACAACTTGCTACGTTTGATTGGAAGGCGTCTCGTGGCGCTGCCGATCATGGCATTGGGCGTCACCGTCCTGGTGTTCTTCCTTATGTCGTTCTCCAAGACCGACCCCGCCTATACGGCGTTGGGTGACGGTGCCTCGCCCGAGGCGGTTGCCGAGTACCATGAGAAGTATGGTCTGGACGACCCCTGGCCCGTGCGCTACGTGCGCTACATGGGCGATCTGATCCATGGCGACATGGGCACCTATGGTGCTGCCCGCAACTCCGTTGCCAAGCGCATCTCCACTGCCCTGCCCGTCACGATGCAGCTGACCTTCATCGGTCTTGCCATCGGCGCGGTCGTTTCGTTTTTACTCGGCGTCATCGCGGCACTGTATCGCGATAAATGGCCGGACCAAGTGATCCGCGTCTTCTCCATCGCCGGCTTGGCAACCCCGTCGTTCTGGCTTGCCGTTCTGTTGATTCTGCTGTTCTCTTCCTACCTTAAGGTGCTTCCGGCGTCCGGTGCTCTGCCTCACTTCACCACCAACCCGGCTGGCTATCTGGGACGTATGATCATGCCCGCCATTGCTCTTGCCTTCCCGCTGACGGGTCAGATGACTCGTATCGTGCGTACGGCCATGGTCGAGGAGCTCGACAAGGACTATGTCCGTATGGCTCGCGGCGCCGGCGTTCCCGAGAAGGTCGTCGTCGGCATCAACGTACTTCGCAATGCGCTGATCACCCCGGTCACCACCCTCGGTCTTAAGATCGGTTACCTCATGGGCGGCGCCGTCGTCATCGAGGTTATCTTCAACCTCCCCGGCATGGGCACCGCGATCCTGCAGGGCGTTCAGGGCAACGAGGCGAACCTGGTTCAGGGCGTCGTCATCGTCGTTGCTCTTGCCTTCATCATCATCAACATCGTGGTTGACATGCTCTACCTGCTCATCAACCCGCGCATCAGGACGGTGTAGATTATGGTAAAGATTCGAGAGAAGCAAACCGAGCAGCTCGAGAAGGCTGCCTCCAAGGGGCTCAAGCTCGGTGGCTGGAAGAAGATGACGCTGTCTTCTAAGATTGCCGCCGTCGTGCTGGCGCTGGTCGCCCTGACCGCGATTCTGGCGCCCCTTCTTGCCCCCTATAGCCCGGTCGAGATCTTTACGGCTCGCCAGGCTCCCGGCAACGGATTTATCTTCGGTACCGACGATAAGGGTCGCGACATTCTGTCGCGCATGCTCTACGGTGGTCGTTACTCGCTGATTATCGGCTTTGGCGCCACTGCCATGGCTCTGGTCTGCGGCTCGGTCGTGGGCGCCCTTGCGGCGGTTTCGCGCAAGGCCGTTTCCGAGACGATCATGCGTATCCTGGACATCATCATGTCTATCCCGGGCATCGCCCTCGCGGCCGTCTTCGTCTCCATCCTGGGCAACTCCGTGCCGTCGATCATCTTCGCCATCGGCTTTATGTACACTCCGCAGATTGCCCGTATCGTGCGCGCCAACATCGTGTCCGAGTACGGAGAGGACTATGTCCGCGCGGTCATCGTTTCCGGCGCCAAGGCTCCGTGGATTTTGATCAAGCATGTTCTGCGTAACTGCATCGCCCCGATCATGGTCTTCACCGTTACCCTGGTCGCCGACGCCATCATCTTCGAGGCCTCGCTGACCTTCATCGGCGCTGGTATCCAGGAGCCCACCGCTACCTGGGGCAACATCCTCGCCGACGCCCGCGGCGGCGTGCTCGCCGGCCGTTGGTGGCAGGCGTTGTTCCCGGGCCTGGCCATTATGATCACCTGCCTGGCGCTCAACATCCTCTCCGAGGGCATTACCGACGCCATGGCCGCTGCCCCCTCCGCCGCCCTGGATCCGACCGATTCCTCCAAGCGTCGCGAGGCTGACCTGCTGGTCTCCGACCCCGTTCGCGCCTACAAGGAGCAGGCCCAGTCCCTCTCCGCTCGCCTTGGCGCCCTGCGCGATGTCGAGCTCAAGCGTGACGATCGCCATGTGCCCGACGAGTCTGTCGAACCGATTCTCTCGGTCCGTGACTTCTGCATTCAGTTTGAGCATCACGGCGATATCAACGTCGTCGACCATGTCAACTTTGACGTCCGTCCTGGTCAGACCATGGGCCTGGTGGGCGAGTCCGGTTGCGGTAAGTCCATCACCACGCTGGCCATCATGGGCCTGACCGACGATGACGAGCACCTTTCCGGCCAGGTCCTCTGGGAGGGCCGCGATCTGCTCAAGATGAGCAAGAAGGAGTGGTTCGGCCTGCGCGGTACCGATATCGCTATGGTCTATCAGGACGCCCTGTCCTCGCTCAACCCCTCCATGCTCATCTCTGCCCAGATGAAGCAGCTCACCAAGCGCGGCGGCACCCGCAGCGCCGAGGAACTCCTGGAGCTCGTGGGCCTCGACCCCAAGCGTACGCTCGAGAGCTACCCGCATGAGCTTTCCGGTGGCCAGCGTCAGCGTGTTCTGATCGCTATGGCCCTTACCCGCGACCCCAAGCTGGTCATCTGCGACGAGCCCACGACCGCTCTGGACGTTACCGTCCAGAAGCAGGTCATCAAGCTGCTCAACGACCTTCAGGCCAAGCTCGGCTTTGCCATGATCTTCGTCTCGCATGACCTGGCGCTGGTCGCCGAGGTCGCCCATAACATCACGGTTATGTACGCCGGTCAGGTTATCGAGCAGGCGCCCACCAAGGAGCTGCTCACTAACCCGATCCACGAGTACACCCGCGGTCTTCTGGGCTCCGTTCTGTCCATCGAGAGCGGTTCGGGCCGTCTGCACCAGGTGCCCGGCGCCGTTCCGAGCCCGCGCGATTTCCCCAAGGGCGATCGCTTCGCGCCCCGCTCAAGCCATCCGCGCATTGGCCTGGACACCCGTCCGGTCTTCAAGCGCGTGCCCGGCACCGAGCACTTCTATTCCGAGCTCCCCGACGAGGTGCTCAAGGCAAATGGTTTGACCCCTCACGCGGAGGTGATGTAGATGAGCGAGACCGCAGTCAACGGCGTCGAGCCGATCATCTTCCTTGATGACGTCCACGTCACCTTTAGGACCCGTACCGGCTCGATTCTGCACCCCAACCTGGTTCACGCCGTCCAAGGTGTAACGATTAAGCTCATGCCCGGTCAGACGATCGGCATCGTCGGCGAGTCCGGTTGCGGAAAGTCCACCACCGCTAACGTCATGTGCGGCCTGCAGGCCCCAACGAGCGGCAAGGTCTACTTTAAGGGCAAGGACGTTACTAAGCGTACCGCCGAGGACCGTCGTCACATGGGCCGTGTCATCTCGGTCGTGTTCCAGAATCCGGCTACGGCGCTCAATCCCCGCATGGTCGTTCGCGAGCAGCTGCTCGACCCCATGCGCGTCCACAACCTGGGTACCGAGGCCGAGCAGGAGAAGCGCGTCAAGGAGCTCCTGGAGCTCACCGGTCTGCCCAGCTCTGCCGCCGAGGTTCTTCCCGGCCAGCTTTCGGGCGGCCAGCGCCAG
The DNA here is from genome assembly GCA_937995345.1 of uncultured Collinsella sp. Classification (GTDB taxonomy): domain Bacteria; phylum Actinomycetota; class Coriobacteriia; order Coriobacteriales; family Coriobacteriaceae; genus Collinsella. The sequence goes on along the minus strand of CALKKS010000011.1, from coordinate 62,550 downwards.
CGCGTCGCAATTGCCCGTGCCCTGTCGTTGAACCCAGATGCCATCATCGCCGACGAGCCCACCTCGGCTCTGGACGTTTCGGTCCGCGCGCAGATTCTGAACCTGCTGACCGACCTTAAGAAGGAGCTCGGCCTGGCCATGGTGTTCATCAGCCATGACATCCAGACGGTCCGCTATATCTCTGACGACATCATCGTTATGAATGGCGGCAAGATCGTCGAGCAGGGCGAGGCCAAGCAGGTCTTCCAGCACCCTCAGGACCCCTACACCAAGATGCTGCTCGGTGCTGCGCCGTCGCTGCTGCATCCCAAGCTCGGCGAGTAGCCTCGCTTTCCCTCCCGTGCGCCCGGTTCCCTTGCCGGGCGCACCTCCGTTGCGATTTCGAAAGGTTGGGTTCACGAGCCATGCCAAGTGCTCAGGAGCTACAACAGCAATTTGGTGGGTATCGGGGCGCCATGCCCCGTCCATCAGATTTCGATCTCTTTTGGAAGGACCGCATGGCCGAGGCCGACGCCGTCGGGCTTGACTATGCGATCGAGACGGCATCGGTCACCGATGCCGTTACCTGCCAGCTTTTCGACCTCTGGTATACCGGCATGTGTGGCGCTCGCCTGCATGCCAAGTACCTTAAACCCGTCTCGGACGAGCCCGTGCCATTGGTACTTCAGTTCCATGGGTATCCGGGTGCAAGCCGCAGCTGGTTTGAGCAGGCGTCGTTTGCGGGCATGGGCATGGCACTCATCGCCCTCGACTGCCCCGGCCAAGGAGGTCCCTCCGAGGACATTGGTGGATTTGAGGGCACAACGGTCGCGGGCCATATCGTCGCCGGTATCGACGGCGATCCGGCCAACCTCTACTATGTCCGCTTGCACCAAGATATTCGCATCCTGTGCCGCATCGTTCGCGAGCTCGAGGGCATCGATCTTGCCCGTGTGTTTGTGAACGGCGCGTCGCAGGGCGGCGGTTTGGGCATTGCGACCTGTGCACTTAACAGCGAGCTTATCAATCGCGCCGCCATCCTCTATCCCTTCCTGTCGGATTTCCGCCTGGTCTGGGATTTGGATGCCGACGACATTGCCTACGAGGGCCTGCGCTATTGGTCTCGCTGGTTTGACGGGGACTCGACTCGTATCGACGAAGCCTATGCCAAGCTGGCGTGCTTCGATTCCAAGAACTTTGCCCCTATGGTCAAATGCCCCGTGCTGTTTGGCACCGGCACAGCCGATACCGTCTGTCCGCCAGCGACGCAGTTTGCGGTCTATAACAACCTGACCTGTGAAAAGCGTCATGAGTTCTTTGAAGGCTTTGGCCACGAGGAGATTCAGGATTTTGACGATCTGATCATTCCGTTTTTCTGCAAGGGAGGGGAGGCTCATGTCTAAGTGCGAGAGCAATGTCAATGAGCTGATTGTCTCCGACCTTGTGGGGATTCCCGGAACGGTCTCGTCAAGGCTCGCTGATTTCCGGGATTGGCGCGGTGATGCTTCTGCGGATGTTTCCGAATTAGAGATAGCCGCTTCGGACCTTGAGGTTTGCGGGCCGAGTATTACGGCGATCGATTTCGCCAATCCGTATGCCCGCTACTCCGAGGTTTCCTTTGAGCTTGGTGGCGATGTGGTCCACGCACGTTTGATCGAGCCTGCCGGTCGCGCCCGAGCATCCGAGCTTGTGCCGCTATGTCTGATGTTTCACGACATCGACCGACCCGTGCGGGGATGGCATCACATGACGAGGTTTGCGGCCATGGGATATGCCGTGCTTGCGCTGGACGATGAGGCGATTGGATCCAGCGAGCTGCAGCAGGGGATTGCCTCTCCTGCTTATGTCAAGCGCGTCCGTTGGGGTTGCGCGATGGCGAAGGTGGCGCGCAATCTTGATGGCGTGGACCCCGACCGCATCTTTGCATGGGGCGAGGGCCTTGGCGGCGGAGTCGCGCTGGCGGTTTCTGCTCTGGACGAGCGGGGCCTCGCCTGCACGGCGGTTGCCAATCCGATTCCCGGTGGCCTCGAGGCGTTGTCGTCTCGGGTGCGTGGATCGGTGCTCATGGGCACATCGCTCATGGATGCCGTGAGTGATCCCAAGGGCCAGTTTGCCGTATTCAACGGTCTTGAGTGTGACCGGAGGCATATCATCTATGCCAAATACGCTCACGAGCGTATCAATGCGTTCGAAAACGAAGTCGTCGACTTCTTTAACCAAACGTTCTATCCGTGTTCTTTGGCCTAGACGGCCTGGACACTGCCAGCAAGAGTGGGTGGCATAGGGCCGCCCGCCAGACAACTAAGGAGATTCTTGTGGCAACTCAGAAATTCACCGGCGTTATCCCTCCCGTCGTTGTTCCCGATACCGAAGATCACCAGCTTGATGTTGCCTCCTTTGAGCGCAGCATCAACCGCATGATCGATGCCGGCGTCGATGGCCTGTTCTTCCTGGGATCCTCGGGCGAGGTCGTCTTCTCCACCGACGAGCGCCGTCGCCAGATTATCGCCGAGGCCGTTCGTATCGTCGACCACCGTGTGCCTGTTCTGGTCGGCATCATCGATACCGAGACCGAGCGCATGATTGAGCACGGCAAGGTCGCTCAGGAGCTGGGCGCCGATGCCCTCGTCGCCACCTGCCCGTTCTATGCCCTGCAGGGCATGACCGAGGTCGAGGAGCACTTCCGCATCCTGCACGAGGAGCTTGACCTGCCCATCTTCGCCTATGACATTCCCGTCTGCGTTCACACCAAGCTCCCCTGGAAGCTCCTTGCCAAGCTCGGCGCCGAGGGCGTCCTTGCCGGCGTCAAGGATTCCTCGGGTGATGACATCTCGTTCCGCTACCTCGTTCAGGAGAACGAGAAGAACGGCCATCCGATGAGCATCCTCACCGGTCACGAGGTTGTCGTCGACGGCGCTTACCTCGGTGGCGCCGATGGTTCCGTCCCGGGTCTCGCCAATGTTGAGCCCGAGGGCTACGTGCGCCAGTGGAAGGCCGCTCAGGCCGGCGACTGGGCTACCGTCAAGGCCGAGCAGGATCGCCTCAATGAGATTTCGCACATCTGGGATGTCACCTCGGGCGTTCAGGGCTATGCCGGTGGCGTCGGCGCCTTCAAGACCGCTATGAACCTCATGGGCATCTTCGACAGCCCGACCATGCCGCGCCCGGTGAAGGCCATGACCGGCGAGAACGTCGAGGCGATTAGGAAGGTCCTCCAGGACAACGGTCTCCTGTAAAGCTTTCCCAGGCACCCGACCTCGCCGTTCAACCGTGTGGCCATGACCCATTAGGTCAATGGCCACACGGTTCTCGGCGATCTCGGGCACCTGGATAACCTTTACTGCGCTGTGACGGCTAGCCTGACGGCGCATTTCCTGTAGTTGTTTTTATCTCCGAAGGAGAGCGACATGGAGAACAAGTACGTCTGCTCTGTCGATATCGGCGGAACTAAAATTGCGACTGCCATCATGGAGTACCCGGCTGACGGTAGTGTGCCCCATCCCGTTTTTGAGGCAGAGGTTCCTACCGAGGCCCAGGAGGGCGGCGAGGCCGTCTTCCAGCGTATCGAGGCGTCCATCAAGGCCGCTCTTGAGGCGAATCCCGATGTCGAGGTCCTCGGTGTCGGTATCGGTGCCGCGGGTGTCGTCGATCCCAAGACGGGCGCTATCGCGTATGCCAACGAGATCATGCCCGGCTGGTCCGGCGTTCAGTTGGGGCCGCGTCTGCGCGAGGACCTTGGTCTTCCCGTTGCCGTGGTGGGCGACGTGCAGGCTCATGCTCTGGGCGAGGCCCACTGGGGCGTCGGCAAGGGCAAGTTCTCCGTCTTGTGTCTGGGCATCGGTACGGGCATCGGCGGCGCATATGTCGAGAACGGCCGCGTGATGCAAGGCTTCCACGGTGCTGCCGGCCATATGGGCCACATCGAGTGCTCGGCTGCCGCCGGCATTCCCTGCGCCTGCGGGCGTTCTGGTCATCTTGAGTCGGTAGCCTCGGGCACCTCGATTGGCCGTATGTACGACGAGCGCTTCGGTCGAGTTGACCCCAGCCGTCCTTCGGTCGGTCGCGACGTGAACGACCTGTGCCGTGCTGGCGACGCAAAGGCGACCGAGGTCATCCATGACGCCGGCTTTGCGCTGGGCGCCAGCTTGGGCTCGCTTGCCAACATCTTGGATCCCGAGGTCATCGTGCTTTCGGGAGGTGTGATTCACCAGGGTCCCGATTGGCGCTCGCAGACGTGGAAGGACTCGGTGCACGAGGGCTATGCCAGCCAGGCGCTCGACCCGCTTCAGGACACGCCGATCCTCATCGGGTCTCTGGAGGGTGACGCGCCGCTCATCGGTGCCGCTGAGCATCTTCTTGCGTCGTTGAAGTAAACATAACTACCAAGTGCGCCTTCTGAGGTGTAATGCCTCAGGAGGCTGTTTTGAGAAAGGTTGAGTCGAACATGACCGTTGATCCTTTGATTCAATCCCTGAAGGGCAAGCTCGTCGTGAGCGTTCAGGCCTATATGGGCGAGCCGCTTCGTACGCCCGAAACCATGGCTCAGATGTCTCGCGCCTGCGAGCTTGGCGGCGCCGCCGCTATTCGCTGCCAGGGTCTTGCCGACATCGCCGCCATTAAGGGCCGCTGCGAGGTCCCCGTCATCGGCTTGTGGAAGGATGGACACGAGGGCGTCTACATCACGCCGACGCTGCGTCATGCTCGCGCCTGCGTTGCCGCCGGTGCCGACATCGTGGCAATTGACGCCACTGATCGCCCACGTCCCGATGGCAAGACCGTCGAGGACACCTTCCGTCCGCTGCACGAGGAGGGTGTGCTCCTGATGGCGGATTGTGCCACCATCGAGGACATTCGCCGTGCGGTTGATATGGGCTTCGACCTGGTATCCACCACGCTTTCTCATGGTGTCGCCGCCATCGACTGCGCCATGGCCGATGGCCCCGATTTGCCGCTCCTGCGTCAGGCGACCGAGGAGTTTCCCGGCCTTCCCATTATCTGCGAGGGCCGCGTGCACACGCCCGAGGAGGCCCGCGCCGCGATTGATGCGGGCGCCTGGGCAGTTGTCGTAGGCACTGCCATCACGCACCCCACGAGTATTACGAGTTGGTTCAAAGCCGCGCTTGAGGCGTAAGACGGACCTCGTATCCGCTCAGGGCGGTATACTCATTAAAGGCAATTGACCGCGCGGGATCCGGGTTGCTGGGTCCCGCGCTTGTTTTTAGGAGGCAGCACATGCAAAAGGGAGATGCCATGGATGCGGCGGAGCGCTCGGAGCGCATCCCCGATATCGTCATCATCACCGGAATGTCCGGATCGGGCCGAACGCAGGCCATGCATGTGTTCGAGGACATGGGCTACTTTTGCATCGACAACTTGCCTCCGCGTCTGATCGCCCAGCTCGCCGAACTCGTCGGCATCAATACGGGCGTGGGCAGGCATCTTGCCGTCACCTGCGACCTGCGCAGCCAGGGCTTGTTCGATGAGCTGCTCGATGCCGTTGCCGCACTCGAGGAGCGCGAGATGAGCTGCGACATCGTTTTTCTCGAGGCTTCTGACGAGGTGCTGATCCGTCGCTACAGCGAAAATCGCCGCCGTCATCCCATTGCCAAGCCGGGGGAGACTACGGCCGATGCCATTCAGCGCGAGCGCCTTCAGCTGCAGGGCGTGCGCGATCGAGCCGATATGATTATCGACACGAGCCGTCTGCACACCTCTGCGCTGCGCAACAAGCTACGTATGGCATTTTCCGAGCTGTCCGACCAACAGCTCATGGACGTCCATGTGTTCTCGTTTGGCTTTAAGCACGGCATGCCCGTCGAGGCGGACATTATGATCGACGTTCGCTTTCTGCCCAATCCGTTCTACGATCCCGAGATGCGCACGATGACCGGTCTCGATAAAAAGGTCTCCGATTTTGTTCTGGACCATCCCAAGACGCAGGAGTTTTGGAAGGCTTGGACACAGCTGCTCGATACGGTCATGCCAGGCTATATCGCGGAGGGCAAGCCGCAGCTTTCTATCGCCATCGGCTGCACGGGCGGTCAACACCGCAGCGTCGCCATTGCCGAGGCCACGGCACGTTATTTGGAAGGCGCCCAGTATCACGTGAGCATTTCCCATCGCGACCTGTCGCGCGCGAACACGAAAGCATAGGCCTGCATGTCGTTTACCGCTGAGGTGCGCGACGAGCTTGCGCGCTGCGAACCCGAATGTGAATACTGCGATTTGTCGACGCTTGCCGCCCTGACGCGTGTGAGCGGTACACTTTCGCTGGCCGGCTCCGGGCGGTATCGTTTGACGGTCGCGACCGAGACGGGCGCCGTCGCGCGCACGATGATCACGCTGACGCATCGCATCCTTAAGCTCAAAACGGAATTCACCGTTCGTAAATCGGTCTTGCATAAGGTCCGTAACTATCTCATTACCCTGCCCGATCAACCCGACCTGGACAAGGCTCTGGTACTGCTGGGCATTCTCGACCGCAGGGGAGGGCTCGTCGCCGGTGTTCCCCGGCACATCGTTGCCCGTCCCTGCTGCAGGCTTGCCTACATCCGCGGCGCGCTCATCGCCGGCGGTTTCGTGGCCGATCCCCGCGGCGACTTTCATTTGGAGATCGCGGTGCAGGGCGAGCAGTATGCCCGGGGACTTTGCGATCTATTGGAGCAGATTGGGGTCCATGCGCGCGTTAACGCGCGGCGCGGATCCTATGCCGTGTACATTAAGAGCGCCGAGGAGATCGAGCAGCTCCTAAAGCTGGTCGGCGCCAAGCGCAGCGTTGCCGAGATCGAGGAAGCGCGCGCGGTCAAATTGGTTAAGAACGACGTAAACCGTCGCGTGAATGCCGAGCTGGCCAATCAGACCAGAAGCGCGGGTGCCGCCCAGCATCAGCTTGCGCTGATCGATGAGCTCGAACTGCGGGGTTTGCGCGACACGCTTCCGGACGCCTTGGCGGTCTTTTGCGACCTGCGCGAGCGCTATCCCGATCTGTCACTGCGCGATTTGGGGGAGATGGCTGACCCTCCCTTGTCGAAGTCGGCCCTTTACCATCGAGTTTTGAGACTTGAAAAGCTCATTGAAGCAAACAGGTAGTTTAAAGTATCGACTTATATACGGATTTAGCTGCTATTTTATTCTTTAAAACGTTTTAACGTAAATTTGATTTTCAATTTCGAGCATTCTCGTGAAATTCAAGTCAAAAAAAAGGTATATTAGGCGAGTGGTTAGTTTGTGGGCCTCAACGGCGGGCGCTGTAGCTTGCGGGGGCCTTACGAAAGGAGACACAATGGCAGTAAAGGTTGCTATTAACGGCTTCGGTCGCATCGGTCGTCTGGCTTTCCGTCAGATGTTCGGTCATGAGGGCTCCGAGATCGTCGCTATCAACGACCTCACCTCTCCCGACATGCTCGCTTACCTGCTGAAGTACGACTCCACGCAGGGCAACTACGCTCGCGATCACGAGGTCGTTGCTGGCGAGGATTCCATCACCGTTGACGGCAAGGAGATCAAGATCTACAAGGAGGCCGACGCCAACAACCTGCCTTGGGGCGACCTCGACGTCGACGTCGTTCTCGAGTGCACCGGCTTCTACACCAGCAAGGCTAAGGCTCAGGCCCACATCAACGCTGGCGCCAAGAAGGTCGTCATCTCCGCTCCGGCCGGCAGCGATCTGCCCACCATCGTGTACAACGTCAACCACGAGACGCTGACCGCTGAGGACAACATCATCTCCGCCGCTTCCTGCACCACCAACTGCCTCGCCCCGATGGCCAAGGGTCTGAACGACTTCGCTCCCATCGTGTCCGGCATCATGACCACCATTCACGCCTGGACCGGCGACCAGATGCCGCTCGACGGCCCGCAGCGCAAGGGCAACAAGCGTCGTAGCCGTGCCTGCGCCGTCAACATCGTCCCCAACACCACCGGTGCTGCCAAGGCTATCGGCCTGGTTCTCCCCGAGCTCAACGGTAAGCTCATCGGTGCCGCCCAGCGCGTCCCGACGCCGACCGGCTCCATCACCAACCTCTACGCTGTCGTTGACAAGAAGGTCACCGTCGACGAGGTCAACGCCGCTATGAAGGCCTACGCTGCCACCATCTCCGAGACCTTCGGTTACAACGAGGACGACATCGTCTCCACCGACATCATCGGCGAGACCCATGGCTCCATCTTCGACGCCACTCAGACCATGTGCTCTGACCTCGGCAACGGCCAGACCCTCGTTCAGGTCACCTCTTGGTACGACAACGAGAACTCTTACACCTCTCAGATGGTCCGCACCATCAAGTACTTCGAGAAGTTCGTTGCTTAATTTAGCTTTTAGCGAATAGCTCGTTGAGCGTCTAAAGAAGGGCGCGGCCTTATAGGGCTTACACCCTAGGGTCGCGCCCTTTTTATAGGAAATCGTCTGCCGTAATGGGAGGCAGACACGTACGAAAGGTAGAAGCAAACATGGCCTTTACCAAGAAGACCGTCCGCGACATCGATGTCGACGGCAAGCGCGTTCTCGTCCGCGTTGACTTCAACGTGCCTATCAAGGATGGCGTCGTTGGCGACACCACCCGTATCAAGGCTGCCCTGCCAACCATCAACTATCTCGTTGAGCACAACGCTCGCGTCATCCTCATGAGCCACCTCGGCCGTCCCGACGGCACCGGCTTCCAGCCCGAGCTGTCCCTCGAGCCTGTCGCCAAGAAGCTCGCCGAGCTCTCTGGTCTCGACGTTGCCTTTGTCGCCGACACCTACGGCGAGAAGGCTGCCGAGGCTGTCGCTGCCGTCGAGCCGGGCAAGGTTCTCGTTCTCGAGAACGTCCGCTTCGATAAGCGTGAGAAGAAGAACGATCCCGAGATCGCCAAGAAGCTCGCTTCCTATGGTGACGTCTTCGTTCTCGATGCCTTCGGTACCGCTCACCGCGCCCAGGGTTCCGTTGTGGGCCCCGCCGCTTACCTGCCTGCCGTCGCCGGCTTCCTGCTCGAGAAGGAGGTCGACACGCTGACCGGCATCTTCGCCGAGCCCGAGCGCCCCTTCGTCGCTATCGTCGGCGGTTCCAAGGTTTCCTCCAAGATCGGCGTTCTCGATCACCTCATCGACTCCGCTGACACCCTGATCATCGGTGGCGGCATGGCCTATACCTTCTTCCTGGCTCAGGGCCTGACCGTCGGTCAGTCCCTCAAGGAAGAGGACTGGGTCGAGCGCGCCGGCGAGATGCTCAAGAAGGCCGAGGAGAAGGGCGTCAAGATCCTGCTCCCCATCGACAACCGCGTTGCCGATCACTTTGGCGAGGACGCTGTCCCCGAGGTTGTCGCTTCCGACGCTATCCCCGACGATCGTGAGGGCATGGACATCGGCCCCAAGACCGAGGAGCTCTACGCCGAGGCCGTCAAGGGCGCCAAGACCGTGTTCTGGAACGGCCCCATGGGCGTCTTCGAGTTCGACAACTTCGCTCACGGCACCCAGGCTATCGCCGAGGCCGTCGCCGAGGCCGACTGCACCTCGATCATCGGCGGTGGCGACTCTGTCGCAGCCGTCAACAAGTTCAACCTGGCCGACAAGATGAGCTGGATCTCCACCGGTGGTGGCGCTTCCATGGAGCTCGTCGAGGGTAAGGCCCTGCCCGGAGTGGAGGCGCTTCTCGATGCCTAATCGCACCCTTCTTATCGCTGGTAACTGGAAGATGAACAACGACGTCGCCGAGGCTGCCAAGCTCGCCGACGAGCTGGCTCAGGCTCTGCCCGAGGTTCCGGCTGGCGTCGAGGTGCTCGTTTGCCCTCCGACCATTGACATCACCACGGTTCATGACCGCATTCAGGCTGCCCCCATCGCCCTCGGTGCACAGAACGTGTACTGGGAGGCCAAGGGTGCCTTCACCGGTGAGTCCTCTTGCGACATGCTCAAGTCCGCTGGCTGCACCTACTGCATCATCGGTCACTCCGAGCGTCGCGACTACTTCCACGAGACCGACGAGGATCAGAACAAGAAGGCCAAGGCCCTCGTTGCCGCCGGTCTTGTCCCCGTCTTCTGCTGCGGCGAGTCCCTCGAGGTCCGCGAGGCTGGCACCTATGTCGAGCACGTCGTGAACCAGGTCAAGGCTGGCCTTGCTGGTCTTGAGATCACCTGCCCCAAGCAGGTCGTCGTCGCCTACGAGCCCATCTGGGCTATCGGCACCGGCAAGACCGCTACCGCCGAGGACGCTCAGGAGGTCTGCGGCGCTATCCGTGAGACCCTCAAGGAGATGTTCGGCGAGGAGCTCGCCAACGGCATCCGCGTTCTCTACGGCGGTTCCGCTAAGCCCGGCAACATTGCCGAGCTCGTCGCCAAGCCCGACGTTGACGGCGCCCTCGTGGGCGGCGCTTCGCTCAAGGCTGCCGACTTCGCCTCTATGGTCGTCAAGGCAGGCGAGTAGGACATATGGCACAGCGTCATCTTCCTGCACTCCTGATCATCATGGACGGCTGTGGCCTGGCTCCGGCCGATGGCGAGAACGCCGTCGCCGCTGCCAAGACGCCCTTCCTCGATAGCCTGTACGAGAAGTATCCTCACACCACGCTCGGTGCTTCGGGCGAGGACGTGGGCCTTCCCGACGGTCAGATGGGCAACTCCGAGGTAGGCCACCTCAACATCGGTGCCGGCCGCATCGTGTTCCAGGAGCTTTCGCGCATCAATAACGCTATCAAGGACGGCTCCATCGCCAAGAACGAGGTCTTCGTCAAGGCTATGGACGACGTCAAGGCTGACGGCAAGACGCTCCACCTCATGGGCCTTATGAGCCCCGGCGGCGTTCATTCTCACATGAACCACGTCGAGGCCCTGGTCAAGATGGCTGCCCAGCATGGCGTCAAGACCGTTCGCGTCCACGCCTTTATGGATGGCCGCGATGTCGACCCGCAGTCCGGTGCCGGCTTCATGAGCGAGTTCTGTGCCTTCCTGGCTAAGATCTCCGAGGAGACCGGTTGCGACGCTCGCGTTGCCACCGTTTCGGGCCGTTATTGGGCCATGGACCGCGATAACCGTTGGGAGCGCATCCAGCGTGCCTACGATGTCATGGTCAACGCGTCCGATGCCGATACCGACCCCGTGGCCGGTATCAAGGCCTACTACGAGAAGGATCCGCGCGGCGATGAGTTCGTCGAGCCCTTCGCTGCCCACAACGAGGGCATCCACGAGGGCGACGCGGCCATCTTCTTCAACTTCCGTCCCGACCGCGCTCGTCAGATGACCCGCGTGTTCACGGACAAGGAGTTCGACGGCTTTGAGCGCGAGCAGATCAAGCTTTCGCACTTTGTGACGATGACCGAGTACGATCCGACGTTTGACGTCGAGGTCGCCTTCCCCAAGACGTTCCCCGAGAACGTCCTGGCCGACGTTATCGCCGCCAATGGCCTGAAGCAGCTGCACACCGCCGAGACCGAGAAGTACGCCCACGTGACGTTCTTCCTCAACGGCGGCATCGAGGAGCCCAAGGAGGGCGAGGAGCGCGTGCTCGTCGCCTCTCCCAAGGTCGCTACCTACGATCTGCAGCCTGAGATGAGCGCTCCCGAGGTTACCGAGAAGCTCGTCGCCGCCATCAACGAGGATCGCGCTGATTTCTACATCGTGAACTTCGCGAACTGCGACATGGTTGGTCACACCGGTGTCTTCGACGCCGCCGTTAAGGCCGTCGAGGCTGTTGACGATGCTCTATCCAAGGTTGTCCCGGCGATTCTCGCCAAGGGCGGCTTTGCGCTGATTACCGCCGACCACGGCAACGCCGATCACATGTTTGACGTTGCTTCCGACGGTTCCAAGCATCCGTTTACGGCTCACACCACCAACCGCGTGCCGTTCATCATCGTTGATGAGAAGGCCAAGCTCACCGGTATCGAGGATGGCCGTCTTTCCGATATCGCTCCGACCATGCTCACCATGGCTGGTATTGAGCCTTCCGCCGAGATGACGGGTCGCGTGCTCGCCACCGAGGCCTAATAGGAAAACAAATATCGTTTTCTAGTAAGGGGGGTTGTCCACAACCGGACGACCCCCTTTTTTGGTATTTCTGCCATTTCTACCCCGTCCCTAAATGGCAGGCGGGGGAGTGTTGGGGGTTGTGGTACAGTACTGGAGTTTGAATTGTTCTATTAAGGAGCTTATCTATGGGTCCGTTCCAGATTCTTCTGTTTGTCGTTTGGGCTGTCTCTGCCGTGGCGCTGACGATTCTCGTCCTGATGCATTCCGGTAAGGGCACCGGCGTTTCGGATATGATCGCTAGCTCGCTGTATAACTCCAGCTCTGCCACGGGCGTCATGGAGCAGAACCTCGATCGCCTGACGGTAATTATGGCCGTCGTTTTTGCCGTGTGTGTCGTCCTGTGCATGTTCTTCTTCCCGCAGGGCATCGTCGGCTACTAAGCGTCGTCGCCTATACGTTTGTAAAGGGTCCCGCATGCGCGGGGCCCTTTTTGTTTACAGACTTGTAACAGAGTCAAAATATCCCCACATACTTCGCCCAACTAAAGAAATTCTCGACCGTTAACCGGAATTAGCCCCAAATCGTGCATAAAATGCGCTACTGTATTGCAAAACGTTGGTCTGTTGTGCATAACCAGCCATAGCAGCGGGCGGCGTTTTGATGGTTCGGATCGGATTGTCTCGACATATGTCCGACTGAACATTTCTTTGTCCTATCTCATAAGGAGGATGGCATGGCTGATTCTATGTTCCACCAGCCCGTTATGGGTCGTCGCGCCTTTGTTGGCGGCACCCTCGCTGCGAGCTCCATGGCTTTTCTTGCCGCATGCGGCAAGAAGGGCGGCGACGCTTCCGGTTCTGAGTCCGGTTCGACGCTGAACTTCTACATCAACAACCCGGTCTGCATCGACCCCTACAACGTCCAGGAGGATCAGGGCACTCAGGTCGAGTACCAGCTCTTCGACGCTCTGACGGAGTACGATAACGAGAAGGGCGAGATCGTTCCGCTGGCTTGCGAGTCCTTCGAGGCTAACGACGACGCCACCGAGTTCACCTTCAAGATCAAGAAGGCCAAGTTCCACAACGGTGACGACGTTACCTCCAAGTCCTTCAAGCTCGGTTGGGAGCGCCTGGTCAACACCAAGTCGGCCATCGCTACCGAGTATGGTCCTTCCGAGGTCTCCTATCACCTTTCCATGGTCGAGGGCTATGACGATCTGGTTGCCGGCAAAGCTACCGAGCTGACCGGTGTCACCTGCCCGGATGACGAGACCCTCGTCGTCAAGCTGACTTCTGCCTACGCCGACTTCCCCTTCGTCGCCTCTCACCCGGCTCTGTCCCCGGTTCCCGAGTGCGCCGAGACCGATGTCAAGAGTTTCTACCTTGCCCCGGTCGGTAACGGCCCGTTCATGATGGACGGCAAGTGGGAGGATGGTCAGGAGATCAACCTCAAGAAGTTCGACGATTATTATGGCGACAAGGCCAAGATCGACGCCATCCACTTCCAGGTCATCAAGGACGTGGAGACCGCTTACAAGGAGTTCCAGGCCGGTAACCTTGATGTCTGCGACGTTCCCGTTGCTCAGATCGACGCCGCCAAGAAGGACCGCGGCGAGTCCAAGGATGGCTACACCATGGGTGACGGCGAGCGCATGCTGCTCGGTTCCGAGCCTTCCACGTACTATCTGACGTGCAACACCACGGCCGAGCCGTTCAACAACGCTGACCTGCGCAGGGGCATCTCCCTGGCTATCAACCGTGAGGCCATCTGCAAGACCATCTTCAAGGGTACCCGTACCCCCGCTGACGGCATCGTTCCTCCGGGAATCGCCGGCTACAAGGAGGGCGCATGGGAGTTCTGCGCCTATGACGTCAACAAGGCTAACGAGTACCTCGACAAGGTCGCTCCCGCTGGCGCTAACGGCGATCGTGGCATCAATGTGACCCTGTCCTACAACCAGGACGGCGGCCACAAGGAGATCATGGAGTCCATCATCGGCGACCTCGCCAAGGTGGGCGTCACCGCCGTCTCCGATACTCCCGAGTGGTCTGCCCTGCTCGAGCAGTATCAGAACTTCAACTATCAGTTCGGCCGTCTGGGCTGGATTGCCGACTACCCGATCATGGACAACTTCCTGTATCCGCTGTTCCACTCTGACTCCCTCGGTGGCGACAACCGCTCTGGTTACAACAACCCTGAGTTCGACGCCAAGGTCGATGAGGCCCGTGCCACGGTTGACGACGACGAGCGCATTGCCAAGATGCAGGAGGCCGACGCTATGGTCGCCGCCGACTGCCCGGTCATCCCGGTGATGTTCTACACGCACACCATCGCTGGCTCCGACCGCGTCAAGTACCTCTACGTTGATCCGCAGAAGCACGCCGATCTGGGTACCGCTGAGCTCGCCTAAGAGTTTTGCAGCTTCCGTGAGGGTCAAGCATTTACGTAGACCTCATGGGAAACATACAGTTCTCCCTAACCTGGGGTAAACTGGCTGATGGTAATTTTGGGATGCCGGTCTGGCGATCGGCATCCCATTTAGGTTAATCCCTAGATAGGGGAGTGGTATGGGTAAGTACATCGTTAAACGTGTGCTTCAGTTCATCCCGGTATTTTTGGGCGTTACGTTGATTCTGTTCGCCCTCCAGAACATCGTGCCGGGAGACCCGATCAAGCTGATCGGTGGAGACAAGGCTCTGTCCCCCGAGGTGGAGCTTCAACTTCGCGTGCGCTATCACCTGGTCCAGGCGGACGAGGACGGCAACGCGATCCTTGACGAGAACGGCGATCCCGTTCCAACGTCGCTTGTGGACCAATACTTGAATTACATGAATGGTCTGCTTCATGGCGATCTGGGCAATTCGTATCAGCGTAAGCTGCCGGTTGCGGAAATCTTTGCTCAGAAGTATCCGTATACGGTTAAACTCGCCGCGTGCGCCATTGTGCTCGAGGCAATCATGGGTATCGGTGCGGGTATCATTTCGGCGGTAAAGCGCTATTCCTTCTGGGATATTTTGGTAACGCTGACCACGTCGATCCTCGTTGCTGTTCCTGCCTTCTGGCTCGGTATGTTGCTGCAGCTATTCTTTGGTGTCATCCTCAAGGATGCCACCGGTGGCGCATTCTCCATGCCGATCTCGGGTGCCGGCGGCGCCAGCTCTCAGTATCAGGATTGGATGCACTATGTGCTTCCGACCATTACGCTGGCTTCGGTTTCGACCGCCTATGCTGCCCGCATCATGCGCTCGCAGCTACTCGACGTCATGAATCAGGATTACATCCGCACGGCAAAGGCCAAGGGTCTCTCCAATCGTGCGATCATCGTCAAGCATGCGCTTAAGAATGCACTCATCCCCGTTGTTACCTATATTGGTGTCGACTTCGGCGGCATGCTTTCGGGCGCCATCCTGACCGAGACGGTCTTTAACTGGCCCGGTATCGGCTCTGAGGTCTATCGTGCCATTAGCATGCGCGACTGGCCCATCGTTATGGGCGGCGTTACGCTCATCGTCGTCGTCGTTATGGTGATCAACTTGCTCGTCGACATTAGCTATGCATTCCTCGACCCGCGTATCCGCCTTGGCGGTCCGTCGGATAAGGCCTAAGGGAGGTACGTCTTATGCAGGAAACTGATTCTCAGTCTCAGGAGCAGGCTACCGCCACCAAGGCCGCATCTGCTCCCGCCAAGTCCCGCACGCTGTGGGGCGACGCTTTTAAGCGTCTTCGTAAGAATAAGCTCGCCGTTATCGGTATCTGTTGGATTATCATCGTCGTTTTGGTTGCCCTGACCGCCGATCTGTGGGCTAAGCCCTGGCTCGGTTCGCCGACGGCTTCCGATTCGACCACCATGGCCGAGACTTCGCTGCTGGCTCCGTGTGCCGAGCACCCGTTTGGTACCGACTCCCTGGGCCGCGACATTCTCGTCCGCGTTATCTACGGCGCGCGCGTTTCGCTTTCCGTCGGTATTATGGCCACCGCCATCTCCACGGTGATCGGTCTGATCATGGGCGCCCTGGCCGGTTTCTATGGCGGCATCTGGGATACGATTATCATGCGCTTCGCGGATATCTTCCTGGCGTTCCCGTACGTGCTGTTCGTTGTCGCCATGATTGCCGTTATCGGCCGTGGTCTTCAGAACGTCTTTATCGCCATCGGTATTCTCGGCTGGCCTTCGATTGCGCGCGTCTTCCGATCCGCGATCCTGACGGTCAAAGAGAACGACTATGTTGACGCCGCTCGCGCTATGGGTGCATCCGATGCGCGTATCGTTATGCGTCATATCTTCCCGAACTCCGTTGCTTCCATCGTGGTCTACGCGACCATGAACATTGGTGGCGCCATTCTGACCGAGTCCGCTCTGTCCTTCCTCGGCATGGGCGTTATCCCGCCTACGCCTTCGTGGGGCTCCATGATTCAGGACGGTCAGCAGTATCTGCTGACTGCTCCCTGGATGATGATCATGCCCGGTCTGGCAATTCTCTCGACGGTGCTCGCCTTCACCCTGCTGGGTGACGGTCTGCGCGACGCCCTCGACGTCAAGATGAAGGACGCATAAGGATGAAGAAGAACAAGAACTATGTGGACCTGAAGGACCAGCCGGTTCCCGAGGGCCAGCATCTGCTCGAGGTCGATGACCTTAAGATGTATTTCCATACCGAGGATGGCGTCGTTCGCGCTGTCGACGGTGTGTCTTACACGCTCGATCGCGGCGAGACCCTGGGTGTCGTCGGTGAGTCCGGCTCCGGTAAGTCCGTGACCGCCATGACCATCATGGGCCTCATCTCGATGCCTCCGGGAAAGATTGAGGGCGGCGACGTTCGCTACCGCGGTCGTTCTATCCTCGAGATGACCGAGGAAGAGATGCAGCACATTCGCGGTAACGACATCGCGATGATCTTCCAGGATCCTATGACCTCCTTGAACCCGGTCTACAAGATCGGCAAGCAGGTGGGCGAGGGCCTTCGTCTGCACCGTGGCTACTCCAAGCAGGAGGCGCTCAAGCGCGCCACCGAGCTTCTGGATCTCGTGGGTATCCCCGAGCCCGAGAAGCGCGTCAATGAGTATCCGCACCAGTTCTCGGGCGGTATGCGTCAGCGCGTCATGATCGCCATGGCCCTTGCCTGCGATCCCGATATTCTGATTGCCGACGAGCCCACGACGGCTCTGGACGTTACCATCCAGGCTCAGATTATCGAGCTCATGCAGGAGATGCAGGAGAAGAACGGCAACGCCATCATCATGATTACCCATGACCTTGGCGTCGTCGCCGATATGGCCGATAAGATCATGGTTATGTACGCCGGTCGCCCCGTTGAGTTCGGCACGGCCGAAGAGATCTTCTACGAGAGCCGTCATCCCTATACCTGGGGCCTTATCCGCTCCATCCCGGAGCAGGCTATCGATGAGAAGAAGCCGCTGACGCCGATTCACGGCAACCCGCCTTCGCTCATGAACCTGCCCGAGGGCTGCGTGTTCTCGCCCCGCTGCCCGTATGCCACGGACAAGTGCCGCAAGCAGCGCCCCGAGCGTGTCGTTACCGAGTCTGGTCACTATTCTGCGTGCCACTACTCCGGTGACCCCGAGTTCCTCAAGAACGCTCCTGAGACGTCCCGTACGCGCAAGGATTCCAAGAAGGGAGGCGAGGCGTAATGGCAGATACCAACGAGCGTACTCCGCTGCTGAAGGTCGAGCACCTCTCTAAGGAGTTTCCCGCTGAGTCCGGCATGTTCGCCAAGCGCTTCTCCAAGCGTGTCGTCTCTGCTGTAAACGACATTTCGTTTGAGATCTATCCGGGCGAGACCTTCGGTCTGGTTGGCGAGTCCGGTTGCGGTAAGTCCACGACGGGCCGCACCATCATGCGCCTCACCAAGCCGACGGCTGGCAAGGTGTTCTTCCAGGGTAAAGACGTTTCCGAGATGAACAAGCATGAGATCAAGGACATGCGTCGCGAGATGCAGTTCATTTTCCAGGATCCCTATGCTTCGCTGAATCCTCGTATGACCATCGGCGAGATCGTCTCCGAGCCCATGACCATTCATGGCGTGGGTACCAAGGAGGAGCGCATTGAGCGCGTCCGTGAGCTGCTGGACGTCGTCGGCCTGAACCCCGAGCACATCAACCGCTATCCGCACGAGTTCTCGGGCGGTCAGCGTCAGCGTGTCGGCATCGCCCGCGCGTTCGCTCTGAAGCCCAAGCTGATCATCTGCGACGAGCCCGTTTCCGCTCTGGATGTTTCCATTCAGGCCCAGGTTCTGAACCTGCTCAAGGAACTTCAGGACAAGTTCGGTACGGCCTATCTCTTCATTGCTCACGACCTCTCTGTCGTGCAGCATATCTCCGACCGTGTTGCCGTTATGTATCTGGGTAAGATGGTCGAGGTTTCGGACTGGAAGACGCTCTATAGCGAGCCTCACCATCCGTACACGCAGTCGCTGCTGTCTGCCGTGCCGGTTCCCGATCCTGATATCCAGAAGACCCGCAAGCGCATCATCCTCGCCGGCGATCCGCCGTCGCCGCTGGATCCGCCGACCGGCTGCCGTTTTCACACGCGCTGCCCGATTGCGCAGGGCATCTGCTCCGAGAAGCTTCCCGAGTTTAAGGAAGTCGCCCCGGGCCACTGCTGCGCCTGCCACTTCGCCGAGCCGTTCCCGATTAAGGAATCGCACATCGACCTGTAGTCGGTGAACTGTCCGGGCCCGCTCTGGAGTTGCCCTTCAGAACGTCCTCGACCATGGAAGCCCCCTTATCCTGCTCCTTCGGAGCTGCGGATAAGGGGGCTTCCTGGTCTGCGGAATGTTCTGAAGGGCAACTCCAGAGCGGGCCCTACGTTAACGCGGCAGAGGGGAGTGCGATTCCTTGATCGCTCACTTAATCTGATGGGTAATTGAGTGAGGCCGGAGCGTTTGCTCCGGCCTCCCCATATAAGGGCTCGGCAAAGCCGAGCCACTAAATTTTTATCAGCCCCAGAATATGTTTGAGAACTGTGTCTGAAGGACGTATTTGCAGGCCCCGAATCGGTGCTGCCTCCCGGCGCATTCCGCAGGGGGAGCGATATTTTGCAGCACGAAGTGCGTAGCAAAATATCGCTCATGCCCGAGGACGCGCCGGGAGGCAGCACCGATTCGGGGCCGGGCATAAGCGTCTACCTGCGCATTTACAAAATAGTAAACTTTTTTCAAAAAAGTGCTTGCACAGTTCTCGAATCATAGGTTATTATCTTCCTCGTTGAACGCGCGGGTCCAACAAAACGAACCGCGAATCAACAACATAGCATGTCGGAGTGGCGGAATTGGCAGACGCGCTAGCTTGAGGTGCTAGTGACCGCTTTTTGGTCATGCGGGTTCAAGTCCCGCCTCCGACACCATCGCATTTGAGAAGCCTCTTCGGAGGCTTTTTTGTTACCGATAGACGGTGAGGTCCACGATGGAAACGCTTGAACGCAACGAGTGGGCAGATGTTGCCCAACTGGTCGAGATCACGAGCGATGCGGTCATCATCTGTGAACTCGACGGAACCATTCTGCATGTGAATAATCGTCTGCTCGACCTGATGTGCGAGGAGCGCGCTGACGTCATTAACGGTGATGTCAAAGACGTTCTGTACTCGTCTGCCTTTGAGCGTGCGACCGAACATCGTCTGCCGTTTGAGACCGATGGCTCCGAGAGCGAGCTGATGCTCAAGTTGAGCGACGGGTCCTTTATTCCCGTCTTGGTTCGCGCAGGTTCCGTTACGCCTCCGCGTATCTTTGGACGCCGCGCGCCTCGTGTCCTGGTGGCGCTTCACAGCATCGAAGAGCGGTATTCCCACGATCGTCAGCTCAAACGTGCGCTATCGGAGCTTAGAGTGGCGAATAAGCGCCTTTCGGGCACTTTGTCGGTCATCATGAGCACGGTGGGCTCCGATGAGCTGCCTAGTTTGTTAGATACCGTTTTGAACCAGCTTGTAGGAACGCTCGATGCCTCTGGAGCTGCGATTTATTTTTCTGAGAGCGGCGGTTTTAAGCTTCGCGGTGTTTCCAAGGAGCTGTACGACAGCTACCTGCCCGAGTTTTTGCCGTATGGCGCCGGCATTCCGACGTATGTGCTTCGCGAGTCGCGTGCCTGTCGCTTGTCGATTCAACAGGACCTTGAGGGTGATAGGGCCGCCTCCGGTATGTTCATGGACCTGGACAATCGTTCTAAGCACCTGCTACGCGTACAAGATATGCCCCCGTATCGCAGCGAGATCTGTCTTCCCGTGTTTTACGGCACGCAGGTCCTTGGCGTGTTGGAAGTTGGATGGAAACGCCCCCAGGCTCCGCTTGCCTATGACGTGAACGTGCTAGAGGTCATTTGCGACTACCTGTCTATCCAACTGGTCGGCATGGCATCGAGCCTTCGCTCTCGTCGCACGGCCGAGCTTGGCCGCTCGCTCAATGTCTTACGTGATGAGTTGTTTACCTTTCTAGACGATTCCGCCGCGGCTACCCAGGCTGTATCGTCCGAGATCTGCAATATACTCAACTGCCATTTTTGCCCTGTTGAGTATGACGCCGGTCTGGACTCCTATGTCATAGATTTTGAAGGTGGCAGTCGCGTTGCTTTGCCGGACGATCCCGAGAAGCTTTTCTTTTCCACGACGGCGCCAGCGGCACGTCTGGGGGCTGGCCCTGATGGCTTTGAGGCATCTGTTTTGGGCGGCACGAGTGCCGAGGACCTTAAACACGTCCGTATTACTCGCGTTGACGAATCGATGCCTATGGGAGGCTGGCTTAGGGCGCATGGTCTGCCTTGCCAGGGTCTCTACGTCGACGCCGGCATCGAGGCGGGGCACCCGCGCTCTGAGGGTGATGGCAAACACAGTAACGACGCGATTGTTCCTGCTTCTGTTGCGCAGGGCCCGACGACGCGTGCCTTGCTGCTCCGTGATGGCAGCCAAGAACCAATTGACGACCTTGAATACGACTACCTGGTGCATCTGGCACATGACTTTGAACTGATCTATGAAGGCGAGTCTCAAAAACGCGAGGAGCGCCATATCGCCCAGACCCTTCAGATTGGTATGAGGAATTCGCTTGGCGATGTTCCGGGCATAGCAACCGATTCGGTATACCTGTCGGCTACGAACTCGGCGTTGGTCGGTGGTGACTTCTATACGCTCATCCGGCTTCCCGACGACTGCGCCGTCATGATCCTGGGCGATGTGTCCGGCAAGGGCATCGAGGCGGCATCCATGTCTGCACTCGTCAAGACGGCGCTGACGGCCTATGCCTGGGAGGGTGCAGGGCCTGCCCGCATGGCCCGCTCGCTCAATAGCATGCTCATGGGCTTCTCGAGGGTCGAGACGTTCGTGACGGCCTTTATTGCCAAAATCGATCTTAAAGCGGGGCGCGCGACCTATTGCTCGGCAGGCCATCCTCCCACCATGGTTATCAGGCCGTCGTCGACGCCGCTTGGCGGCGGAGAAGCCCGAGGGGGAGAGGTTGAGCTCCTCGGATGCCAGTCGGGCGTGATCGGCGCATTCGAAAGCATGGTGTACGAGACGGGCGCCTTTACGTTCGCACCTGGTGACATGCTGTTTATGTATACCGATGGAACGATTGAGGCACGCGACCGCACGGGGGCGTTCTTTGGCGAACAGCGTCTGCGCGATCTTTTGCTATCGGTTTCGGGCGAGGGCGTATCGGGTATCTGCGGCAAGGTCTTGGGCGAGCTTGACCGCTTTACCGAGTCGGCGCTGGACGATGACATCGCGCTGGTTTCCCTTGAGTTTTTACGGGGTCGATCGTAGGCCGCGACGTTTAACGGGCAAGATCTGCGCGGTTGCAGATACGTATGCATCGAGCGAGCTTTTTTGGGGAACCATGGTCGTATGAATGAGTGGAATGACATAGCGGTTTTGACGCCACCAGGCGATATCGACATCGCCTCGGTGCCCGTGCTGCGCTGTCGGTTAGATGCTTTGATCGGCCGTGGCGTGCGTCGCGTTGTCATCAATTGCCAGGCCGTGGGCTTTATCGACTCGACGGGTTTGGCGTTTTTGCTTACACGCGCCAGAGAGCTCATGAGGCGAGAGGGCCTGCTTTCGCTCGTTAACGCCTCCGATGAGGTCATCCGCTTTTTGGAGATTGCCCGACTTGTCGACATCCTCCATGTTGCGGGTTTCGCTCGGGAGTCGATTCCTGCCATTCCGGTGGGGGAATTGCCTCGCTGGAGCAAGAGTGTCGAGGTGCGCCAGGGTATTGAGAACCTTCCATACTATCGTCATTGTATTGCCGAGCTACTCGAGTCGCTTCCGTTACGCCGCGACGAGCGCTACGACGTCGCATTGGCATCGGGGGAGGCGCTGGGCAATGCGTATGACCATGCGGGCGGCATCGGGTGCATCCTGACGGTTCAGGCTTATGGCGATCGAGTGGTAATCGAGGTCGTTGACCGTGGGGTGGGCTATTCGATCGACGGGTCGAGTGAGCCGGTTGCGACCGAAGAGCGTGGACGCGGTATCAAGCTTATGCGCATGCTGGTCGACAATGTGGAGGTTGCCCGTCGCACGGACGGCGCCGGGACGCGTGTCCGGATGGTGAAGCTGTTTAGCGGAGCATTGGAATCGTGCGCCTAGTACATCGTTTTGGCGTGTTTACCTGCCAAGAGCTTGTGCTGGACAACTTTTTTGAAAAAAGTACTTGCGTCTTTTGGGCAACTCGCGTAAATTAATAACCCGCAAGCGGACATGGCTCAGTTGGTAGAGCACAACCTTGCCAAGGTTGGGGTCGCGGGTTCGAGCCCCGTTGTCCGCTCCATTGCATTCCCGGACCGTCTCAAGCGGTCCTTTTTCGGCGAAGTGGCCAAGTGGTAAGGCAGAGGCCTGCAAAGCCTTTACCCCCGGTTCGAATCCGGGCTTCGCCTCCAGGTAACATCCGGGCGCTCCGGCGCCCGTTTTGTTTTACATATGCGGACATGGCTCAGTTGGTAGAGCACAACCTTGCCAAGGTTGGGGTCGCGGGTTCGAGCCCCGTTGTCCGCTCCATTGCATTCCCGGACCGTCTCAAGCGGTCCTTTTTCGGCGAAGTGGCCAAGTGGTAAGGCAGAGGCCTGCAAAGCCTTTACCCCCGGTTCGAATCCGGGCTTCGCCTCCAGGTAACATCCGGGCGCTCCGGCGCCCGTTTTGTTTTACATATGCGGACATGGCTCAGTTGGTAGAGCACAACCTTGCCAAGGTTGGGGTCGCGGGTTCGAGCCCCGTTGTCCGCTCCAACTATCTTACGCGGTTCTAACGAACCGCGTTTTTTGTTGACGCTGCGCGGGCCCCGGGCACCCCATCTTGCCCCTCAATCGTCGGTCGCGTACATAAAGTACGCTTCCCTCCTCTTTCGCGGCAACCTGGGGCACCCGGAGCCCGCTCGCTGTCGTGGCCGGGGGAGTAAGTCTTCCGTTCTTTTCACTAATCGATCGATTCGTCCCAGGAGGCTCGAGCCCGAGAGGGGGCGAGCGTTTGGGGCGTGGCTGCGGCGTTGATTGCCGTGAATGTCAGCTTTGGGCGTATCATCGTGGGCATCTCGCAAAACCTCGTTGCAAGGGAGATTCATCCCATGGCTACAGAAAAGTCCTCTTCGCGCTCATGGATGTCCGATGCCGCGATTTATCAGATCTACCCGCGCTCGTTTAAGGATTCGACTGGTTCGGGTCTGGGCGATATCGCGGGCATTACCCAGCAGATGGACTATCTTGAGCGGCTGGGTATCGAGGCCATCTGGCTGAGTCCGTTTTACCCATCGCCTCTTGTCGATGGCGGCTATGATGTGGCGGACTACTGCGATGTCGACCAACGTCTCGGCTCGCTTGACGACTTCGATGACATGATCGCCGCGGCTCACGCGCGCGGCATCAAGGTCATCGTCGACATCGTACCCAACCATTCTTCCAACCAGCACCCCTGGTTCAAAGCCGCTCTTGCTGCCGGCCCCGGATCGCCCGAGCGCGCCCGCTATATCTTCCGCGATGGTCGCGGCGAGCATGGCGAGCTGCCTCCCACCAATTGGAATGCCAACTTTGGCGGCCGTGCCTGGACGCGTGTTGCGGACGGTCAGTGGTATCTGCACATGTTTACGCCCGAGCAGCCGGACTTTGACTGGTCATGCCCCGAGGTTCGCGCGTTCTTTTGCGACGTTCTAGCGTTTTGGAGCGATCGAGGCGTTGATGGCTTTCGCATTGATGTGGCACACGGTCTCGCCAAGGATCTCGACCGCGATGATCTCGACCAGTGGCATCTCGCCGAGGGCGATGACATGGTTGACGACGGCACCCATCCGCTGTGGGATCGCAACGAGGTTCACGAGATCTATCGCGAGTGGCGCCGCGTGTTCGACCGCTATAATCCGCCGCGCAGCGCTGTTGCCGAGGCGTGGGTGCTGCCCGAGCGCCAGTATCTCTACGCGCGCCCCAGCGAGCTTGGCCAGACATTTAACTTTGAGTTCGCCAAGGCCACTTGGACCTATGATGACATGCACGCTGCAATCGAGGAGGGCTTGAAGGCAGCCATCGAATCCGATTCCGCCTCGACCTGGGTACTTTCCAACCACGACGTGCCTCGTGTGGCGACGCGCTTCGCCCTGCCGCAGATCAAGGCGACGCGCTACCACCAGATTGCGCTCGACTGGCTCTTACGCGACGGGTCGTCTTATGACGAGGACCGTGAACTCGGCGAGCGCCGCGCGCGGGCGGCCCTTTTGCTTGAGCTGGCGCTTCCGGGCTCGGCATACGTGTATCAGGGTGAGGAGCTCGGCCTTTTTGAGGTGGCTGACATCCCGTGGGCTGCACTCGAAGATCCCACTGCGACCAATACGCACGGATCGAAGCGCGAGAAGGGGCGCGACGGCTGTCGTGTGCCCCTGCCGTGGGTGGCGACGGACGATCCCGCGCAGGGCGGATCGTTTGGATTTTCGCCGATGGACGCCGATGCGGCGCCCCATCTGCCGCAGCCTGCATGGTTTTCCGATTACGCTGCCGATAGGGAAGAGGCGGACCCGACATCGATGCTTGCGCTCTATCGTGACGCCCTCTGGCTGCGGCGCAAGCTGCGCGGGTGCGCTAACGATCTTGCGTGGCTCGATCTTGACGGGCGCACCGGCCTTGCGGATGGTGCCGAGGGCGCTGAGGGCGGCGTCATCGCCTATCGCCGCGACAACGGCTGGGCGTGTGTGACGAACTTCGGTGCAGCACCCGTGGAGCTGCCGGCGGGCAAGGTCCTGCTCACCTCATCACCGCTTGCAGACGGCAGGCTTGCGCAGGACGGCTCTGCCTGGATCATGCTCGCTGAGTTGTAGGGGGCCTCTTGCGGCGAGTTTGCGTTTGCCCGCGCTTTCCATGGTGGCTGATGTCTTCGCGAGGTTCGAGAGGGCGTCGCAAAACTTTTCAAAAAAAGTTCTTGCATAGGATGCGGGTATCACGTAAGATTAATCCTCGTAAGCGGACATGGCTCAGTTGGTAGAGCACAACCTTGCCAAGGTTGGGGTCGCGGGTTCGAGCCCCGTTGTCCGCTCCATTTGGGCGTTTAGCTCAGGGGGAGAGCGCTTCCCTGACACGGAAGAGGTCAGAAGTTCAAATCTTCTAACGCCCACCAAATGTTCACAGCCCAGAGGCTTAGCCTCTGGGCTGTTTTGTTTTGCTCGCCAAATGGGTCGCCAAATACGTCACCAAATTTCGAGTTTTTTGATCTTCTGGGATGCTTCTCAGTAGTCATCCGAGAAAACTCTCATCTTCTCTGTTTGCATACACATATCTTTCAAGGATTCGTGCCGCGGTTACATGGGGCTCGGCAAGGCACGACCGCAACATGTTGGTCAAGCATAATCTTTTGGATTCTTTTGGCATGAGCGGCTTGGTTTTGGTAGGATTTGTCAGCGGCGCGGTTGAGGGGGTTTCAAAACTGCCGTGCAGGTAGTCGAGCTGATAACGTTTTAGCATTCTGCCAAGAGCCCTTCATTTTTAATGCGTCTGCAAAATGACTAATTGCTTTGACCTGCTGAAACACTATATGTTGTGTTTGACCTAAAAAAAGAATACAGGATATAGATGCCTCTTTGTCGTATGATAGATGGCGGACAGAGAACGAAGACCTTAACTGCCTCTTTTGAACGTGTCCTTGAGCCGCTTGATCGGCTCCTGGGAATGTCCGCATGGAGGCTTATGGTTTATCGAGAACACAGATTGCGCGACGGCGCCGCAAGACAGGGACAGGCCCTGCCGGGCATCGTTTGGCTCTGAAGCGCAATGAGGCTACGATGCGAAAGAGGCAAGAGGATGAAGATCATCAAGCGCAGCGGCACCGAGGTTGTCTTTGACATCGATAAGATCGTCAATGCCATCCGCGCCGCCAACTTGGAGGTCGAGGAGAGCTCTCGTCTAACTGACCGCCAGGTGGTTTACGCGGCACAAAACGTCGCCGAGGCATGTGAGAACGCGGGCCACACCGTTTCGGTCGAGGAGATCCAGGATTTGGTCGAGGACGAGATCATGCGTCTCGACTGCTACGAGGTTGCCCGCCACTACATCATCTATCGCTATGTTCAGAGCCTGAAGCGCCAGAAGAACACGACTGACGACAAGATTCTGTCGCTGATCGAGTGCAATAACGAAGAGGTCAAGCAGGAGAACTCTAACAAGAACCCGACCGTCAATTCCGTCCAGCGCGACTATATGGCCGGCGAGATTTCCAAGGACCTGACTCAGCGTGTGCTGCTGCCCCAGGAGATCGTGGATGCCCACAATGAGGGCCTGATCCACTTCCACGATTCCGACTACTTTGCCCAGCACATGCATAACTGCGACCTGGTGAACCTGGAGGACATGCTCCAGAACGGCACCGTTATCTCGGGCACGCTGATCGAGAAGCCGCACAGCTTCTCGACTGCCTGCAACATCGCGACGCAGATTATCGCCCAGGTTGCTTCCTCCCAGTACGGCGGCCAGTCTATTTCGCTGACCCATCTCGCCCCCTTTGTTGAGGTGAGCCGTCAAAAGATTCGCGGCGAGGTTGCCCGCGAGCTCGAGGAGCTCGGTGTTTCGGCATCTGCCGAGAAGGTGCGCGAGGTCGTTGAGGACCGTCTGCGTGACGAGATCCGTCGCGGCGTCCAGACGATTCAGTATCAGGTCGTGACCCTTATGACCACCAACGGCCAGGCGCCGTTTGTGACGGTCTTTATGTATCTCAACGAGGCTCGCTCAGCGCAGGAGAAGCACGACCTTGCCATGATCGTGGAGGAGACGCTTCGTCAGCGCTATGAGGGCGTTAAGAACGAAGCCGGTGTGTGGATTACCCCGGCATTCCCCAAGCTTATCTATGTACTCGAGGACGATAACGTTCACGAGAATTCCCCGTACTTCTACCTGACCCAGCTGGCTGCCAAGTGCACCGCCAAGCGCATGGTGCCCGACTACATCTCCGAGAAGAAGATGCGCGAGCTCAAGCTGTCGAAGGGCGAGACCGCCGGCAACGGCGATTGCTACACCTGCATGGGTTGCCGCAGCTTCCTGACACCCGACCGCTCGGGCAACGGCTTTAACAATGTCGCCAACGCGCTGAACTATGACCCGAACAAGCCCAAGTACTACGGTCGCTTTAACCAGGGCGTTGTGACCATCAACCTGCCCGATGTCGCGCTGAGCTCGCACCAGGACATGGACAAGTTCTGGAAGATCTTCGACGAGCGTCTTGAGTTGTGCCACCGCGCTCTGCTGTGCCGTCATGAGCGTCTGATGGGTACGCTTTCGGATGCCGCACCGATTCTTTGGCAGTACGGTGCCCTGGCGCGTCTGAAGAAGGGCGAGACGATCGATAAGCTGCTCGTGGGCGGCTATTCCACCATCAGCCTGGGGTATGCCGGTCTGTATGAGTGCGTCAAGTACATGACGGGCCACAGCCACACCGAGAAGGAGGGCACGCCCTTTGCCATGGCCGTCATGCAGCGCATGAACGATAAGTGCGCCGAGTGGAAGGCCGAAAGCGATATTGACTTCTCGCTCTACGGTACCCCGCTTGAGTCGACGACCTACAAGTTCGCCAAGTGCCTGCAGCGTCGTTTTGGCATCATCCCGGGCGTGACGGACAAGGGCTACATCACCAACAGCTACCACGTCCACGTGTCCGAGGAGATCGACGCATTCGACAAGCTCAAGTTCGAGGGCATGTTCCAGCAGCTTTCGCCGGGCGGTGCCATCTCCTACGTCGAGGTTCCCAACATGCAGGACAACCTTAAGGCTGTCATCCGCGTGATGCAGTACATCTACGACAACATCATGTACGCCGAGCTCAACACCAAGAGCGATTATTGCCAGGTGTGCGGCTACGACGGCGAGATCAAGATTGTTGAGGACGATGGCAAGCTGGTGTGGGAGTGCCCCAACTGCGGCAATCGTGACCAGGAGAAGATGAACGTCGCTCGTCGTACGTGCGGCTACATCGGTACCCAGTTCTGGAACCAGGGTCGAACCGAGGAGATCCGCGACCGCGTGCTGCATCTCTAATACCGCTCCGGGGCTGAGCCGAGAGGGCCGCTTGGGCATTTGCTCGCTATTTCGGACAGTCCTGCGCAAGACGAAGGCCACATTAAGTGGCCTTCTTTGCGTGCGGAACTCATATCGAGCAAAAGCCCAAGCGGCCCTCTCGGTTCAGCCAGGTCGACGTAGCTGAGATGCAGCATGCGGTCTGCTCACTCCTCGAAGTTCTTAGCGGAAATTGTTTGAGCTGCGACTGCGACTGGCTTGCAACAACGGTTGAGCTGCAACAAAGTTTTTATTGGACCTCGAACCCTATACTCGATGTTCGCTTCGTTCACCGAGTATCGCTCGCGAGGGGTCTGGAGTATATCGTCCCGCCCGCAGTTTCGCAGGCCAAAGGCCGAGAATGTTTGAGGACGGGATGATATACTCCAGACCTCCAGGAAGGTTACCTATGAACTACGCGAACATTAAGTATTTCGACATTGCTGATGGGGAAGGCGTTCGTACTTCTCTGTTTGTGAGTGGGTGCCGTCGTGGGTGCAAGAACTGCTTTAACTCTGTTGCGTGGGACTTTGCTGCGGGCGAGTCGTTTGATCGCACCGTCGAGGACAAGATTATTGAGAGCCTCGACCATCCCTTTATCGATGGTCTGACGATTTTGGGCGGCGAGCCTATGGAACCTGAGAATCAGGCGGGACTCGTTGAGTTTGTCGAGCGTGTTCGTGAGGCTTATCCCGTGGAGTCGGGGAAGACCATTTGGTGCTTTACCGGTGACGTGCTCGAGGAGCTTATGCCGGGCGGTCGTCATCATACCGAGGTGACGGATCGCATTCTTGCCTGCCTTGACATGTTGGTGGACGGCCCGTTTGTTCAAGATCTGTACGATATCTCGTTGCGTTTTAGGGGCTCGAGCAATCAGCGCGTGATCGATATGAATGCCACGCGTGCCCGTGCTGAGCGCGAGGGCGTTGCGCTTTGTGATGCGGTTGAACTTTGGTGTGATGATCCGGTCTATTCGACCCATACTATGTAGCTTGTGGTCGATGCCGGAGGGCGTGGTACCATAGAGCGAACGTGAAATCGGAAAAGTGAGGCCCAGATGGTCGATCAGGAAAAAGTCGAGGCCGCCATTAAGCTGTTGCTTGAGGGCATAGGCGAGGACCCAACTCGTGAGGGCCTGCTGGAGACCCCGGCGCGCGTTGCCCGTATGTATGGTGAGATCGCCGGCGGCATGGACCAGAGTGCCGAGGAGCACCTGTCCAAAACCTTTGCCGTCGCTTCGAACGATTTGGTTATCGAGCGCGACATTACGTTCTACTCGCTGTGCGAACATCATCTGCTGCCGTTTTATGGCAAGGCCGCCATTGGTTATATCCCTAACGGTCGGGTGGCTGGGCTTTCCAAGCTCGCCCGCACGGTTGAGGTTTATGCCCGCCGTCTTCAGCTGCAGGAGCAACTGTGCGCACAGGTTGCCGATGCCCTCATGGATTATCTCGCTCCCCAGGGAGCGATTGTGCTGATGGAGGCCGAGCATATGTGCATGACGATGCGTGGCGTGCAAAAGCCCGGCACCAAGACCGTGACGCTTGCTCGCCGCGGCGTCTTTGAGACCGATCCCGCGCTCGAGGAGCGTTTCTTTAGGATGCTGGGCCGCTAACCATGAGAGTCGTCAACGACTTTACATCGAAGACCGATGAGGGGACGTCGCGTCGCGGCTTTATGGCTTCGGGCCTGGCCCCCTTTGGTGCCATGCCTCGCATTGATTACATTTGTGCCAACGGGCTGTTCCGGCGGCACCTGGGCAACATCGTACAGTTGGAAACGGGGCGCATCTTCTGCCGCCACGGTATTGACCATCTGCTCGATGTCGCTCGCATTATGTGGATCAAGAATCTCGAGGAGCAGCTCGAATTTGACCGCGAGGTCATCTACGCCACGGCACTTCTTCACGATATCGGCAAAGATGAACAGTATGAATCGGGTATATCCCATGATGTTGCAAGCGAACGCGTCGCTGATGCGATTCTCGGCGGCATGCCCGATGACGTGGCGTTTGAGCCGGCCGATGCCGCAGCCATTAAGACGGCCATTCTTGGCCATCGAAAGCTGCGCGTGAACAGCCAACCGCTCGAGCGTCTGCTCTATGCAGCCGACAAAGCGTCGCGTGCCTGCTTTGCATGCCCCGCGCGCAACGCTTGCAACTGGAGCGATGATAAAAAGAACCTGTCGATTCGCGTGTAGTTAGTTTGCGCGGTCGGGGTTCTAAACGAAGGAGACGATCGCGTTGAGTAACAAGAAACTGCCCGAGAATGCAACCAAGACTGAAGGTGCTGAGCTCGCCCGCCGTGGAAGGGGCGAAATATCCACCGCAACGGCGGTGCCTCACGTGAGCTATGACGATCTGCGCCATGCCGATCGCATTGTCATTGACGGCCTTGAGGTTTTTGCCAACCATGGCGTGTATCCCGAGGAGAATGCGCTGGGTCAGAAGTTCATCGTTTCTCTGGTGCTCTATGCCGACCTGCGCGCGGCGGGGGAGCACGATAACCTGGACGCCTCGATTGACTACGGCTCGGTGTGCCACGATGTCGATGGCTATCTGCGCGAGCATACGTTTAAGCTCATCGAGGCGGCAGCCGAGGGGACAGCCCAGATGCTGCTGCGCCGTTATCCCTCGCTGCTTGGTGTGCGCATAAAGCTCGATAAGCCGTGGGCTCCTGTTGGCCTGCCCCTGGCAAGCTGCGGCGTCGAGATCGAGCGCGTGCGCTAACCGGTTCTAATACGACTCTATGGGTGGCTGCTTGAGCCGCTGCGACAGAGCTCTATTGTTAGGGCAGTACGTGTCGAGCAGGGCGTGAAACCGCCGGTTGTGGCTTGGCTCGAGCAAGTGGACGAGCTCGTGGGCGACAACCATGTCGAGGCATTCGACGGGGTAGGCGGCGAGCTCGCGCGCGATGCGAATGGCGCCGGATTTGGGCGTGCATGAGCCCCAACGCGTTTTCATGCTGCGTACGGAAATGCGGGAAACGGCGACATCCATTGCGATTTCGTATGCGTGCACCATATCGCGCAGCGCCGATGCGACCTCGGACGTATAGAGCTGCTCGATGCGGGCTTGGAGCTCATCGGGCGTTAAGCCGTCGAGGGCTGCGTGCCGCTTGGTCCGTGGACGCTCGTCTGGCTCGTCGTCACCCATAAAACTTGCGAAGGTGGCTTGCTTGGGTCGCGGTGCGGGTGATGCAAAGTTGTGATCGAGTGCGTCCTGTACCGTGATGGGCTTGCCCCAAAGTGCAATGATGGACGAGGGGCCGAGCGGCTCTCGCGCCGCCGCCTGACGTTGCTCGCGCTGGGCAAGTCGGCTGATAATCCAGGCGCTGTTGCGCTTCACAAACGCTTCGATGCGCTCGCGACTGGCGCCGAGCGGTGCGCTGGCGTGGACCTCGCCGCTCGATGTGACGCGTAGGTTGAAGTTCTTGACGCGCTTTTTTGTAACGATGACGGGCAAGGACGTCCCATCCGGTCGGGATACAGAAATCGTAAATTGCTGCGTCAAAAGCGGTCCTTCAGATTGGAGGCGGGCCGGCATGTCGGCCGTTCGGCATGCCGGCCCGCTCAAGGGATGCGAAATTAATTGCGCTCTTAATAGCGCTCGAAGAAGGCAAGCGCGTTGTCGCTGCAGAGCTTCTGCATCACGGTCTTGCCAAAGTGCTTGGAGAGCATGTTCTGGAACTCGGGCATCATGCTGGCATCGGAGAGGAAGTCGGGTACCTTGGCGCCGTCCCAGTCGCCGCCGAGTGCGATGACATCTTCGCCGCCCAGGTCGAGCCAGTGCTCG
The DNA here is from genome assembly GCA_937995345.1 of uncultured Collinsella sp. GTDB lineage: Bacteria > Actinomycetota > Coriobacteriia > Coriobacteriales > Coriobacteriaceae > Collinsella. Next base: position 30,321 of record CALKKS010000011.1, on the reverse strand, counting down.
ATATGTGCCGCCAGCTGATCGAAGGTGACGTCTGCGGCGGTCTCATTGGTTGCGTCGTTAGAGAGGAACTCGCTGCAGTAGTTGAGGCCGACGATGCCGCCCATGTCGCGAATGGTGCGGAACTGGTCATCGGTCAGGTTGCGCTTGACGCCGCAGACCGCACGGGAATTGGAATGGCTGGCAACGAAGGGACGCGTGGCGCGGGCGGCAACCTCGTCAAAGCACTCGTCGTTGAGGTGGGAGACGTCGAGCACCATGCCGGCGTGCTCCATCTGCGTGAGCGCCTCGATACCGGCGGCGGTGAGGCCGGCGTGGGTGTCGTGGCCGCTCGCGAGCGGTCCCTGCGCGTTCCAGCTGAGTGATGACATGAGTACGCCCAGGCTCTTGAGCACCTCGATCAGCGCGGGGTCCTCGGCAAAGAACGTGGCGTTTTCGATGGTGTGGATGCAGGCGACCTTGCCGTCTTTGAGCGCAGGGCGAATGTCAGCGGCGCTGCGTACGTTGACCATGCGGTCGTGGTTGAGCATTGCCTGGCCGCTCATGTGCGCCATGATCTGCGCCTGGAAGCGCGCGGCGTGAGCGGTGGGAATCTCGTCGGGGACAAACGTGGCGAAGCACTGTGCCCACGGCGTGTTGCCGATCTTTGCGAGCGAGATGGCGCAGGCGTTGCCCTCGATAAGGTCGAAATCTTGCGGATGCGTTTCGTCGCCGGGGAAATAACCGTCGGTGCCGGCGGTAAAGCGCAGGTCGAGATCGAGTGTGGCCCAGCCGATGCGGTCGGCGGTGTCACAGTGTAGGTCAAATACGGGATATGCCATAGTTCCTCCGGTTGCAGCGTTTCTTTGCAAAGTGTCTTTGAATTGTATGACTAGGGTATAGTTAGCGCCATATGTTCACGGCGGCTTGCGTTGTGCGCCGCCCTTATATACGGAGGTTACCATGTCCAACCAGGGCAAGAAGGTCAAGACTCATTATCGTGGCACGCTCGACGATGGCACGCAGTTCGATAGCTCCTACGATCGCGGCGAGCCGCTGGAGTTCACCTGTGGCGCCGGCCAGATGATCAAGGGCTTCGATGCCGCTGTTTTCGACATGCAGGTGGGCGAGAAGAAGACCGTGCACATCCCGGCCGCCGATGCCTACGGCGAGCACAACCCCGAGATGGTCCTGACCTTCCCGGCCGAACAGGTTCCCAACATCGAGCAGATCGAGAAGGGCATGAAGCTCTTCCTGTCTACGCCGAGCGGTATGCCCGTCCCCGCCGTGGTCATCGACGTAACGCCCGAGGCCGTGACGCTCGACGCCAACCATGAGCTGGCCGGCAAGGACCTCAACTTTGATATCGAGCTCGTCGAGGTCGAGGGCTAGAGTATGCCTGAACGCTTGGTTTCGACGACATGCTTGGGAAATCTCAACGATCCGTCCTATGAACTCCTGTTTCGCCGGGAGCTGGGCGGTGTCTTTGAAGTTGACGAGCTCCTGCTCGATTGGGACCAGGCTGATGTATGCGCGTTTGTGGGCGTGACGGAGCTGGGGCGCACGGTCGATGTTCGGCTGGATACTACCGACGGCGGTCGTCTTGCCGATGGCGACGTGCTCGCCATTGACCGTTCGGGCATGGTGCCCGTGGCGGTTGTCGTGCGTCTGCGCAGCGCCGAGGTTTATTTGGTCGAAGTCGACCGCATGGATCCGATTGCGCTCGCGCATGCGTGTTGGGAGATCGGCAACATGCATGCGCCGCTCTTCCGGGGTGACTCGGATGAGCATACCGTGCGCATGTATACGCCGGTGCAGCCTGTTTTGGGCCGTATGCTTCGCGGCGTCGAGGGTGTTCGGCTCTCGGTGGTTACCCGTGAACTCGATGCGGACCGGCGCTTTGCGTCGAGTGCGGCGGAGGTCGTCGTGAGCATGGCTCCCGACTTTACCATCGTAAAAAAGACGCGCGGCTAAGTGCGCGTATGCGCAAGACGGGCTTTGAAGGGTGACCGATCAAGGTCCGTCTTGCTGTTGATAGGAGGCTTTGGGGAAGCATATGGGTCTTGAGGGAATCAAGCTGATTGCATGCGATTTGGACGGCACGTTGCTGCATCCGGGGGAGCGCGAGCCGCGTTCCGAGGCCTTTGAGCTTATCGATGAGCTGCATCGTCGCGGTATCGTGTTTATGCCGGCGAGTGGCCGTCAATATGCGAGCCTGCGCTACCTGTTTGCCCCGGTGGCCGATGAACTCGCCTATGTATGCGAAAACGGAGCCCTGGTCATGAGCGAGGGGCGTGCCGTGGTCAAGCGTTCTATGGAGCGTGGCCTGGCCATGAATATCGCGAATGCCGTGGTTGCGTACCCCCATGCCGACGTGACCCTTTCGTGCGAGGGACACCTCTACACCATGAGCGGCAACGATGCGTTTGTTGACCACCTGCGTTATGAGGTCCATTGTGATGTGGCGGTAGTCGACCGTCCCGAAGACATTGACGAGGATGTCATTAAGATCGCCTTCCAGACGCCCGAGGCAGAGCAGCAGGCGGCGCTGGAGTATTTCGAGCGCCACTTTTGCGATCGAGTCGATGTCATGACATCGGGAACCGAATGGACGGACTTTATCGGTTTCGATTCGGGCAAGGGCTCCGCGCTTGCCGATTACGGTCGCGCTCTGGGGATTTCGCCCGATGAGATGATGGCGTTTGGCGACAATGAGAACGATCGTGACATGCTCAACGTCGTGGGCCATCCCTATCTGATGGAGAGCTGCAACCCCACCATGCGCGGAATCAACGACCGTGTCCGCTACGCGCGCACGGTCGAAGAAGAGCTGCATCGCCTGCTCGCCGAGTAGATAATTGGGACATGCCTAGAAATCTACTTTTTGCTGCAGAGTGCGGAAAGGTGGATTTTAAGGCATGCTCCAAACATCTACCGGCAGTCGGGGCAGAGACCCTCGAAGATGGTGTAGTGCGACGTGACGTGCCAGCCGATTTGCTCGGATGCCTTGGCGTCGAGCTGGGCATCGAAGGGGAGCGGTACGTCGATGACGCGGCTGCACGAGGTGCAGATGATATGCGCATGCGGCTCGATCGTGCGATCGAAGCGGCTGCCGCCCGGCGTCTTGATGGAGAGGATCTCGCCGGCGTCGGCCAGGAGGTTGAGGTTGCGGTAGACCGTGCCACGGCTGATTTTGTCATCCCGTGCGCGCACAACGTTGTAGATTTCGTCGGCGGTGGGATGGTTATAGCTTTGGCGCACGGCGTCAAGAACCAGCTTTCGCTGCCTGGTATTCCTTCTTTGCACCGCCATGCGCCTCGCCTCTTTTCTATCAACGGTCGTAGGTAAATGATACCGTATTTAGCACACAATACTAATAACGAGGAATGAAACCGTCTTCATTGGCAAGTGGGGCTCGGGCCTGGGCGTCTACGAGGCGAAAACGCGTTCCCATGCGCTCGTAGGAGGCATGAAGCGCCTCGAGATGAGATAGGATGTTTGCCGGAGCTCCCTGTATCTCCATCTCGACTGAACCGTCTTCCATGTTACGCACCCAGCCGGTGAGCGCGCGTGCCTGCGCGAGGTTGGTGTTGGTAAAGCGAAAACCGACGCCCTGGACTTGCCCCGCCCAGCGCAGGAAATAGCGCAGGGGAGTGTCTTGAGTGGCCTCGTCGCTTGCGAGCACAGTAAGCCTGCGGCGCAGCTCGAGCTCGACGTTTGATGGTTTTTGAGGCTCTCGACTGCCGCCGGTGACGCTGGAGAAGAACGTATCGAAGAAGCCCATCGCTAGGCCTGCTTGCCTGCGTCGGACGGGAAGGTAATGCCGGCCTGCTGGCGCACGGCATCCATGATGCGCAGTGAGACGAGCGTGACATCGCGGTAGTGGCCAAGCTCGTGGCGTCCCGCCGGGGTCTCCCAAATCTCTTCCTTAACGTTATCGATGCCGCCGATGGCGCTGATAAAGTCTTTGAGTTCGTATTCCATAGTGTTGCTCGATTTGGGCAGGTCGAGCACGCGGCCGTTGTCGCCCTGTTCGCGCGGCGCCTCGGTCGCCGAGCCGCGTACGACATCGCCGCGATAGTCGATGCGGACGTTGCGGGGCGTGGACAGATGGTCGATCTGGATAGTGCCACGCTCGCCTTCGATCTGCGAGGGCAGCAGGTCATTTGTTATTTTGGAGTGCGCAAGCTCGACGGAGATACGGCCACCGCCGTAGCTGGCGAGGATGGATCCGCAGCCGTCGATGGGGCCGTGCGTGAGCTGTCGCGTGGTGGGGTCGAGCAGAGTAGTCATGCTTGTAAGGCCGGAGGGCATGCCGAAAATCTCGACCATGGGCTCGACGGTGTAGACGCCGATGTCCATGAGGGAACCCGATGCCATATTGCAGTCGAAGATATTGGTGGCGCGTCCCGCGAGAATCTCGTTGTAGCGCGAGGAATATTTGCCAAAGCGCAATGAGGCGCGGCGGATGGGGGCGATCTCGCCCAGGGCGTCCTCGATGGCGTGGAAGGCGGGATCGTGGAGGGGACGCATGGCCTCGAGGGCCACGACACCTGCTGCCTCGGCAGCGCGGAAGACTTCCAGCGCCTGCGCTTCGGTGGCGCAGAAGGGCTTCTCGACGATGACGTGCTTGCCACCGGCGATGCAGGCAAGGGCCTGCTCGTAGTGAAGTGCGTTAGGGCTGCCGATATAGACGGCGTCGACGTCGGCGGCTGCCGCAAGCTCATCGAGCGAGGTAAAGTTTCGCTCGCCACCGCGCTCGGCGGTAAAGGCGGCACCGCGATTGGCATCGCGTGAAAGCGTGCCCACAAACGCGGCTTGGTCGTTGGCGTTGACGACTTGGATAAAGTCGTCGGTGATCATGGATGTGCCGATGGTCGCGATGCGCAGCATACGTCCCCCTTGCGTTGTTTGGTCTACAGGATGAGTGTAGCGCGTGGGGATATAAAGCTGCGCGAAAACGCTATTACAGGTCGCTCTCGTTAAAGCCGGTGTCGATATCGAGGTTGCTGCCGTCGGCCGCCGTGGTGGCGAGCTCATCGCAGCGCTCATTGAGCTCGTGACCGGCGTGACCCTTAACCCAGATGAACTCAACCTTGTGCTTGCTTTTGGCGGTGAGTAGTCGCTCCCACAGGTCGCGGTTTTTGACGGGCTGCTTGTTGGCGGTTTTCCACCCGCGCTTTTTCCAGCCGTCGATCCAGTGCTTGTTAAAGGCGTTGACGACGTACTGCGAATCGGAATGGACTTCGACCTCGCAGGGGCGGTTGAGTGCCTCGAGCGCCACGATAACGGCCATGAGCTCCATGCGGTTGTTGGTGGTCTTGGCGTAGCCGCGCGAAAGCTCGGAGGTAAAGGTCTTGCCGGCGGGGTTGGTGTATTTGAGCACGGCGCCGTAGCCGCCGCGTCCCGGATTTGATCGGGCCGAGCCGTCGGTATAGATGATGACCTTCACGGGCTTCCTTTCGTTGAGTGCGTTCCATGTGAGTGACCATTGTAGCGCCATGCCCGCCGGGGGCTAGCAATCTATGATTTCTACCCTGTCTTCCGACAGCTAGTTGGCATGGGTGATGCGGTTGAGCTCGTCGAGGTATTGCTGCAAGAGGGGAGAGGGCTTGCGCTCGTCGTGCATGATATAGCCTACGTGCATCGTTGGGGCGTCTGCTAACGGGATCGATGCCATACCCCATTGCATCTCATTGGAGAGGACACCGGTCGACAGGGTGTAACCGTTCGACGTGATAAGTAAGTTAGTGAGCGTTCCGCGGTCCGAGATTCGTATGTTGCGGTCGCAAGGGATATAGCTAAAGGGTTCCTCGGCGTAATAGAAGGAGTTTGAGGTTCCCTGCTCAAAGCTGTAGCGCGTATAGGGCGTGAGGTCGGCAAGGGACAGCTGAGGGCGGCGTGCGAGCGGGTGGCGCTCGCTAACGAAGACGTGGACCGTCGCGTCGAATAGGGGATGGAAGCTTGCGCGGGCATCGGCGAAGGCCTTCTGCAGAACGCGGGCGTTAAAGTCATCCAGATACAGGATGCCGATATCGCTGCGAAACGCACGGACGTCATCGATGATCTGCGATGTGGTGGTCTCGCGCATGATGAACTCGAACTTGCTGTCGCGGCAGCGCTCGACTACGTTGACAAAGGCCTCGACCGAAAAGGCGTAGTGCTGGGCGGAAATGGCGAGGCGGGCTTGCGGGGTGCCGCCGTCCTCGTAGCGTGCCTCGAGCATGTCGGCCTGCTCTACGACCTGGCGCGCATAGCCCAAAAGCTCGGTGCCGTCGTTGGTGAGCGTGACGCCGCGGCTGGAGCGCGTAAAGATCTCCAGATGGAGTTCCTGTTCCAGGCTTTTGACGGCGTTTGAGATGTTGGACTGAGCGGTATAGAGGCGCCGAGCTGCGGCGTTGATTGAGCCGGACTCTGCCACGGCGATCAAAAAGCGAAGCTGCTGGAGGGTCATTGGCGCCCATCCTTTCGATAGCTATCTATAAAACAGATAACAAGTTAGCGCTTTTAAGTGATTGACCGAGGGAGACAATGCTCGTACTATTCAAAACACACAAAGGCGGTAGGTAATTAAGCCAACTACGGAACTGGGACGCGAAAGGAGGCCCGCATATGAATTGCTTACCAAGACGAATGCCGGGCTCCTGTTTGCGCCCGTCGGCGTGATCAGGAGACAGCGACTTACTTCTCTCTTATTTATTTACTTTCGTTCGATCAAGGAGATCATCATGAGCCAGTTCATCAACAACCCCGAGCACACCTTTGGTTTCGATACCCTGCAGCTGCACGTTGGCCAGGAGAGCGCCGATCCCGCATCCGATGCCCGCGCCGTGCCTATCTATCAGACCACGAGCTACGTGTTCCGCAACGCCCAGCACGCCGCCGACCGCTTTGGCCTTGCCGACGCCGGCAACATCTACGGTCGTCTGACCAACTCCACCCAGGGCGTCTTCGAGGACCGCATCGCCGCGCTCGAGGGCGGCGTGGCCGGTCTCGCCGTCGCTTCCGGTGCTGCCGCTATCACCTATACCCTGCAGGCACTCGCCCAGGCCGGTGACCACGTGGTGGCCCAGAAGACCATCTACGGTGGCTCCTACAACCTGCTGGAGCATACCCTCTCCCAGTTTGGTGTCGAGACCACGTTTGTCGACGCTCATAACCTGGACGAGGTCGAGGGCGCCATCAAGGACAACACCACGGTCATCTACCTCGAGACGCTCGGCAATCCCAACTCCGACATCCCCAACATCGATGCCATCTCCGAGATCGCCAAGAAGCACGGTCTGCCGGTTGTCGTCGACAACACTTTCGGCACTCCGTACCTGTTCCGTCCGCTGGAGCATGGTGCCAACATCGTCGTTCACTCCGCAACCAAGTTCATCGGTGGTCACGGCACCTCGCTGGGCGGTGTGATCGTCGACGGCGGTAACTTCGATTGGAAGGCGAGTGGCAAGTACGCCCAGATCGCCGAGCCCAACCCCTCCTACCATGGCGTCTCGTTTGCCGAGGCTGCCGGCCCCGCTGCCTTCGCAACCTATGTCCGCGCCATTCTGCTGCGTGACGAGGGCGCCTGCATCAGCCCGTTTAACGCCTGGGTCCTGCTCCAGGGCACCGAGACCCTGTCGCTGCGTGTCGACCGTCATGTCGAGAACACCAAGAAGGTCGTTGAGTTCCTGACCGGTGACAGCCATGTCGCCAAGGTGAACCACCCGAGCCTGCCTGAGCACCCCGATCATGAGCTCTACAAGGAGTACTTCCCCAACGGCGGCGCCTCGATCTTTACCTTTGAGATTAAGGGTGGCCAGGAGGCCGCTTGGAAGTTTATCGATCACCTGCAGGTATTCTCGCTGCTCGCCAACGTGGCCGACGTCAAGTCGCTCGTCGTGCACCCGGCTACCACCACGCACTCCCAGCTCTCTGCCGAGGAGCTCGCCGAGCAGAACATCACGCCCTCCACGATCCGTCTTTCCATCGGTACCGAGAACGCCGAGGACATCATTTGGGATCTGAAGCAGGCCTTCGCCGCGCTGGACGAGTAAGGCGACTTGTGCAAGGACCCCTTGCGACTCGATAGGTATAACTGCATAAAATGCCTGCTCAAGGTGCCTGTGCGAACAATGTTTGCACAGGCACCTTTTTTGCATAGGAAGCATGCCAAAACAGGGTTTTTGAGACGCTTTATGCATGCGAGTTGTGGAAAACTCCTGTTGAGAGGATGTGAGTTTTACGCAATTGACGTGCACCTTTTGAGTAAAACCGCAGGTCGCGAATTGCTCGGGGTACTATGCAGCGCGATCGAATCACACGCAGCTTAAACGCAGCAAAAACGCACTACGGAGGTTTCCAGCTACATGAGGATCGATTCACGAAAACCGAAAGCCGCCGCCCTTTCCGCCGCTCTGACCGTGGCACTTTTGGCGGGCGCCGGCGCAACTGATGCCCACGCCGCAACACTGTCCGATGCGGTAGGGTCTACGCCGTCCGAGGCGACGCTGGTGCAGCCCGTCGACTATCGCGGCGATGGTTATGGCTCCATGCAGGAGTGGAACGCCTCGATGGGGGCAAAGCGCGATTCCCTTGAGATGCGCGCGCAGATCATTATGAACATGTATGGCGACTATGCTACCGATGATGAGCGGGCTGTCTTGCAGGGCTGCATCGACAACGCGGGTGGCCTTTTGACGATGGGGGAGGTCGACGCCAAGTCGACCGAGCTCGACGAGCTTCGCTCCACGCTTGAGGATGCCAAGCGCGAGGCGCTCGAGGCTGCGGCCGCCGAAGCCGAGGCTGCTGAAGCCGCTCAGGCTTCGTATTACAACGCCGGCTCCGGCTCGTCTTACGCGTCCGCTGCGTATTACGCCAACGGCTCAGGCCTGACACGTTCGAGCGGCGTCAATAACTATAACGGCCGCCGCGAGACCTATTACAGCAGCAATGTGCTCTATCATCACCGCACGGGCGAGTGGACGCAGGATTCTGAGGGCTTTTGGCGCGATTCCGATGGCTACTACGTTGTTGCTGCGGGCGATAAGGCCCAAGGCTCCACGTTTACCGGATCCAAGGGTGAGTGCAAGGTCTATGACTCCGGCTGCGCTGCCGGAACCACCGACTACTACACCGGTTGGTAATCTTTTCGGCATCACAGATATTTGGCGGACGGGCGTCTTTACCGAGCTTTTGGGCAACGTAAAGACGCCCGTTCTATGTATGCGCTTGAGTTAACAGAGCCCTTACCGTGGCGGTACGCCGCGCATATGGGCGCGGGGCACACTAGTTCATGAGAAAAAAGGTCTTTCTCGTGGAGGAAGTGGTCTTGTGAACGCTCGAGATATCGCCGTCGCCGCCGTCGCATTGATGCTTGGCTGTCTTGGCCCTACCGCCGCGCTCGTCGCGGGCATGCAGGGGTCATGCGGGGCTGCTCCTATCGTGGTCGGTGCGCTGATCGCGGCCGCGCTGCTGGGAAGCGCGGGCGTGGTCCTTTGTCGCGATGACGAGGACGAGGCTCCGGAGTCGCAGCTCTAACCGTCGGAACACCGACTACTGGTTATAGATGAAGATGAAAGCCGCCGCAAGGGGAGTGCTCCTTGCGGCGGCTTTACTGTTGAGTCTGTTGACATGGCAAATCGGGCGCTACCAGCTTGCCTCGATTTCGCGAATACGCTGATAGAGCCATTCGTTCTGAGGCGTCTGGATATCGTGCTTGGCTGCCAGGCGGCAGATGGTGCCCGCAAACTCATCGACTTCGGTCTTGCGTCGCGCGACGCGGTCTTGCGCCATCGACGGCATGCCGGCGGGATTGAGTCCCTCGATGAGGTGCACCATCTGCGTCAGGTCTGCTTCGGTCAGCTCGATGCCTTCGGCGTTGGCGACTGCAAGCGTTTCGCGCATGGCGGAAACAAAGCAGCGACGCTGCTCGGAGTCCCGTTCCGTGGCGCTTCCGTACGTGCCGCCGTAGGCCATGCAGGTTTGGTTGATGCCGTCGTTGAGCATGAGCTTGGCCCACATGCGGTGCGCGATGTCTGCCTCGACGGTGTGGGCGATGCCGCAGCGCGTGTAGAGCTCGTCGATGCCGGCGACGGTCGCGGGGTCGGTGCCGGCTGCCGCACCAAAGCGAATCTCGCCGGTATTGGTAAAGGTGAGCGCGCCGTTGAGGAATACGGCATCCATGCCCTGGCAGATTCCGAGGACAGTATGCTCCCAGCCAAAGCGCTCGGCAATCTTTTGCTCGCTGGTGATGCCGTTGCAAAGGGATGCGATGAGCGTATTGGGGCCCACGACGCTTTCCATGGTTTTGAGCGCCATATCGAGCCCGGTTGTCTTGACCGTGAGGATGACCAGGTCGACGGGCGTCGCCTCGCTCGCGCGGACGGACTTGAGCGCGCAGGGCTTTCCGTTGACGGTGAGCGCATCGCCCGCGTGGCGCTCAAGGCGCGCGTCGTCCATGACGTATTCGACGGCGTCATTGCCGAGCGCCTGGGCGATCATACTGCCGTAGAGTAGGCCCACGCCGCCCTTGCCGATGAAAGCGACCTTGTTGATCTGCATATGAATCATCTCCCCATATAAAAGGCGCCCGCGTAAGGGGCGCCTGATGGATTGTATGCTGCCAGGGTGATTGATGGGTGCGCGGAGCGGCTGTTATGAAAAAGAAACGTTTGCCTGGACGCTACGCTGCAGGGCAGACCGCAAAGACGCGCGCTGGATATCCAACGCCATCGCGCACCTTGGGGAAGGTGCAGAAGATGACGGCGCCCGTGGCGGGAAGCTCGTCTAGATGGCCCATGACCTCGATCTGATAGCGGTCGACCGAGAGGATGTACTGTTCGCTGGGGTAGGGGTAGGCGTCCTCACGCGTGGTCACGCTTGGCTCTTTTCATCGGGCTTTTTGCTGATGTTAAAGCGGTGTCGTGACGGCTCGACTTCTGCTACGTTACGATACGTTCTCGATTGCGATTCCACGATGTTTCGGCCGCGTGACCATTGTGTTTCGCCTTGCCGGGGCGCTGATGGCGAAAGGAGGGGCCGTGCAATACCGCGTTGACCCCAAAAGTGGTAACCGAATATCCGCTCTGGGTCTGGGCTGCATGAGGTTTCCCGGTGCGCCGGGACACCCCGATGCGAAGACAGCCGATGCCATCATTTCCCATGCGGTGGAGCAGGGGATTAATTATCTGGACACCGCGTATCTCTATCCCGGTAACGAGGCGTGCGTGGGCGCCTCGCTTGAGCGCTTGGGGCTGCGTGACCGGGTGTTGCTGGCGACTAAGTTGCCGCACGCTTCGTGCAAGTGCACGGAGGATTTCGACCGGTTTTTCGACGAACAACTGCGCCGCCTGCGGACCGACCATATCGACTACTACCTTATGCACAACATCACCTCGCCCGCCCAGTGGGAGCGCGTGGTGGCGTTGGACATCGAGGACTGGATTGCGCACCAAAAGGCTGCGGGGCGTATTCGCCAGATAGGTTTTTCGTACCACGGCAGTGCGGCGGACTTCCTCACGATGCTTGACGCGTATGACTGGGATTTTTGCCAGATCCAGTACAACTACGCTGGAGAGCGCTACCAAGCGGGAACGGCGGGACTCATGGCAGCCGCCGAGCGCGGGCTCGCGGTGTTTGTGATGGAGCCGCTTTTGGGTGGACGCCTGGCGGGCAAACTGCCTCCGCGGGCCCGCGCCGTGCTCGATGACGTACGCGATCCGTACCTGAAGTCGCCGGCTGCTTGGGGGCTTTCGTGGGTGTGGAACCACCCTCAAGTCACGATGCTGCTTTCTGGTATGACCGATACCGCGCAGGTGGACGAGAACGCGGCATTGGCGGATCGCGCACTGCCGAATTCGATGACGACGGAGCAGCTCGATACCATCGCGCGCGTGCTGGAGGAGTTCGAGAAATCGAACCGTGTGCCCTGCACGGCATGCGGCTACTGCATGCCGTGCCCCAAGGGCATCAACATTCCTGGCTGCTTTGCCGCCTACAACGCGAGCTATGCGCACAGCTGGTTTACGGGACTGTCGCAGTACTTTACGGCGAGTGCGGTGCGCACGAGCGAGCCCAAGCTGGTGAGCAATTGCATCAAGTGCGGCAAATGCGCACGTCACTGTCCGCAGCACATTGACATTCCCGAGCGTCTCGACGACGTGCGTCGCCGCTTTCAACCTGGCCCCGTAACGGCCGCGCTTAAAGCCTTCGGCAAAACGTGCTCCTGATGCCCTCTTATAACTTGCGGTGGAATAGTTCCTGTTTGCGGCAGAATGGGGCTTAAACAGGAACTATTCCACCGCAACTGAAGGGGGCTGTCGTGGGCCATCGGGATTCATGTGATGATTTGCGTGAGGTTCGTTGGGGCGTTTTGGGCGCTGGGCACATTTCGCATCGATTTGCATCGTCGCTCAAGGAGGTAGACGGGGCACGGCTTGTGGCTGCCGCCGGTCGCACTCCTTTGCATGTTGAGGAGTTTTGCAGGGCGTTTTCGATTGATGCCGCGCACAGTTATGCCACGGCTGACGATAGCGGCGATGCGGCTTATGACGCGCTGATTGCCGACCCCGATGTCGACGCAATCTACTTGGCTCTTCCGCATGGTATGCATACGCGTTGGGCCTGTCGCGCGCTGCGCGCCGGAAAGGCCGTGCTGTGCGAAAAGCCGGCCGTTTTGAGTGAGGAAGAGGCTCTCTCGATTGCCTCCGCCTCTCGCGAGTGCGGCGTGCTGTTTATGGAGGCGATGAAAAATCGGTTTTGCCCGATGCGCACTCGCGTGGAGGACTTGCTTGCGTCGGGCGAGCTCGGCTGTATCGTCTCGATCGAAAGCATGCAAAAACTCGATTATGGTGAGCCGCCTTCGAGTTATCTGCTCGATCCGTTGCAGGGCGGCTGTCTATATGACATGGGCTGCTATGCGGTCGGGTGGTTTGAGGATTTGCTTGCGGGTGCGTGCGATGTTTCGTCTCGTGAAGTTCGCTGGCGTGACGTATCGGGCGGCCGCGTGGATTGGGCCGATGAGATTCATATGAGTGTCGGCGGTATACCCATTCATATGGTGTGCGACGGCAAAGCAGCATATGAAAGCCGCTTAACGATTGCCTGCGAGCGGGGCTCGTTGGAAATCGAGCGCCTCCATCGCCCCGAGCTCGCCCATGTGAAGTACTCCGACGGACGAATGCTCGAAATAATTGCCCCGTTTGAGGTCGATGATTTTTACGGCGAAGCTTCGCATGCGACCCAGCTCATCCGGGCGGGGAAACTCGAGAGTCCCGTCATGCCCCTTGCCGCCACACAGCGCTGCGCGGAGATCATCGATGCGATTCGCTTGACGCTCTAGGCTGCGGTGCTGGTGCTCAAGGAGGCTCGGCGGACCGTGCCCCCGATGCCCCTTTTTATCTTGCGGTGGAATGCGGTCTGTTTGCGCCAAAATAAGGCACCAATAGACCGTATTTCACCGCAACTGATGAGGGGGAGCTGGAGATGCTGACGATTGGGTGTCATCTTTCGACGACGAAGGGCTATCGGGCAATGGGGGAGACGGCGTTGTCCATTGGTGCCAATACCTTTGCGTTCTTTACGCGCAACCCGCGCGGTGGCAAGGCAAAAGACCTTGACATGGATGACGTGGCGGCTTTGCGCGAGCTTATGGCGCAAAACGACTTTGGACCGCTGGTGGCGCATGCCCCGTATACCTATAACCCCTGCTCCGCTAAGGAGCGGGCGCGGGAGTTTGCCTTGGAGGCTATGGCGGAAGATTTGCAGCGTCTGGAAGCACTGCCCGGCAACTACTACAACTTCCATCCCGGTGCGCATGTGGGACAGGGGGCAGACGCCGGCATTCAGATGATTGTCGACACGCTGTGCCAGGTGATGTTTGAGGGGCAGCAGACGACGGTATTGCTCGAGACCATGGCGGGTAAGGGCACCGAGGTGGGCCGTAGCTTTGAAGAGCTGGCGTGCATTATCGAGGGTGTTGCCGCCAAGTGTCCAGAGCTGTCCGATAAGCTGGGCGTTTGTTTGGACACCTGCCATGTGAGCGATGCCGGCTACGACATCATCCATGATCTGGACGGCGTACTCGACGAGTTCGACCGCGTGGTGGGCATCGATCGCCTGCATGCCGTACACATCAACGATTCGAAGAACCCTTGTGGCGCCCATAAAGATCGTCACGAGTGCATCGGCAAGGGATACCTTGGCAGCGAGGAATTTGGCGGTGGCATGCAGGTTATGCAGAATATTGTATCGAATAGCCGCTTGCGTGCACTTCCATTTATTTTGGAGACGCCGAACGAACTTGCAGGTTATGCAGTGGAAATTACGCTATTAAGGTCGTTACAGCAGTAACAACTGTCACAAAGTGGAGTGTTCCATTCACGTTATGGGATTGTTTCAATCAGTTTTCTCATTGCAGATTCGTAATTCCGGGTGCATAATAGCCAACAGTTTTTGCAGACCTCTGAATCAAACGGGGTCACCGGAAGGAGACTGATTATGAAGCTCAAGAAGCTTGGCGCATTTGCCGCCACGGGCGCCATGGCGCTCGCCCTCGCACTGACGGGCTGCGGCTCGTCCAACGCCACCTCTGGTTCCGATGCCGGTTCCAGCAGCTCTGATGACGTGAAGGTCGAGAAGGTCGACGGCTCCAAGGAGTATGCACTCGTCAAGGACGGTACGCTCACCGTCGGCACCTCTGCCGAGTACGCGCCGTTTGAGTACAAGGATGACAACGGCGATTACCAGGGCTTTGACCTTGAGCTCATCAAGGCTATCGGCGACAAGCTGGGCCTGGATGTCGAGTACGTCAACAACGACTTCGACACGCTCGTCCCCGGCGTTGCTTCGGGCGCCAAGTACGACGTCGCCATCGCGGCTATCACTGACACGCCCGAGCGTGAGAAGGAAGTCGCGTTCTCCGACTCCTACTACATGGACGATCAGGCTATCGTGACCAAGGTCGATAACACCGACATTACGGCCGATAACTACAGCGAGAAGCTCAACAACGCCGACGCCACGATCATCGTCCAGTCTGGCTCGACTGCCGAGGCCTTTGCCCAGGAGAACTTCCCCAAGGCAAAGATCGTCCCCTACAAGGACGCTACCGAGTGCTTCAGCGCCCTGCAGTCCGATAAGGGCGACGCCGTGGTCACCAACCGCTCCGTCGCCAGCCAGCTGACCGCCGAGCAGTTCAACACCTGCCAGACCATCAAGCAGATCAGCACCGGCGAGGAGTACGCCATCGCCATCAACCAGGGCAACACTAAGCTCAAGGACGACATCAACCAGGCTATCAAGGACCTGACCGATGACGGTACCGTTGACGCCCTTATGGCTAAGTACAACATCAAGTAAAATAGCTACTTGATTGCACGCGGGCCCTTTCCGTTTTGGCGGAGAGGGCCTTTGCGTTTCTTGAATGGGCGTCATCCCGCCCCGTTATGTCGGCAACTTAAACGTTAGGAGCCACCTTGTCTCGATTGAACCAAGGAGCCATGGGCAAGAGCCATCCACTGCCCTCGATGCTCCAAAAGCTGGCCTGTGCCCTGGCTGTGGTGCTCGCCCTGGTATGCGCGGGGGCCTGCGTGCCCTCGACTGCTCAGGCACTTGAGACCGCAAAGATCACCGCCCGACCCAATACCGGTTCGGGTAGCGACGTAGTCGGTGGCACCGAGACTCGTATCACCTGGGAGGTCCAGGCCGATGCCGACGAGGAACTGAGCGGTCTTTCGCTGACGTTTGCCGATGGCACGACCTTTGGTGCGGACGACACGCGTCTGACGATGCTCTCGGGCGATGACCTTATGGACCGTACGCCCATGAAGCCTACGTGCAAGGTCGACGGCCAGACGCTCAAGATCGATTTTGGCGAGACGGCTCCGGCCGGCGGCTATTTCCGCGTCGAGGTCTACGGCGTGACCTTCCCCGTCGAGGGCGGCGACGAGGCCTTTGGCGGCACCTACACTTTGGCCGATGGTTCGACCAAGAAGATTTCTAAGATTCCTTCCGTCGAGATTAAGGGCGTGACGGCATTCGATAACTTCCTGGCCGACCTTAAGGAGCAGCCGTGGGTCGAGGCATGGAATTCCAACATGTTCCTTCGCCTCTTCCTGAACCCGGTCATTTTGGTCCAGAGCCTGCCGATCGTCTTTAAGGGCTTCCTCATGTCGCTCTCGATCGTGCTCGTGGCGTTTCCGCTGGCAATTCCCTTCGGCTTTGCCTTGTCGCTCATGCGCATCTCCAAGTCGCGCATCCTGCGTTGCCTTGCCGGCATCTATGTGAATATCATCCGTGGTACGCCGGCGTTCCTGCAGATCTACATCGCGTTCTTTGGCCTGCCGCTGGCCGGCGTCAAGGTTGACGACTATGTGCTCGGCGTCATCGTCATGGCCATGAACTCGTCCGCCTACCTGTGCGAGATCTTCCGCGCCGGTATTCAGTCGATCCCCAAGGGCCAGAACGAGGCCGCTCGCTCGCTGGGCATGAACGCCTTCCAGACGCTGCTCTACGTTATGATTCCGCAGACGTTCCGCAATGTCCTGCCTACGTTGACCAGTGAGTTTATCCTGCTTTACAAGGATACGTCGCTGCTCGCGGCTGTGGGCGTGGTCGAGATCGTCATGAACGCCCGCACCATCGTGGCCACGACGGGGTCCATCACGCCGTATGTGGTTGCCGCCCTGTTCTACCTGGTCATCACCCTGCCGCTTGCTCGTTTGGTGAGTGGTCTTGAGGCGAGGCTTCTGGGGACGGCCGAAACCAAGAAGAAGCGTCCCGCCAAGAGCGCCGGACAGGTCGTCGCGACGCCCGCCGATCACATCGCCGGTCTGTAAGGAGGTCCTATCATGAGCGAAACCAATAACTCGAACGAGGTCGTCGTCAGCATCAAGAACCTCCAGAAGGCCTTTGGCGATAACGTGGTCCTGCGCGATATCGATCTGGACGTGCACAAGGGCGAGGTCGTCGTAGTCCTGGGCCCCTCGGGCTCGGGCAAATCGACGATGCTTCGCTGCATCAACCGCCTGGAGCACCCTACGAGTGGATCGATTGTCGTTGAGGGCGTGGATGTGTGTGCCAAGGGTGTCGACCTTAACAAAGTACGCACGCATCTGGGTATGGTGTTTCAGCAGTTCAATCTGTTCCCACACCTGTCGGTCAAAAAGAACGTCATGCTCGCGCAGCAAAAGGTGCTTAAGCGCAGCAAGGAAGAGGCCGAGAGGATTGCCGTCGAGGAGCTGACCAAGGTCGGTCTTGCCGAGCGTATCGACTTCATGCCGAGCCAGCTCTCGGGCGGCCAGCAGCAGCGCGTTGCCATCGCCCGCGCCCTGTCGATGAACCCGCACGTCATGCTCTTTGACGAGGCCACCTCGGCGCTCGACCCCGAGCTCGTGCGCGACGTCCTGGGCGTCATGCGCGACTTGGCGCGCGACGGCATGACCATGATCGTGGTGACGCACGAGATGGGCTTTGCCCGCGATGTCGCCGACCGCGTCGTCTTTATGGACGGCGGCGTCATTGTGGAAGAGGGTACGCCGAGCGAGGTCTTCGACCACCCCAAGAGCGAGCGCACCAAGGCGTTCTTGGGCAATATCTCGTAGCTGGTTGACAGAACTTTCGTTACAAAGAGCGGGGGCTGGACGTGAATCCAGCCCCCGCTCTTTTGTTGGGATGGGGATGCGCTGTGATACAGGCTCTTTTGGAGGCCTGGTTTCGTTACGCGAGCTCGGCTCCGAGGGCCTTGCAGGCGGCCTCGCCCTGGTCGTCGGGCGCGTCGTAGCAGATGGCGGAGTCCACGACGTTGACGCCGGCCTCGTCGGCGTCGGCCTTCCAGTTGTCCATCCACTCGCCCTCGGCCCACGAATAGGAGCCAAAGAGGACGATCTTCTTGTCGCCGAGGGTCTCCTTGACCTCGTCCCACATCGGCTGGAACTCATCGTACTCGAGCTCCTCGGAGCCCATGGCGGGGCAGCCGAAGGCGAAGGCGTCGTAGCCTGCGACCTTATCGGCGGAGAAGTCGGCGCAGGGGATAACTTCGACCTCGGCGCCTGCGGACGTGGCGCCTTCGGCGACGAGGTTTGCCATGGCCTCGGTATTGCCCGTGCCGCTCCAGTAGACGACGGCGATCTTGCTCATGTTTTGTCCTTTCGGTCGTGCGGCGCTTGCCGCGGCTTGTACGTTCTATCGGGTTGCCTGGGCAAGTTGCGCCAGGCTGCAGCCCTGCTGATAGATAAAAGTGAAGTATTGGGTACAGGCACGGTAGGCATCAAACGTCGCAAGCGCCTGCTCGATATTTGCGTAGACCTTCCAGGCTCCAAAGACCTTGTAGTTCTCGCCGCGCTGGACGATAAACTCGTGCACGTCGTCGTAGGGATATCCAAGGAAGTAGCCTATTTCGTGCGGAAACTCGCAGGTGCAGTCTTTGCTGCAGCTAGCTTGCTGGGGTAGTGCGCATCGAGTCTGGCTGCAGGCGCATTCCGCGACGTTATTGCTCGCGAGCGTGATGCGTGATGCCAAATGCACAAGGCATGTCGAAAGGTCTCTCGTGTCGTAGCCTTCCGAGGCGAGCGCCGTTTGGGCGCGAGGGTCTGCGAAATAGGTGGTGAGGCTTTTGGCTCGGTACACGTACACGAGCGCTCCGCAAGGCCGCCAGACCAAAACACTCAGGTGGATGCCGAGCGGGTCAAGCTCGCGATTGCACTGGGAGATAACGTTGAGCAGGCGTGTTCGGCGTTCTGCGATGGTTTCGGTTGTGGTCGAGCCGTCCCCGTGGGCGTAGGTGCCTGGATAGGTAAAGAGCGATGCCGGCTTGATGCCCGCGAGCGTGGGAGAGCAGTTGCGCACGACTGCTGCCTGAAACGTTGGGATGTCTATGGTTCGAGTCACGGCGCTCCTTACGGATCTAAACTGTTAGCCTAGGAAAACTTATACACGAAAGTAAGCCATGGTCAACAAAAAAGTTTGAAGAGGGAAACTAATTGACCGAACAGACATGATTTTGGGTTAAGATAGGGACACCCCATGGGGGTATCTAGATAGTGCTACTTGAAAGGGGAGCGCATGAGTGACTTGCTCAACCCTGCGAATCTCATCGTGCTGGCCGTCATTGCCGTCGGCATGTTTTTTGGATTGCGTCGCATTGCCGCTTCGACACACGGGAAGAGCTGTTGCAGCGATGGCGCGAGCGGCAAGAAGGCCAAAAAGGTTGTTGTGACGGATACCGATGCGTCGCACTATTCCTATAGCGATGAGCTGCTCATTGGCGGCATGAGTTGCGACGGCTGCGCTCAGAACGTAGCCAATGCCCTGAATGCGCTGGATGGCGTGTGGGCAACGGTGACGTATGCGGACCACACGGCACGCGTGCGCTCCAAGCATCCGATTGACCGCGAGGCACTTGAGGCCGCGGTGAGGGACGCGGGCTATTACGTCATGAAATTGTAGATGTTGCCCTCTCCAATGGATACCGGCCTCCTGCCCATTGGGACCATCGACGTCCTAAAATTTGCGCAAAAAACAACTCGCAGATGCGGCAAAAGTGAAGTTTGGTGACGGTTTGCGCGGAATTCGTTACCAATCGAGCATCTATTAACCCGTCCAAAAAATTACAGGTGTATATTTATATGCTGATTATTGCTGTGCTCAGATTGCAATTAACCGTGGACAGAAATGAAGAATGCTAAAGCTGGGCTTTAGGACAGGGGAGGTTATAGCCTTATGAGACGAGTGGGAACACTTGGCTTGGTGGCAGCGCTTGCCGCTATCTTGGTATCGCCGCTGCCGGCGCACGCCGAAGACGCTTCGGGTGCCGTTACCTACAATGCGGGAAATGGGTATTCCTTTGAGAAGCTCTCGCATCCTACGGTAGGAACGTCGCAGCCGGATGGTATCGTCGACTACCAGGGTAACGGTGCCGTTGCCGTTCCGGGCGCCGATGGTAATACGGCCAACAATGAAGGCGATCGCGGCCAGAGCTACACTTGGGCGGCTGCGAGCTATGGTGACTGGCTTTATGTGGGCACCTGCTATGCAGCGATGGGCAACACGCTTACGCTCATGAACGGCACGCTGGGCGATTCTTTTGATGCAGAGACCATGCGCTTGACGCTGGAGGCCATGTTTAACGGCACCTTCTTCTATGGACAGCAGAAGGAGGACGGCACGGCCGACAAGGACAGCGGCGGTATCTTGGTCAAGATCAATACCAAGACCGGTGAGACCAAGCTGCTGCTCTCTGAATCGCTCAACGGCGTCGGTCCTTTGTTCCGCAATGCCGTGAGCTATAAGGGCAAGCTCTATTTCTGCGGCAGCGTCAGGACCAATGGCGGCAAAAGCGGTCTGCCTGCTGTATACGAGATCGATCCTAAGACGGATGAGTACAAAGTTGTCTATCAGGGCCTTTCGAGCATGCAGGATTACGGTGCCGCCTACAAGCAGGGCATTTCTACCGGTATCCGCGGCATGTGCGTTCATGATGGCCAGCTCGTCATCAGCAATGTGGGTAAAGACGCGGCCGGTAAGTTTGTGTCGACAATCCTGACGTCGTCTGACCCGTCGAAGGGCCAGGGCAGCTTCACCGAGATTGCTAACTCGGACACGTTGTTTAACTATCCGGCGATTCGCTATCAGGACAGCATCTACGGCGGCGCCATTTGGGATATGGTCTCGTACAATGGCCATCTCTATGCGACCATCTGCACCGGTACGCCCGAGAACGCTCCCGATGATAATTCCATGCAGTCGTTCGCCATGGTTCGTGGCGACAAGAACGCCGACGGCAGCTATTCGTGGACTCCCATTGTTGGCGATCAGGAGACGGACGGTGCAAAGTACTGCTTTGGCATCGATCCTGCCCGTACCCGTTCTGGCGCTGCTAACCTCATCGTCTACAACGACTACCTCTATATCGGTGAATACAACGACGAGGAGATTGCTCTCGAGCGCATCCTCTTTAATAAGTCTGATTCTGACGAGAGTGGCAAGAGCGGTATGGGTGGCGTCGACTGCTCGTTTGTGAATGCCAATCTTGAGCAGTCAGTCAACATCTATCGCATGGACAAGGACGAGAACATGGAGCTCGTCGTCGGCGATCGCACTGACATGTTCCCCGAGGGTGGCATTTCCGGTCTGACTTCGGGCTTTGGCCGTAACGAGAACCAGTACATCTGGCGTATGCAGAAGTTTGACGGCAAGCTGTATGTCGGTACCTTTGACACCGCGAGTCTGCTTGAGCCGATCGGCCAGTTCTCGAACGGCGACATTATCGATATAACGCCCGAGGAGTGGGACTCTCAGGTTCAGCGTCTCAAGGACCTGCTCAATCATCTGCTCGACAAGAATTCGCCCGACGACCCCATCGTTCCCGTAAACACGCTTGCGGACGATGATTCAAACGAGGCCGTCGAGGTCGATGACGAGAAGGCTGAAGTCGTTGAGGGCTTTGGCGACCTGAGCGATGCTCTGGAGGATGCCACGGGCGATCTTTGCGATCAGGCTGCGACGATGTCCGAGGACTTTGAGGACGACGCCGCTTATGTCCAGAAGATCGATAGCGAGATCGCGTACTTCAAGTCCTTTGCCGATCAGTATCAGGATATGCTCGATAGCTATGAGAACCTGAAGCAGCAGTATGAGGATGCCTATGGCACCGAGCTGCCGGGCGATATTCAGGATGCATTCGATAAGCTGCTGAGCGAGGAGAATCTCAAGAAGTTGCAGAGCGTCCTTACGTGCATGTACTACCTGCGCGATGCCGAGCGCGGCTTTGATATGTATGTGACCGAGGACGGCGTGAACTTTACGACGCTGACGACCAACGGCTTTAACGATCCGTATAACCATGGCCTGCGCACCTTTGCGGTGACCAACCAGGGTCTGTGCCTTGGTACCGCCAACCCGTTCTATGGCTGCCAGGTTTGGATCCAGCGCAAGGAGAATTCGGAGAATCCGGTTGAACCCGGTACTCCGGATCCGACGGAGCCCACGGATCCCTCGCAGCCGGGTGGCGGCGATCAGCCTGGTGGCAGCCAGGCGGGCGGTAACGATCAGTCGAGCAGCACCACGACCACCGTCGCGACGACCACTAAGAAGACTCCGAAGGACGGCTCGCTGCCTCACGCTGGCGACTCGACCCTCACGCTGGTCTTGGGATTGCTGGTTGCAGCTGCCGCAGTGCTTGGTATTGCCTTTGCCCTGCGTAAGCGTTCTCGCCACTAGGCTCGGCCGCGCAGCTCGATGTCTTGGATGTCGTCGAAATCGATGACAATATCTCTGAGCTTGAGCAGTTTGAAAGCGGGGAGTACCTCGTCGAGAATGCCGGTGCGGCTACGATAGCCGTACGTATCGTAATAGGTGACACGAAGCAAGTCGCCGCGTTTGAGGCCCTCGAGCTTTTTCGAAAGCTCGAGGGCTTTTTCTTCTGTCAATTCGCACTTGGGCTCAACGGTGATCTCCTGTTTGCGTACGAGTTCGTAGTATCCCGTCAACGCGGCAAAGGGCATAAACTGTGCGGCGCGGTTGGCGCGCACGGTGCCGTTGGCAGTAAGGTTGGGGTCGGCGGCACGGCGCCTTCCCTCGGGGTCCGCCAAGCGCTCAAAGGCGGTCGGTGGCCTCATGGGCTGCTGTTTGGGTTTAGGCACGATGCCCTCCAACCTGATCGTTGCGTTCGCGCGCGGTGGCGCCGGCAGTAAAGCTCAATCCTTTGACCAAGGCGTTCTTGCCGTATTTGCCTTTTACGGCCAATACGGCGCGCGCCAGGTCGCGCTCGCGCTCATCGGCCTCGACATCGCTAAACAGATCGATGGTGGCAAATTCCTCGGGCATGAGGTTGCCAAAGCCCAGATTGATACGCTTGACCGGTCGCTTGGGGTCGACTGTTTGTGCCCACAGCTCATCGAAATACCCCATGATCTTCTTAAACGAATTGGTGCGCTCGGGCAGCTTGCGCGAGGCATTGGAGTGCGCGAAGAGCGCAGCGTAGCCACCGCGCGGTTTGCCGCCATGCTCTCCCACAAAGATGCCATCGATAGCTTGCGCCTCCCGCACCAGGCGGCGCCGTTCGTCATCGCGCTGGACAGGCTTGGGCGCACGGGGCGCGAGCTCGGGGCCGGCGGTTGCGGTGGGTTCGATGCTCGACGTGCTCGAGCGCAGATGCCCACACCCGTCGACGTATTGCGCCGTGCCGCTGGCATCGAGTCGGCGGATGTCGGCGCGTTCGCTCGCATAGCCCACAAAGAGCGAGATGCTGTCGCACACCACGTGCTTGTCGATCAAGTCCAGCACGGCGGCATCGACCATCTCGCGCAAGACGGTGTAAGCCTGCTCGTAGGCATAGCCTTTCGAGAGGACCTGCCCCGTGGTGGTCGAGGTCGCTTGCGGACGATAGGCTTGGATGTCGGCGATGGTCGTCGGCTCGCGACCAAAGGCATGGTCGATGAGATACTCGGCATTGACGCCGAGCTCGTCGTAGAGCAGGTTCTCGTCGAGGGCGGCGACCCCCATCAGGTCGTAGACACCGTACTTTTCGAGTCGCGCTGCCACGCCGGGGCCGATACCCCAGATATCGGTGATGGGGCGGTGGGGCCAAATTTCCTTGCGGAAGGTTTCGTCGTCGAGTACGCCGATACGGCTGGCTACGTGCTTGGCAGTGATGTCGAGTGCCACCTTGGCCTGAAATAGGTTGGGGCCGATGCCGACCGTCGCCGTGATGCCGGTGCGCCCTAGAACTTCGTCGCGAAGCATGCAGGCGAACCCTTCCGCATCGGTGTGATAGAGATCCAGATAGGGCGTCACGTCGATGAAGCACTCGTCAATTGAATAGACGTGAACGTCTTGCGGGCTGACGTATTCCAGATAGATGCCGTAGATTTGCGCAGACACTTCCATGTAGTGCCGCATGCGCGGCACAGCCTTGATGTAGTCGATGCCATCGGGGATCTCGAACAATCGGCAGCGGTTATGTATCCCGAGGTCCTTCATGGCCTGCGTGATGGCGAGACAGATGGTCGTGCGTCCGCGCGATTCGTCGGCAACGACCAGGTTAGTGGTGAGCGGATCGAGCCCACGGTCGACGCACTCGACGCTGGCATAAAACGTCTTGAGGTCGATGCAGATATAGGTGTGCTGACCGTGCGCCATCCGTATCCTTCCATCAAACACATGTTCCTATCGAATACCTGTTCGATAATACCCGCTCGACCGGACACCGTCAAAACCGACCAAAAGGGGACAGGTTTATTTTGGTCGGTAAAACGCTTGACCTGCCAAAATAAACCTGTCCCTTTTTGGTCGGTTTACCTTGTGCTTACGGCGGTTCGGTAGCCTTGATGTGTTGAATACGCTGAAGGGATATGGATGACCGTCGATATGGGCGACCTTGCGCTTCTAATGTTGTCCGTGCTGTGCCTTGCGATCTTTGTCTGCTTGCTGATTAAGGTGCTCAAAGGACGGGCTATAAGAATCGATGAGTTGGGTTACTTGCTGCTTGTCGAGAGGCTACGGTCACCGGTGCTGACGGTTGCGATGAGAGGCATATCGAATCTGGCGTCGGTGCCGTTTATTGTCGGCGTGCTGGTCGCGTCAATGCTGTGGGTGCCTTGTCGGGTCCATGTTATCTTGGCCGCCGTCAACGTTGGCGCCATCAGTGCAATAGACCAGCTGTTGAAGATTCTTGTGCGCCGGCCTCGTCCCCAGGGATTTCGGCTTGTCGAGGCACTAGGGCTCAGCTTTCCCTCGGGCCACTCGATGGCGGCCATGGCGTTTTATGGCTATGGCATATGGTTAGTGCGATGCGGTGCGTTTGACCTTCCGTTCAGCGCTGCCATCGAGATCGTACTTGCGTGTGCCATCCTTGCGGTGGGAGTCAGTCGTATCTATCTGGGCGTGCACTATGCCTCGGATGTACTGGGCGGCTACTGCCTTTCGTTTGCCTGGCTCATCCTGTTTGTGCATCTTGTTGCCGGGCTTTTAACGCTCTGATCGCTTGATTGTTCTCCGTGGAGTCGCATCGGTTTTTAACGCAGCCCTAAAGAGTGCGAAACAGCTCGGAAAAGCTCGCTTCGTAGCATGAGCCTAACGATCGATACCACCATAAAGCACGGAAGGGTTGTGGGGATAATGGTCAACTATGGGTTTGGTATGCCGACGCGCTTGGTTGCGGATGGGGACGTGGCTCGCTGGTGCGGACGATTGGTCGCCCACTACGGCGGCACCAAGGCGCTGGTCGTGTTGGGAGGCGACAAGCATACGCGTGATGAGCTTGTCTCGGCGGCGCTGGGCTCGCTTGACCGTGCCCTGCTCGAACGCGTGCTCTTTCGTTGCGGCTCAGTTGGGGGCGACGGGGGAAACGATTTGGTCGATGAGGCCGTAGCCCTGGCGACCGATGAGGGCGTGGACTTTGTCCTGGCGATCGGCGATGCCGATACGGCAGGCTTTGCGCGCGAGCTTGCCCGTCGCATGGCCGTGCTCGATGCCGGCGAGGACGGCTTTGTTCCCTACGGGTGCATTGTCTCGGAGGGCAGAGTGCCTGCCGTCGTGGGTGCCGGCGAGGTTCCCGTTTTCGCCATCATCGCTCCCGAACTGCTGGAGGGTATCGGGTCTCCTCTGCGTGAGTTGCTCGGCAGTGTGTGCGCCGCGGCCTAATATCTGCCATAAAGGGACAGGTTATTTTTGATTGGTAAAGCGTTTGACCTGCCAAAATAAGCCTGCCCCTTTTTGGTCGGTCGCCGTCTGTGGGCAGATTGGCAACGCTCGCTGATTACGGTCTTGACCTGCGTTAGAATAAGGGCATCTGATTATCCGGGCGCATGGAGGCTTGCGCCCGTATGCTGAGGAGGACTATATGGCAACTGTTGCCGCACCTATCGACGCTACGTCGACCGCCGCTTGGAAGGCGCTCGAGGCTCATCAGGAGAAGCTCGAGGCCGAGGGCATCGACCTCAAGGCCTGGTTCGCCGCTGACGCCGACCGCGTGAACAAGCTGAGCTTTGACGCCGGCGACCTTCACTTCGACCTGTCCAAGAACCTGGTGACCGATGAGACCGTCAAGCTGCTGTGCGATCTTGCCCGCGAGGTGAAGCTCGAGGAGCGCCGCGACGCCATGTTCTCCGGCGAGCACATCAACACCACCGAGGACCGCGCCGTTCTGCATACCGCGCTGCGCCGCCCGGCAAGCGAGAAGGGCCAGCTTATCGTCGACGGCCAGGACGTCGTCGCCGACGTGCACGAGGTCCTCGATCGCATGTATGCCTTTGCCGAGCGCGTGCGCTCCGGTGAGTGGAAGGGCGTTACCGGCAAGAAGATCGAGCATCTGGTGTCCATCGGCATCGGCGGCTCCGACCTGGGCCCGGTCATGGCTTACGAGGCTCTGCGCCCCTATGCCGACGCCGGTATCGATTGCCGCTATATCTCCAACATCGATCCCAACGACCAGGCCGAGAAGCTCAAGGGTCTGGATCCCGAGACCACGCTCGTGATCATCGTCTCTAAGACCTTCACCACGCTCGAGACCCTCACCAACGCCCGCGAGGTCAAGACCTGGATGCTCGAGCAGCTCAAGGCTCAGGGCGCCATCGACGGCTCCGATGAGCAGAACGCCGAGGCCGTGGCCAAGCACTTTGTCGCCGTTTCCACCGCACTCGAGAAGGTCGAGGCCTTCGGCATCGACCCCGCTAACGCTTTTGGTTTCTGGAACTGGGTCGGTGGCCGCTACTCTGTCGACTCCGCCGTGGGCCTGTCGCTGATCGTCGTGCTCGGCCCCGAGCGCTTCCAGCAGTTCCTCGAGGGCTTCCACGCCATCGACGAGTACTTCTGCAACACCCCGCTCGAGAACAACGCCGTCGCGCTGATGGGCCTGCTCAACGTCTGGTACGTCAACTTCTTCGGTTCCAAGAGCCACGCCGTGCTGCCGTACTGCCAGTACCTGCACCGCTTCCCGGCCTACCTGCAGCAGCTCACCATGGAGTCCAACGGCAAGCATGTCCGTTGGGACGGCAGCGCCGTGACCTCCGATACCGGTGAGATCTTCTGGGGCGAGCCCGGCACCAACGGCCAGCATGCCTTCTACCAGCTGCTGCACCAGGGCACCGTGGTGGTTCCGGCCGATTTCATCGCCTTCGCCAATACCGCCAACCCTGCGACCGACAGCGGCCAGGACGTCCACGAGCTGTTCCTGGGCAACTTCCTGGCCCAGACCAAGGCGCTCGCCTTTGGTAAGACGGCCGATGAGGTGCGCGCCGAGGGCACGCCCGAGCAGATTGTCCCGGCCCGCTGCTTTGAGGGCAACCGTCCGACGACCTCTATCTTCGGCGATACGCTGAGCCCGTTCGCGCTCGGCGAGCTCATCGCCCTGTACGAGCACATCGTGTTTGTCGAGGGCACGGTCTGGGGCATCGACTCCTACGACCAGTGGGGCGTCGAGCTGGGCAAGCAGCTTGCCAAGCAGATCACCCCTGCCTTCCACGACGACGCCGCCAAGGCCGAGCAGGACGCTTCGACCCAGGCGCTCATCGAGTTCTACCGCGCTCACCGCAAGTAGTCTTTGCCGCTGATTAAGCGTTAAACAGAAAGGGGCCCGTATCCGTTGGGATGCGGGCCCTTTGCTATTTGGATAGGATGGAATGTATCGGGAGGCGCCTCGACGGGCATCGCAATCGTCGAAGGCGCGCCGTTCATGTTTGGGACAATATGACATTTTCCCCGTTGCAGACAGAGCCGCAGTAGGTGTTCTGTATGATGACTCAGACAAGGTTACTCAATGACAGGGAGGCTTATATGGCAATCAAAGCCATCGCAATGGATATCGACGGTACGCTCACCAACGACCAAAAGGTCATCAGCCCGCGTACACGCGAGAAGCTGCTCGCGGCGCAGGGGTCGGGCATTAAGCTCATCTTGGCTTCGGGCCGTCCCGCATGGGGGCTGCACGCCTTGGCGCAGGAGCTCGACCTTCAAAACCATGACGGTCTGCTAGTTGCCTTTAATGGCGCGCACGTGGTCGACGCTCAGACCGATGAGGTCCTTTTTGACCAGGCCATGCCGGCTGACGAGCTGCACCGTCTGATTGATCATCTGCGCAATTTCGACGTGATTCCCATGATCTCGCTCGGTCACGACCTACATGTCGTGGACTCGTATCGCTGCATGATCACGTTGCCGGACGGTTCGCAGAAGAACATCGTCAAGTATGAGCGCGATGCGTGCGATCTTAAGATTCGCGAGGTCGAGAGCCTTCATGAGGTCGTGGACACTTATCCCGTGGACAAGCTGCTGACGGCGGGCGACCCGGCATACCTGCAGGCGCATTACGAGGAGATGTATGCGCCCTTTACCCAGACGCTGTCGGGCATGTTTACGGCTGACTGGTACTTTGAATACACGGCGCCCGGTATTGACAAGGCCCGTGCGCTCGAGGGTGCCCTGCCCAAGCTCGGCATCGATGCCAGTGAGGTCGTATCGTTTGGCGACGGCCAGAACGACAAGTCCATGATTGAGTGGGCCGGCACAGGTGTAGCCATGGGCAACGCCGTCGATGAGGTTAAGGCAGTTGCCCAGATGGTAACCGCCAATAACAACGAAGACGGCATTGCAGTAGCACTTGACCAGCTGCTGGGTTAGAATCGCCGATAGTGCATGGTTCGGGCGTCCGCTTGCGGGCGCCTTTTTGTTAGGGAGGGTGCCGTGTCCGCATTTCCGTTCGACGCCGTTATCTTTGACATGGACGGCGTATTGGTCGACACCGAGTTTTACTATCAAAAGGAACTCGAGAAGTTTATCGATTACCTGCAGATTTCTGTGACGCGTGACGAACTCAATGCAATTGTGGGGTCGTCGCATCGCGATTTCCAGCAGGTGCTCGTGGAATGGTACAGGCGTGCAGGCTCGGGTACCCTTGAGCCCGAAGACGCCGAGGCCCGTTACGATGTGTGGGCGAGCTCTTGTGTCTGCGACTACCGCAAGCTGCTGAACCCCGGTGTTCCCGAGACGCTGGCGGGGCTAAAAGACCGCGGTGTCCGCGTTGCATTGGCGTCGTCGTCGCCGCTGAATAATATCGAGGAAGTTCTGGGCACCTGCGGCATTCGCGGTCACTTTGAGTTTTTGGTCTCGGGTGAGCAATTTAAGCGTAGTAAGCCCGAGCCCGACATCTATCTGCACGCCATAGACCGTTTGGGATTGCCTACGGACCGCTGCTGCTGCGTGGAGGACTCGGTGTACGGCATTACTGCCGGCAAGCGAGCGGGCCTGACGGTGATTGCCAAGCGCGAGGAGCGCTTTGGATTTAGCCAAGATGCTGCGGATAAGATTATCGACCAGCTGCCGGATTTGCTGGAGCTCGCGTAGGGCCCAGGGTGGCACGGCAGCCATTACAGCGATCTCGTTAGGACGAGAGGGGAGCGGTGCTATGACATTTAACGTTAGCGCTCTTGGGTTTGGCGATAACGTCGTCGATCGTTACGAGCATATCCACACTATGTATCCGGGTGGCAATGCGGTGAACTTTGCCGTGTATGCCAAGAAGTGCGGGGCTGCGCGCTCCGCGTATGTGGGTATCTTTGGAAACGACGCCGCGGCCGAGCATGTGATTGCGAGTCTTGAGGATGAGGACGTTGAACTAGCCAAATGCAAGCAGCTCATCGGCGAGAATGGTGCGGCACGCGTTACTGTGGTCGATGGTGATCGTGTATTTCTGGGATCTAACGAGGGCGGCATCCGTGGTGATGCGCGCTATGTGCTCGATCGTTTTGATCTAGCGTATATGAAGCAGTTTGACGTGGTCCATTCGGGTAACTACTGCTTTACCGAGCGTGAGCTGCCTAAGCTGAAGGCGGCGGGTATTACCGTTTCGTTTGACTTCTCGGATGATTCGACCGATGAGTACTACGAGCAGATTGCTCCCTACGTTGACTTCGCGTTCTTTAGCGCGGCAGACGCTGCGAGCGAGGATGAGATTCGCGAGCGTCTGGCATGGGTGAAGAGCCTAGGTCCGCGTTTTGCATCGGCAACGGCTGGCGCTGAGGGCTGCATTGCCTACGATGGCGAGCGTTATTACCGCCAACTGGCTAAACCGGTAACGGATATGAAGGACACCATGGGTGCGGGTGACTCGTTCCTCACCTCGTTTTTGATGTGCTATCTCGATTCCGCCAAGCGTGGTGAGGATGGCGCCGAGGCCATCGAGCGTGCGCTCGACTTTGCGGCGGGGTTTGCTTCGACCGTATGCGGCATGGAAGGTTCTTGGGGCCACGGAGCGCCGATTTTTAAATAGTTGAGCGGTCCCGGGAAGTCGAATTGTTGTCTTTCCGGGACCCTGTGGGTCGCGCGCGCAGACGTGGTGTAAGAGCGTCCTGAGGTCCGTCGCTGCAAATC
>CALKKS010000010.1 GCA_937995345.1 uncultured Collinsella sp. | reverse complement strand
GCTGTGGGAACGGCCTATTCACTCAATGTGTTCGGCTGAGATCGGAAATCAACCCCCGCGTTGTCATCCCGCGCGTTGTCATCCTGCTATCGAAGCCTACCGAATGCCTGCCATAGGAACATTAAAGCGCCCGTTTGCTGGGGGAGCAAGCGGGCGCTTCTGAGCGAATGTGTTTGCGGTCTAAACCGCTCGGAGCAACAAGCGATTGACGTTAGTTGCTAGACTCGGAGTCGTCGCCGGAGCTGGAACCGGAGACGGAAACCGTCAGCGTGATCGTGGTGTCGGTGGACTGCTTACCGGTGGGGGAGACGCCCGTAACGGTGGCATTCTCGTTGCCGCTCACAGGGTTGCCGTTCTGGTCACAGAAGCCGATGTTGTAGAACCCGGCGTTGTTGAGTGCGGTGACGGCGGCGGAGATGCTCTTTCCGTACAGGTTACCCGGAACACTGGCCTTGCCGGACTTCTTGGCGATGACGACGGTGATCGTGGCGCCGGGCTTCTGCTTGCCGCTGGGGTTCCAGCTAATGACGGTGCCCTCGGTGACAGAGTCGTTCTCTTGGTAGCTCACGTTGACGCCAAAACCGGCCATGTCGAGGGCGTTGCGTGCCTGAGCCTCGGTCATGTCGGTCAGGTCGGGGACAGAGGTGGTGTCGGGACCGCTGGAGACCTTGTACGAGATGGTCGTGCCCTTCTCGACTTCCTTGCCGGCAGCAGTACCCTGCTCAAAGACCTGACCTTCGTCGGCCTCGTTGGCCTCCTCGGTGGCGTTGCCCTTCAGGCCTACGCTTGCCAGCGCTGCCTCGGCCTGGTCCTTGGTCAGGCCGAGGAGCTGCGGAACCTCAACCTTTTCGGAGGGCTTAGGGCCCTTGGAGATTACCAGGTTCACCCTCGTGCCCTTGGCCTTCTTGGTGTTGCCGTTGGGGGTCTGCTCGGCGACCTTTCCCTCGTCGACATCGTCGTTGTAGCTCTGGTCGACGGTGCCAACCTCAAGGCCGGCTTCCTTGATCAGCTCAATAGCGGTTTCCTGGTCCTTGCCCAGCACGTCGGGCACCGTGACCTGTTCGCCGCTGAACATGCCCGTGGCAAAGGCCACTACAACGCCAATCACGGCGACGGCGGCAATCACGGCGGCGATGATCTTGTTCTTGTTGGACTTGGGCTTCTCGACCTCGTAGGAGCCCGTGGAGCCCGAGACAGCGCTACGGGCGGTGTTCTGACCGCTCACGCCCGAGACGGGACGAACCATAGCGCGCGTTGAGTCGGAAAGCTCGCGGGTCTTGGTGGCACCCAGGTCGCCGGCGGCACCGATGATGCGCGTGGGCTCCGAGACGTTGACGGCACGGCCGGACAGGTAGCTGTTGAGCACCTGGCGCAGCTCGTCGGCCGTCTGGAAGCGGTTTGCCGGGTCCTTCTCCATGCACTTGAGGATAATGCGCTCAAGATCGGCATCGACGCCGGAGTTGATCTGGCTCGGCGGGATGGGGAGCTCGTTGACCTGCTTGAGCGCGACCGAGATGGCGTCGTCGCCGTCAAAGGGCACGCGGCCGGTGGCGCACTCGTACATGACGACACCCAGCGAGTAGATATCCGAGGTGGGGCCGAGGTCCTGGCCGCGGGTCTGCTCGGGGCTTACATAGTGGGCGGTGCCCAGAACGTTGTTATCCTGCGTGAGGTGGCTGTTCTTGGCGCGTGCGATGCCAAAATCCATTACCTTGATGTTGCCGTCGGGCAGCACCATGATGTTTTGCGGCTTAATGTCGCGGTGGATGATCTCGTGCTTGTGTGCGACCGAAAGCGCGGAGCTGATCTGCGAGCCGATCTGCGCGACCTTCTTGGGATCGAGGGCACCGTGGCTCTTGATGCCGCTCTTAAGGTCGGTACCGCGCAGGTACTCCATGACGATGTAATAGGTGTCGCCGTCCTTGCCCCAGTCGTAGACGCCCACGATATAGGGGGAGGACAGGCCGGCAGCCGCCTGGGCCTCCTGCTTAAAGCGGGCGGCGAAGGTGGCGTCGCCGGCATACTGCGGCAGCATGATCTTGACGGCAACCGTGCGGTCGAGGACCTGATCCTGTGCACGGAAGACGGTCGCCATACCGCCCGTTCCCACCTTATCCTTGAGGAGGTATCTTCCCCCGAGGACCCTCTGTTCCATTCCTGCTCCTAACATAACTATTCGCTCAACGATGTGTGTAGTACCAAATGTGTGGCCGCTGGGGCCGTGTGGCGCGTTGCCGCTAGCTCATCGGCCGCGGCGCGCCCCAAGTATCCGCTTTGATCACGGGCATCACGCCCCCTGTGCGGCAAGCGCCGCGGTCAGGACGATACCGGCGATCTTGGCGGCCTTGACGTCGTGTTTGTCGAAATCCTCCAGGGCCACCGAGATGGCAACCGTGGGTGAATCGTAAGGTGCAAAGCCAACAAACATAGAGTTGACGTTGGTGCCGCCGGTCTCGGCCGAACCGGTCTTGCCGGCAACCTTGACGCCCGGAATCTGGGCATCGGTGCCGGTACCGGACTGGACGACGGCGAGCATGGCCTGCTTGACCTGGTCGGCCGTGGCAGAGCTGACAGCCTGGCCCAGCG
This sequence comes from uncultured Collinsella sp., assembly GCA_937995345.1. Taxonomy (GTDB): domain Bacteria; phylum Actinomycetota; class Coriobacteriia; order Coriobacteriales; family Coriobacteriaceae; genus Collinsella. The sequence continues at coordinate 86,190 of CALKKS010000010.1, read as the reverse complement.
AGCGGGACTGCGTAGTCTTAACCACGGTTCCGTCCGGGGCGAGTATCTGGGACACAAAGAACGGGTCCATGACCACGCCGCTGTTGGCGATAGCGGCAGCGATCACGCAATTCTGCATAACAGTGGTCTGCGGGCCAGGCGTGTGGTCCATGCCGACGGGCTGGCCGGCGCCTGCCCAAGCGGTCTCCCACTCGGTCATAAGCGACGGGTCGGCCATGATGGAAGCCGCGGTGGTCAGATCCTGACCGAGCTTCTGACCGTAGCCAAAGGCGTTGGCAAACTGGACGAGCGAGCTGGCGCCAATCTCGTTGGCCACCTGGCCAAAGACGACGTTGGACGACACGGCGAAGGCCTGCTGCAGGCTGATGGTGCCGTAGCTCTCGTTGGCATAGTTGGTGACCGGCGCGTTGCCAATATCCATGGAGCCGGGCGCCTGGTACGTGCTGGTAAGGCTGGCGGTGCCGGTTTCGAGCGCCGCGGAGAGTGTGACGACCTTAAAGGTCGAGCCCGGGGTGTACAGCGCGTCCATGGCGCGGTCGTACATGGAGCCGTCCTCGCCGCCGCCCGACTGGAGCAGCGCATCGATGTTGGTGTTGTCGTAGGTGGGCGAGCTCGCGCACGCAAGGACCGCACCGGTGCGCGGATCCATGACCACCACGGCGCCCTTAAAGCCCTTGAGCGCCTGCTCGGCAGCCGTCTGGATGCGCGAGTCGATGGTGAGCTTGGCGGTATTGCCCGGCTGGGTCTGCCCCGCGAGCGACGCGATGGCGTTGTTCCAGCTGGAGTAATCCTTGGAGCCGGTAAGCGTATCGTTCATGACGCTCTCGATGCCGGCGGTGCCGTATTGCTGGCTCACGTAGCCCACCACGTGCGCGGCCATGTTGCCGTTGGGGTAGGAACGGGCGTAGGTGCCGTCCTCCTGCTGCAGCGACTCGGCTAGCGTCACGCCGTCGGACGTGATGATAGAGCCACGCTGGATGTACTTGGAGCGGGCGATGGTGTGGTTGTTGGTCGGCATGTCTTGGTAGTCCTTTGCCTTGATGACCTGGACATAGGTGAGGTTGCCGATAAGGATGGCGAACAGCGCCGTAAAGGCAAACACGGCACGAGTCAGACGGTTGGCAAGTGCCACGCGGCCGAGCACGCCGGACTCAGGCGTGTCGAGCAGGCGACGACGCATGCGAGAACCCGCGGAGTGGCTGCCGTTGCCGTAGGAAGGTGCGTTGGCAAAACGCGTACCGGTCAGGGCAGCGGATGCGACCTGGTCATCGGTGAGGGCGGCCATGGTGCCGGTGCCGGTGAGCTCGGCTTCGCGTCCGGTTGCCTCGTCGCCGGCGCGCAGCAGCAGCGCGACGATGATAAAACTCGCCAGCAGCGAGGAGCCGCCCTGGCTCATAAAGGGCAGGGTGACGCCGGTCAGCGGGATCAGGCGGGTTACGCCGCCGACGATTAAGAATGCCTGGAAGCTGATGGCCGCCGTAAGGCCGGTCGCGCTAAAGGCGGCAAGGTCGGACTTGGCGCGGGCGGCCGTGGTGAGGCCACGCACGGCAAAAAGCATAAACAGGATGAGCACGGCGCCGCCGCCCAAAAGGCCCATTTCCTCGCCGATGGCAGAGAAGATAAAGTCGGACTCGACGACGGGGATGTTGTTTGCCATGCCGTTGCCAATGCCGACGCCAACCAGGCCGCCGTCAGCCAGCGAGTAAAGTGACTGTACGATCTGGTAGCCCTGGCCCTGGGCGTCCTTAAACGGATCGACCCAGACCTGAAAACGCACCTGCACGTGCGACAGGAACTTGTAGGCGCCCACGGCTCCAACGGCCAGCAGCGCAAGGCCGATGATGACGTACGAAAAGCGTCCCGTGGCAACATAGAGCATCAGCAAAAAGATGGTGTAGAACAGAACGGCCGAGCCCAGGTCGCGTTCGAAGACGACGATGAGCAGGCACACGCCCCATACGGCAAACAGCGGCAGCAGCAGGCGGAAGCGCGGAATCTTGAGGCCCAGGATCTTGCGGTTGGAGATGGAGAGCAGCTCGCGGTTCTCGGCCAGATAGCCTGCCAGGAACAGGACGATGAAGACCTTGGCGAACTCGCCGGGCTGGATGGTGAAGCCCGCGATGCGAATCCACAGCTTGGAGCCCGAGATCGTGGTGCCGATAAAGATCGGCAGCATCAGCAGGATGATGCCGATAATGCCAAAGGTGTACTTGTAGCGCATGACCACGTCGAGGTTCTTGACCAGCGCGAGCGTTCCCACCATGAGCGCCACCGAGACAAACAAGATGATGAGCTGCGAGATGGCGAGGTCGGGGGCCAGGCGCGTCACGAATGTGATGCCGATGCCCGAGAGCACAAAGACGATGGGCAGGATGGCAGGGTCGGCGCCGGGCGCCAGGATGCGCACGGCGATATGCGCCGCGGCGAAGGCGGCGAACAGGCCGATCGGCACGGCGAGCGTCTCAAAGGAAATCGTGGCGCCCGCGGTGAGCACGTACATCGCATAGAGCAGGATGACGGGGAACGCCGAGGCGATGAGCAAGAGCAGTTCGGTGTTGCGGCGACTCATAAGCGGCACTCCCTTTCTAATTCTTATCGGAGGCTTCGGCCTCGGCTGACTGTTCGGCGGTTTTCTCGGAATCTGACTCGGAGGTGGATTTCTGATCGGTGTTGTCGCGAATCGTTTGCGCGTCAATCACCTGACGGGTCTGCTCCTCGTCAATCTGATGGCGGTACTTGGAAATGGTGTCCTGCGCATCGTCGACATTCGTTTGCGGAATGCCTGCCTTCAGGCGGTTTTGCGTGTCTTCGGGCAGGTCGGACAGTTTGATGCTGGTTTCGCTCTCGAGCCAGTGGAGCTCGACTCCAAGCGTCTTGCCGGGCAGGCCGCGCCAGACGGCGACATTGCCGTGGTAGGTTCCCAAGTAATAGGAGCCGGTGACGCCCGTGTATGCCCAGATGCCTGCTACCAGCACAAAGACAAGGGCCAAGACGGCGGCGATGGTGACATTGCGGCGTCGGACGCGTTTTGCCTCGCGCATGACGCCGTCGTCGACCAGGTCGACGACCACCACGGTCACATTGTCATGGCCGCCGGCGGCGAGCGCCGCGTCCACCAAGTTGTCGACACAGATCTGTGCGGTCGAGGACTGCGTAGCGATGTTCTCGATATCGCTATCGGGAATCATGCTCGAAAGACCGTCGGAGCACAGAATCAGGCGGTCGCCTTCCTCGATGTGCAGGGTAAAGTGGTCGGCATACATGGCGGGATCCGAGCCCAGCGCGCGGGTGATGACCGAGCGGTTGGGGTGGACGCGGGCCTCGTCGGCCGTAATCTCGCCGGCATCCACGAGCTCTTCCACGTAGGAGTGGTCGCGGGTCACACGGATGAGCGTGCCCTCGTGGAGCAGGTAGGCGCGCGAGTCGCCCACGTGGGCGATGGCGAGCGTGTCGTTTTCGATGTAGGCGCAGGTGGCCGTGCATCCCATGCCGGGTTTGCCCAGGCCGTTGAGGGCGGCCTCGATCACGGCGGCGTTGGCGGCCTCGACGGCTGCGGCCAGGCGCGCGGCGTCGGCGGACTGCGGCGCCGTCTTGGCGATGGTCTCGACGGCGATGGAGGATGCCACCTCGCCGGCCGCGTGTCCTCCCATGCCGTCGCACACGCAAAAGAGCGGTGACTGCACCAGATAGGAGTCCTCATTGTGCGGGCGTACGCATCCGACGTCGGAGCGGGCGCCCCACATAAGCTGCGTGGTGGTGCCGGCGTCGTAGGTCGAGTCGGTCTCGATGCGCTCGTCGGTCAGCGGCTCAAAGCTCATGGTCGAGCCGGGATCTTTGAGCTTTGCCTCCACGGCGGCGACATCGATCTCGGCGGTGTCGCCGGGGGAGACGGTGTCGGCATCGTCTCCCGACTCGGCGTCGGAGATGTCCGGAAGGTTGAGATCTTCGGTTACGCGGTCGGCGGGATCGCCGTCCTGCTGCGGCTCGACAGCCGTCGGCTCGGGCGTCGCAAAGTGCGACGGCGCGGGCATGCTCTGGGGTTGAGCGGAGGGCTCGGGAGCTGCGGCGGGCGCGGCAACGGGCTGCTCGACTTCGGCAGGCGTTGCGGATGCGGGTGCCGCCTCGCTCGCCGGGGCGACGGGGAATACCGGCGCGGCAGGCTCGGGGGCTGCAAACACGGCCGCGCTCTCGTTAATCGCCTCGGCGACGGGCTCGGCAAAGTGAGCCGGTGCGGGCGTTGCCTCCGGTTCCGCGGGCTGCTCGGCAGCGTGCGCGCCGATGGGGGCGTCGAGCTGCTCGGTGTCGGCGTCCTCGTCATCGGCGAGTGCCGGATATTCTTGAGTTACATGCGAAAGAGGCAGGGAGAACACGGTGTCCTCGGGCTCCACGGTCGCAGGGCGCGCCGGAGCGGCATGGGCCGGCGCAGCTGCGGGGGCAGCCGGCGTCTCGGGCATGGTTGCGGACTTGTTCTCCTCGTCGATCATCGACGGTTCACCTTCATGACCACGTCGCCAATCTGGACCTCGTCACCCTCGCGCAGCGTTGCGGGCTCCACCAGCTGACGGCCGTTAACGAGCGTGCCGTTCAGCGAGTTGAGGTCTTCGATGATGAGTGCTGGGCCCTGCAGCGAAAAGCGTGCGTGCGAGGCCGAGACAAACGGTTCGTTGATGCAGATGTCCGAGGACGGCGAGCGGCCCACGATGACGGGGCCGAGCATGTCTACATGGATGCCACGGATGCCGCGCGGACCCTTGTCCACATCGATCGTCCAGATAGCGGAGTCACGGCGCTGGCCGCGTACGAGTCCCACGCCGGTTTTCATGACGGCGAACAGGAAGATGTAGAGCAGGGCGACCAGGACGATGCGGCCTGCAAAAAGGACGATATCGATGTTCATAAGCGACTATCCCCTAAATTCAAAGGTGCTTAGGCCAAACGTCAGCAGGTCGCCGTTGCGCAGCGGGCAGCGCGTGATGCGGCGGTTGTTGACGAGCGTGCCGTTGGTGGAATTGAGGTCCTCGATCGACCAGTCCGAACCGGTAAAGGTGAGCTGGGCGTGACGGCGCGACACGTTGGGGTCGCGCAGGGCGATGTCCGAAACCGAGCGCTCGCGACCGATGGTCACCTGCGCGGAAGTGATGCTGTGGCTCTCGCCGCTCACGACGTCGACGAGCTGGGCGAGCGGGCGCTGCGGGGCGCGGGTGCTCGCCATGTTGGAGGCAATACCGGCCGCGGCGCCAAGGCCCACGGCGGCGCCGGTCGCGGCGGCTCCGCCCATGCCGGCGAGGGCGTCACGAGAGACGGTCTGCGGCACGGGGATGGGCGCGGCGGCGGGGTCGGGGACATTGGGCGCAAAGGGATCGGCCACGGTGAGCGGGTCGGGAGCGGCGGCACGGGGCGCCGGCTGCTGGGGCATGGCGGCGGGGCGCTGTTGCTGCGGAGCGGCGAATTGCTGCTTGCCGGCGCGGGGAGCGCTGGCGGCGCGGCTTGCGGCCGAGTTGTTCTGGCCCAGGCCATTCTGGTAGGCGCGCTCCTCCTCGTACAGACGACCGAGCGTGGGGGCGTCGACGTTCTCGGCAAAGACCGAGAACTTACCGGCACGCAGCTGCGGGTCGATCATAAAGCGAACGAGGGGTTCGCCGACAAACACATAGCGGCGCTTTTCGGCCTGTGCTTTCACAAACTCGCGGACTTCGCGCGAAAGCTCGGGGTAGAACGGGGCGAGCATGGGATCGTCGTCGGCGGCGATTAGGATGGTATAGAGTGCCGGCGCGGTGTTGACGCCGTTGATCACCAGAGTCTGATCCTCCATGTCGCGAGCGGCCTGCTTGGCAAGCTTCTTAAAGGAGAACGGGGCACGGGTGGCACCGAAGATGCCGGCCACGTGGTCCTCGAAGATGTTCAGGAAGTTCACGAAAGATCACTCTCCGTATAGGTTCTTTGGTATCCGAGCAAATATAGGCATATCCCAACGATTATAGAGGATAGGGTTCCCGCAACCGCCGCCTTGGCGACGACCGCGGCCGCAAGGCTGGCAATTTCCATATGGTGTGCAAGACAGAGCGACGCCGCAGAGCCTATTCCGCAGCCGGCGATGGCAGCGATTGCAGTCAGGCTCGAGCCCTGCTCGGCACGCTTGGCATGGGCGTTGAGCAGCAGAGATGTCAATGCAGCTGTCGCCGCGACGATCACAACGGCAGCCCAGAAGAGCATGTCTCCCAGCGCTGCGGTAACATTGCCGAGCCCCAGCACGCCTCCGGCAGAAAGCGCAACCGTAGCCAGGCGGCCAAAAAGAGCGCCCATCCCCGTGGCGGCCGCGGCACTTGCCGGGCCGAGCCAAAAGGCCGCGATGCCGGCGGCGACCCCGGCGGCAAGGAGGACGTCGCCCGTTAGACAGCCAAGTGCCACCGCGCAGGTGAGCGCGGCGCTCGCGGCGGCCTCGGTGCGGCCCCAGGCGATCCACCAACCGGACATGGTGGCGGCAAAGAGCACCGCGACGGGCAGCATCGACAGGATGCCCTGCGCCTGCATGGTGGCGTTGGCCATAAGTACCAAAAAGCCCACGGCCGAGATAGCCGAGCCAATCTGCGGGGCCAGGCCGGCGGCCGCCCCAATTGCGATGGCCGCGGCAATAAGTCCGGGAAGCGCCGCGACGCCAGCCGTCTGCATGAGCAAAAAGCTAAAGGCACCACACGAGAGAGCCGAGATGGCGCGCATGGTGTAGTTGCGCGCGTGGCTCCAGCGCGTACCGGCCCAGCCGAGTGCGGGGTCGACCTCGATGGTGTCGTCCTCATAGGGCAACGATTCGATATCGTCTGCCGCGCGCTCGTCATCCGACAGCTCGCCCACCATCTGCTCCAGGCTGCGACGGCCCTCGCGCACGCTGCCCAAGCCGGCGAGCAGCTGGTCGCAAAATGCCTCGATGCTGTTGGGGCGGTCTTGCGGCATGGGGGAGAGGGCGCTCATGAGTGCAGCCTCGGCTCCCGGGGGAAAGTGCGGGATAAGCTCGCTGGGGTAGGTGGCACCGCCGATGATGCGGTCGAGCGAGTCGCCGGGCGTGGCGGCCATAAAGGGAGCACTGCCGCACAAGCCCTCATAGATAACGCAGGCGAGGGCAAAGACATCGGCGCGCTCGTCAACCGTGCCGGTCTCGATGTCGAGCTGCTCGGGTGGCATGTAGCCGATGGTGCCGCCGCGCGAGCCGCCAAAGCCGCCGGCAGACGACAGCCGCGCCATGCCAAAGTCGGTGAGCTTTACATTGCCCGAGTGGTCGATGAGCACGTTGGCGGGCTTGATGTCCAGGTGGAGCACGCCATTGCTATGGGCGAAGGTGAGCGCCTGCCCCAGCGCGTCGGCAATGGCTGCGGCCTCGTCAAAGGTGAGCGAATGGCCGTCCACGCGATGCAAAAACTCGGCCAGCGACATGCCGTCGACATATTCCATAACCAGGTAGGCATAGGCGGTATCGTGCGTAAAGTCGATAACCTGCACGATATTGGGATGTTGAAGCATGGCGGCGGTATGCGCCTCGCGCAGTACATCCATGATGTCGCTGGCGGGCATGCCGGCACCGTTGATAAGGGGGATGCGCTTAATGGCGACGCGGCGGCGCAGGTGCGTGTCGCGGCAAATCTCGATGGAGCCAAAACCGCCGGTCGCAAGCGTCTCGAGCGGCTGGTACCGCTTGAGCAGCTCGCGAGAGCTGGTGCCCTCCAAGGGAACGTCCGGCGAGAACCGGGCGGTATGTTGCGAGAAAAGCGGCATGGCCAACCCTCGTGCGTTTAAAGTTCGTTTGCGAGCGGCGGGCGCGGGGCCGAGCCATTCGCGGTGGCATAGATGCTGCTAGTTTAGCACGCTCGGGCACATGGTGAAGGTAGCGGGGCGAGGTGGCCTATCCGACTTGGCCTTCGTCTCGACCCATCCGGAAAGCGCGTCCCAGTTTTCGGCCAAATTGTGGGATGCGTTTTCCGGATGGGGTAGGCTGCGGAAACTGCATCCCAGAATATTGGCCCAGAATGGGATGCAGTTTCCGAATCGGTACTCAAAAGGAAACCGCATCCCAGAAAACTGGGGGACTGCGAACAAAAGCCGGACCGTGACCTGGCTCGGATTGAGTTGGCGTGAATCGCGTGAATCGTTGATGTTGGCCGGTGTAGGCGCGGAGATAAACGAGCAGCCCGAGCGATATAATGGCATGCTATGGAGGCCATATGCTCTTTTCCTGCCGTTCTGCCACATCTGCCTGCGCCATTGTGCTTATCGTAATGGCGGTCACCCCTTATCACCGGTTTTCATCTTCAATTGGCTTGGCATCAGGTGCAATGACCTGGCTCGTTATCCTTGGCGCATGCCTCGCGGCGTTTGGTCACGGTGTTGCGCTCCGCAAGGGGAGAGAAATGAGACGGCCGAGGCATCTCAGTGCTATCGGTGTTTTCCTTGGTGTTATTGCAACGGTTCCCGAATGGGCCGACCTGGTTTTCTATGCTCGCGGAGATTCTATCCCATTCGTGTTTGCACCGATCTGGCTGTTGCATGGCGTTTCGTGCGTCTCGTGCTTTGCTGGGTCGCTGCTTCTCTCATATGTAATTTGGGTTACGGCGGGTTTTCCTTTGACGCAGAGGGCGACGCGGACTGACGAAAGAGAGGCCCGTCGCCCGCAGAACGCGATTTTTACAGAAACAATAGCCGCCCTGTCTTGCCTGCTGTTTTGCTGTCGAGTTTCATGGAGAATTGTCCCCGAGCCATGGGGGATGCCCTCTGTTTCGGCCGCGTCAATTGGCCTTGCGTTTTTAATTCCGTTGGTCTATCTCGCATTGGCTGTGGCCCTGCTGTTTTGTCGCCCTCGTGCCTTTGGCCATGGACGGCGCGACGTGTTTGCCTGTTCTGTGCTCGTAGCAGTTCCTATTGGTCTTATTCCGGCTGTCGATGTGGCATACTTCGCAAACTATGCCGCGGTCATTGCATTGCTGGCGATGGGGTCCGCTATCGCTGCTGCCTTCGTATGCATGTTGCTAAGGGGGAAACGGGACAACAATTCGGATATCGCCTGCGCGTCCGACCCATTCGATGCGGGGGTGTTTTCCCCTGCCCTGTCGCCTCGAGAAGAGCAGTTTGTTCGACTGCTGCTCAAAGGGAAAACGCCGGCGGAAATTGCCAAGGAGACGGATACGAAGCCATCGACGGTGCGAACAACGCTTCACCGAGCATACGGGAAGGCGTCGGTTGCGGGCTCACGCGAGCTCGTGGCGTTGTTTGCGGGTGAGGGTGATACTGTGGGGCATGAGCTGCCGCAGCGGCATGCTGATGATATGGTGGCATCAGCTCGAACGCGCCGGCTGTTTCGATACCTGCTCACATTATTTTTTATCCTCCTTGCGGCGGGTCCCTTGGTAATGGCGGATAGCGATTGGGGGTCCGGTGTTTCGCGGGCTGTCGTCTTTTCCCTCTTAAGCTACGCATTGGGTCTCGGGCTGCTTCTGTCGCTACGCTACGCGGGCGGAAAACCGAATCGTGGCGCTGCGCTGGATAGAGCAGGCGAAGCGATTGGGCTCGGAAGCCCGTGCGTATGGGCGATGCTGTCTGCTGTGGAATGGTCTTTTATCTATATCGCGGCATGGAGGTGCATACGCGTTCCGTTGATGGCTGTGCCGGTCCTGTTTTGCGGCGTGGCGTCTACGGCTTCGCTCGCTGTTGGGCTGCGTCCGTTTAAGGTGCATGCCCGTGCTCGGGCTATCGTGCCATTGGTGTCAATAGGTGTCGCTGCTTCAATCTATGCGGCCAGTAGGGGGCGAATTCATGGGTTCGTGGTGCTGGCGGGGATGCTGCTCACATATGTAGTGCTGCGAAGCTGTCCGCAGCGCAAAATGCTTGGGGTATGGATGCTTTGCTTTGGGGCGACGGCTCCTGTCTGGGTCGTCTTGCTCAACATGGCGCAGGATCTGATGGTTTTCGAGCCGCTGTTCCTTGCGTCGTTGTTGGGGCATAGTTCGGCTGTCAATGTCGTCGTGGCAACGGTGGTCGTCTGCTGGTCTGTGCCCATGTTCGTCACGCACATCGCGCTCGCCCGCTCGGTTGAGGACGAGAAGGCTGTCTTGGAGTACCGCGCGAACGGGTCCACCGAAACGGCCCGCGTGCGCCAACTGGCTCTGCTTACGTCGCGCTCCCTTTCCGATGTTCAGTCGCAAATCTTGCTGATGACGGCAGAGGGCGCAACGACAAAGGCTATTGCGGAGGATGTCGGTTACGCTGCATCTACGGTGCAAGCACTGCGGTCTGCTTCTTACCGCCAGTTGAGGATCAAGAATAAAGCGGAGCTTATTTCATTATTATCACGGGTAGATAACGTGTAAACGCCTGAGCGATCAACTCAATAGCGGGTGTTTACAGACATCTTTCTCTATTCATGCAAAGGTTGCCGTGCGTCGACGCATTGTTAACCGCTTTTGATTGGAGAAGGCCATGATTAAGCCAAGGAGCGCTATTGCTCGAATCGGAGTCGGCTTGGCGATTGTTGCGGGCTTGTCGATGGGTGCACCTGCCGCATCATTTGCTCAAGAGGAGTTCGACACTTCCCAGGTTTCGAGCATTTCGCAAAGCGCAGATGCTGGAATTGCCACATGTAAGAACAACAAGGATACAGATTTCGCTTTTCAATGTTCTGGCACGAGCGCAACTGGCTATCGCTCGAAGCACGACTCATCTTCAGTTTACATTTGGATTATGGGCTATTCGGGAAAGCCGTTACGTTTGTACGTGGACGGTGCCTATGACAATAGAGGAACGGGCAACATGAATTGCACGCAGGGCGTGTATCGCTCCAACCATGAGCATGAATGGGAGATATACAACCTCGTCCGTGAGAACAAACGCAGTCATGCTCGTCTGACCGCATGGGCCGAGTCCGGATACGGCACGGTCTATGGAAAGTGGAGCCCCGATTGCTTTGGCCATTTTAACAAACTTCCCTCCTAGCCAATCCGCAGCTTCTTGTTGTGATTAGGGCCGGGCCGAGCAGCAACGCTCGGCCCGGCCAATGGGAGGGTGATGTCGCTTGAATGGAAAACTAATACGGCACGAGCTGTCCAAGATATTTGGCAATCCTATATTTGCGTTGGCTCTTATTTTGGCGACTGCCATTTCGATGGCAGCTGCCATCGAGGCGTGGTGGACACTCGAGGCCGAGCGCAAGCAGCTGTTATCTTTTGGCTACGGCATTGGTCTGCAGTCTCAGACATACCTCGGCCAAACGCGTGAAAGTAGCTTTGGTAACTGGATCGTTGTGAGCGCGAACGCGCCGTTGCTAGCGTCGGTGTTTTTCTATGCGCTGCCGTTGCTTGCCATGTTGGCCGGGTCGTGGTCATGCCTGTCCGAGCGTTTGAGCGGTTACGAGGCACAGATCTGCACGCGTGTTTCTAGAAATGCATATGTGAACGTGAAGATGCTGTCTGCTTTCCTCTCTGCGTTTGCGGTCACGGCTATTCCGCTACTCGTGAACTTTCTGATTGTCTCCATGCTGTTTCCCGCGTATCTCCCCCGAGTCGACGAATCGACTTACGTCGGACTCTATCTGCATAGCTATTTTTCTGGCCTGTTTTATTCCCGGCCTCTGTTATACATGCTGGTTTATACGCTGTTCGATGCGGTGGCGCTGGGGGTTCTATCCATGGCCGTGACCGGTCTGTCGGTTGTGTTTCGCAGCAGAATCAAGGCGATGGTCGTTCCATATCTGATTATGGTTGCATGGCATTTTGTTAACGACTGGATTTTTAGCGTCCTTTCATGCGTCGGCTTTAACTGCAACATTCTTAACAGCATCAGGTCGGAATCACTAAATAACTGGCCCGACATTCGAGCGGGGTTTGCGGAAATCATTTTGCTGTTCGTCTTTTCTTTGATTTCCGCGAGATTCTTAAAAAGGCGCGAGGTGGTCTGATGCTGTTTAGGCTGGTCGCTGCGGACCTGAGGACCGTTTTGAAGAAGAACATCGTTACTTTTATTGCGGTTGCGGCAGTGACCGTTGCGAACTTGGTGTACGCCTACGGATTGTCTTCTGTGTATGGGGTCAGGACGGATACCTTGGGGTTTGCGGATAATCTTGCGCTCGTGTTTGCCGGATCTGCTCCGTTTGAGCCTAGGCCCGGGGTCATGTTTGTGCCTCCGTTAGGGTGGCTATTCCTCATTCTGCTTATTCTCTATACAACACTCGATTATCCGACCGAATCGTTGCACGGGCTTGGTTTACAAGCACTTGTTCGATGCCGGGCAAGAACCCTTTGGTGGGCCTCGCGTTTTATCTCAGTGGCGGCGGTAACGGCATTTTCACTGCTCGTGGTGGTTTGCTCTGTTGTGATTTGGAGCTTGGTGGTGAGCTCCTCGTTCAGCGCGGTCATTCATGGCGAGTCGCTTCAGCTGGCTAATTTGGCGCCGTGGTTTCTCAAAGCTGCCGAGGCAGATGCGCTGCCGTTTTTCATAGGTCTCTTATTTGCTTTTGAGGCGCTTGCGTTTGCGCAGGCAGCGGTTGGGTTTGTGCTTGGGCCGTCAGTCTCGTTTGTGGTTTTAATGAGCTACCTGATCTGCTCGGCATATGCACGACATTGGGCGCTATTGGGTAACGCCTTGATGCTGTTGCGCTGGGGCGGAATTGTCAAAGAGGGAATCGCGGCGGGCTCGAGCGTCTTGTCATCAATTGGGCTTATGTCGTTATGTCTATCGCTGGGTGGACTGTGGTTTCGAAGGGCCGACCTTATAGAAAAGGGGGACAAGATATGAGCGTGATCGTTAGGGACGTATCGAAGCGCATGGGCAAAAACGATGTTCTGCGCAACGTGTCCATCGAGGTTGACCCTGGGACTGTGGTTGGGCTTCAGGGGATAAACGGTTCGGGTAAGACCATGCTTATGCGAGCGGTCTGCGGATTGATCAAGCCTACCGAAGGCGAAATCTCTATCGATGGCCAAAGGCTTGGGGCGGACATCTCGTTCCCGCCGAGTCTGGGAATGTTGATCGAGGCTCCTTCCTTTTTGGGATATCTGTCTGGCTACGACAATCTGGAGCTCATCGCTCAGATCAAGGGCGTTGCCACTCCCGAGGACATTCGCTCTGCCCTGCGGCTCGTGGGGCTCGATGCAGACGAAAAAAAGAAGTTCCGAGCATATTCGCTTGGGATGAAGCAACGTCTGGGGATAGCTGCGGCAATTATGGAAAAGCCGAAGCTACTTGTTCTCGATGAGCCAACAAATGCCCTCGACGAAGCGGGCGTTGGAATGCTCAAGCGCGTTGTGGCGATGGCGGCCTCAACGGGTCGCGAGGTTATTCTGTCCAGCCATGACGGAGAGGTGCTCGAGGAGCTGGCCGATCGGGTTTACTGCATGCGCGACGGTGCCGTTGTGAAAGTTCGGGAAAGGTCGTGAGCGCGATGAAGAAGGCCCTGTGGACAAGAAGGGCGGTGCTTGCTCTTTTCGGCTGTGCTGCTACCGGCCTTGCGGGCATGAGGGTGAGCGTCGTTAACGGGAACCGGACGGTCATTCCTGAGAAATATTATGCGGAGGGCGAATGGCTCTCGATGGATGGGGCGTTTCTGGGGTCGAAGGATGTGGCGACTGACGGGTATTCGTTTTGCATAGACGGGGCAGAGCTGCTCACGCCGCGCGAGTATCTCAAGCGTGCGCATGATGATTATTCAAAATATGGCATCGTGGATACGAAAACGAAATTGAAGGACGCCGACATCACGTGTGTTATCGCCGTAAAGATGCGTGTCAGGAATAAGGACAATGTCGAAGGCGGAATCAAAACGTATGTTTGGCATTTGGTGCCGGAGTCTGCGCCAAACTATGACTTTGTGGTCAATACCGATCTGATAACACAGGCAATGCCGGCTCTGGGCGGCTCTGCTGCGTTTGCTGTACAGGTTGGGGCGGAGAACGAGTTGCTCGTCCCATTCATGATGCAAAACACCAACGACTATTTCGAAGGTTACGAGACCGTCCGTTTTGAGAAGGCTTTTCCTGGGACTTATACGATGAAGATGACCGATCTGCCAGAGAGAAGGCTCTTAAGGTTTGAAGTGAAGTAGCTCGAGAGTTAGGCAAAACGGGTCCATCGGCGGTACACGCACCCGATTCCAGGAGCCCCGGCCCGGAATCGGGTGCGGGACGAGGCGCCTTCGGTGTCGGCCGGCCTACCGCTTCTTCTTGTTCTTCTTCTGCTTGCGCTGCTTGCCCTTGTTGTCCTGGGGCTTGTCGGCCTTGTCGCCCTGTTTGGCCTCGGCGGCGGCCTTTTCGGCCTTCATCTTCTTGCGTTTGGTCTCGATGCGGAGTTTTTTGTTGATGCGCGCCTTGAGGAAGGAGCAAAACTGCTCGGCATCACCACGCACAAAGGTGTCCTTAGGGATCGTCACGCCCTGGTCGGCGAACATAGCCACAAAGATGCGCTCGCCGTCGAGTACGTGGTCGAGCTTCTCAAACGGGAAGAACTGCGACTTGCCGCTCTTGCCCCAGACCATCAGGCCGTCCTCGTTGGCGGCGACGCGGCGATAGCGGCCACCCATGGACTCGTCTGCCTCGACGGCGTCGATAAAGTCGCGGGCGAGGGTGTGGTGCAGGTTTTTGCTCCACCAGGCCAAAAAGGCGCCGAACACGATCAGCACGACGCCGAACTTGATCCAGCTGCCGCCGGCCACCAGCATGCCGATGCCGATGAGCGCGGCAATCGCGGCGGCGACGTACAGGGAGCCGCGGCGCCTGGGCGAGGCAACCAAGCGGGCGAAATCGGTGACGAGGTCGTTTTCGTACTGATACTCGTTGAGGTACAGGATGCCGTCATCGGCTGCTGCCTGCGCCTCGAGCGCGACCTCGACCTGGTCGGCTGCTTCGGAGGGAACGAGGTTGCTCTCTGCGTCTGCCATGCTCTTTGGACTCCTATCGCGGCGGGCTCGCCGTACGGGTTATTATGAATGCAGTATGCCGTGCGACCGCATGGCCGCCGCGGCAACAAGACTCAGTATACCCGGGGGAGCACCCATGGAATCGTTGTACCGAAAGTATCGCCCGCTCACCTTCGACTCCGTGGTGGGCCAGCAGCATATCGTCTCGACGCTCGAGCACGCCATCACCGAGGGGCGTCTGTCCCACGCGTACCTGTTTTGCGGTCCGCGCGGCACGGGCAAGACCACCATGGCGCGCATCCTTGCCAAGGCGCTGCTGTGCCGCAATGCCGAGGCGGCGCGCGCCGAGGGTGCGAGCGGCTGCATGCCCGACGGCACCTGCGAGGAATGCGAGCTCATCGCCGAGGGCAACCACCCCGATGTCTACGAGCTCGATGCCGCAAGCCGTACCGGCGTAGACAACGTGCGCGAGGAGATCATCAACTCCGTTAACTTTGCCCCGGTGCGCGGCAAGTACAAGATCTATATCATCGACGAGGTCCACATGCTCACGACGGCGGCGTTTAACGCGCTGCTCAAGACGCTTGAGGAGCCGCCGGCGCACGTGATCTTTGTGCTGTGCACCACCGACCCGCAAAAGATTCTGGAGACCATCCTCTCGCGCTGCCAGCGCTTCGATTTCCACCGCATCGGCAACGAGGATATCGAGCGCCGCCTGGCATACGTGTGCGAGCAGGAGGGCTTCGACTACGACGACGAGGCACTTGCCATCGTGGCGCGCCATGCCAAGGGCGGTATGCGCGACGCGCTCTCCACGCTGGAGCAGCTGAGCGTCTTTGGCAACGGCACCGTGCATGTGGACGATGCCCGCTCGCTTTTGGGCGAAGTTTCGGACCAGATTCTGGGCGAGTTTGCGCGCGCCATTGCTGATCGTGATGTCGCCGAGCTGTATGGGCTTATTCGCGCACAGGTCGAGGAAGGTAATGACCTGCTTGAGCTGACGCGCGACCTGGTGGCGCATGTGCGCGACGTGTATGTTGCCTGCGTTGCCGGTGCCCGTGCCGAGTTGTTTGAGGGCGGTGCCGAGCAGGCCGAGGCACTCGCTGCCGAGGCCGCTGCCTTTGGCGAGCATCCTGCCGACCGTCTGGCCCGCGTGCTGACGGTGCTCGACGATGCCGCGTTGGAGATGAGGGGTGCGAGCGACGTGCGCCTGGTGCTCGAGATCGCCTGCACGCGTCTGGCACGTCCCGAGGCTGATCTGACCATTGAAGCCCTGGCCGAGCGCGTAGCACGCCTGGAGGCCATGGTTGCCAACGCCGCCGTGCCGGCGAGCGTGGCTGCTGCTCAGGCTGCCGCGCCTGCAACATCCGCCCCCGCTGCTGCCCAGCAGCCGACGCTCATTTCGGGCGCCCGTGCTGCCGCTCCTGCGGCAACCGCCGCCCCCGCTGCTACGTCCGCGCATCAGGCCGGCATGCCTTGGGACCGCGGTGTTGCTGTTCCGGCTGCCCAGCCTGTGCCCAAGTCCGCGGCTCCTGCGCCCAAACCCGTAACGCCTGCACCTCAATCCGTTGCGGCTCCGGCTCCCGCGCCTGCTGCATCGACCGTGCCGGTGTCCAAGCCCAACACTGCCGCCCAGGTTGCTGCCGCCGGCGTCGCCGAGTCCCCCGCGGTCGAGGATGCCGGTGAGCTCCAGCGTAAATGGGCCGAGGTCGTCGAGCGTGTCAAGGCGCGTCAGGCTTCCTACGCCGGGCTTTTGCTCAACGCCCGCGCCACGGCCGACGATGGCTCCAAGCTCACGGTCTCATTCCCCGCGGGCTCGACCTTTGCCATCAAGATGCTCGGACGCGCCGATACGCAGTCGGTGGTCCTGCCGACGGTCAGCGCAGTCTTCGGTCGTCGCACCGTTGACTATGTCCTGGATGGGGGTGGCACGCCGGCTCCTCAACATGAGGAGCATTCTCCATCTGCACGGGCTGCGGTATCTGCGGACCCGCAACCCGTGTCCTCGGCGGCCCCTGTATCCTCGAACGTCAGCGCGACGCAGCCAAAAGCGGCACCGGTAGCGGCACCGACCCCGTCGGCGCCTGAACCCGCTGTGCCCAAACCGGCTGCTCCGGTCCCCACGCCCAAGCCCGCTGCCGCGCCTGCGCCTAAGTCATCCGATCTGGGTAAGGCTCCCTGGCTGCGCTCCGACAATCCCGCCGGCGCTCCCGCCACGGGCAAGCTCCCGACCGAGCCTGCGCCCCGCGCTCCCGAGCGCGCGTCCGCTTCCAAGGCTCAGTCGTCCGCGCCGTCTGCACCGTGGGAATCCGAGCAGGTGCCCTATGACGACGCCATGGTCGGCGGTTTTGCTGCCGATACCGGCGGGGACGATCTGCCCCCGTTCGACGTGCCGGGTGCGGCGTCCGCGCCCAAGCCCGCTGCAACTGCCCCCAAAGAGGAGGACGCTCCTGCGGCTCCCTGGGAGTCCAACCCTGGCGCGGGCAGCCCCTTCGGCCATCAAGGCGCAGCCCCAAGCATCCCGCAGACCGAGGACGAGGCCAAAGCCCTCATCCGCAGCGTCTTTGGCCAGTCCACCATCTTCAAGCCGGTGGAGTAACCGTGCGGGCGGGTATACCGCTCAAGAAGAGGGCTCAATGTCCGGGCGCATCTGTATTTCGGACATGTGTAGTGTGGTGCCGCGTATATCGCATTCGAGCAGACAGGCGCGTGACGGTCGGCCTAGGATGCTGAGGTCGATACGATACGTCGCACGGCTGTCCGTGCGCTCGACTTGCTCGGCGTTGACGGTTGCTCCGATTGTAAATAAAGAGCCCAGTTCGGCATCGACAATCTTGGAGCCCTTTATCTTGACCTTGAACTCTTGGTAGAGGGACGGGCTGTTGTAGTAAATGGTTCGGGTTCCGTCGGTGCACTCATCGGTCGCTTCCCATTTGACAACCGGCTGGTCCGAGTTTGCTATCAGCAGTTCTGCTCCAAAAGCTACGGCATGGGTGATGACAACACGCACCGCCCAGCCGGCAAAGAGATAGAGAACGAAATATAGAGTGGGGTGTTTTGAGCGGATGTTTTGGAGCATGTCGGGGGCATTCATGGGGCACCTCCAAATTGCTATCTGTGACAATCAAATTATACCCCGCCCCCATGCGCGCCACCCGAGCGGCGGTCCGGCATTTTGGTATCTAGCTGGATGCAGAAAATGTCAGGTCCGGCCCGGCTAGGTAGAGTTTGAGATATTATGCAAATGTGAATTATTCGACCTTGCATAATTCGGGAGCGCATAATGTTTGTCGGACGCGAGGCAGAGCTAGCAAAACTCGAATCCCTTTATGAGCAGCGTTCATTTCAGATGGCCGTCGTATACGGTCGTCGACGCGTGGGAAAGACGACGCTGATTAACGAGTTCTGCCGCGGTAAACGGACGCTCTCGTTTACCGCCCTCGAGCAAAGCGACGCCGACAACCTAGTGGATTTTAATCGTGCCATCGCGAGCTTTTTCAATCTCCCCACATCGCTTGGCGGGTTCTCTTCCTGGGCTGACGCGCTGTCCTTCATCGCCGATCGAGCGCGCACCGAACGGTTTGTCTTTGTGTTCGATGAGTTTCCCTATGCGGCGATGCGCAACGAGGCACTGCCCTCGATTTTCCAGGTCGCCATCGACCGGGCCTTCAGGGAGACGAACACTTTTCTCATCCTTTGCGGCAGCAATCAGGGTTTTATGGAAAGCAATGTGCTGGGGCGCAAAAGCCCTCTGTACGGCCGGCGCACGGCTCAAATCAAGGTGCGCGACCTTGGATTTAGGGATGCAGCCAAGATGCTTCCGGGCTTGAGCGCTCATGATGCCTTTAAATTCTACGGCTGTTTTGGCGGTGTTCCGTACTATCTGCAACAGCTGGATTCGAGCGTGGGGCTCAAGGAGAATCTGGCCCGGCTTTACTTTGATCCCATGGGGTTTCTCTATGGTGAGCCTGAGGGGCTGATTCGCCAGGAGTTTCGGGAGCCGGCAGTGTATAACTCGATATTGCGGGCTGTGGCTGCCGGTGCAAACCGCGCAAAGCAGATCGCGGATCGCGCGGGAGTTGCCCAGACAACGTTGCCTCGCTATCTCAGGGCACTGGAATCGGTGGGAATTATCGAAAAGGTCGTTCCGTTTGGCGAGAGCATCGAAACCAGCAAGCGCGGAATCTACCGGCTTTCCGAGCCGTGCTATGCGTTTTGGTTCCGGTTCGTCATGCCGTATTCGTCCGATATCGAGGCGGGCTTGGGCCGGGCAGTCGTCAACGCGCTTTCAGAAGAGCAGCTGAACGAATATCTGGGTCATCGGTTCGAGGCGCTGTGTGCCGAGTGGCTGGTTGAGCAGGCAAAGCAGGGCAAGTTGCCAATTGCGGCAACGGCGGTGTCGTCATGGTGGGGAACGAATCCCGCCAAACGGGCCCAGGACGATATCGATGTTTTAGCTGCCGATCGGGTGTCAAAGCGTCTGCTGATTGGAGAATGCAAATACAGGGAATCGTTTGACGAGTCGGCAGAGATTGGCGATCTTGAAAGCAAGCGAGGCTTGGTAAAAGGTTTCGCCGCCTCTCATTTCATGCTGTTCTGCAAGCATGACGTGAGCACCGCAACAAAAAAGAAGCTCGCCGCACGCGAAGATTGGCAAATCGTCACGCTAAAGGACATGTATATCGACTGAGGTAACACGTCCGCCCCGCTTGCTGGCCCCGCGCCGTGGTACGATTTTTGAGTTTGAAAGTCCCGCCGTGCTCCGGCTGCCCTTGCAGCTCGGCGTGCGGCCGCACGTAAAGGAGCCAATATGGCCGGTATGAACATGCAGCAGATGATGAAGCAGGCTCGCAAGATGCAGGAGCAGCTTGCCGCCGCGCAGGAGAATCTCAAGTCCCAGACCGTTGACGCCTCTGCCGGCGGCGGTATGGTCAAGGTGACCGTTAACGGCGAGATGGAGCTCGTCAACCTCACCATCGATCCCGATGCGCTTGATCCCGAGGACGTCGATATGCTGCAGGACATGATCATGGCTGCCGTCAACGAGGCCGTCCGCGGCGTCAACGAGCTTGCCAACAAGCAGATGGGCGCCATCACCGGCGGCCTCAACATCCCGGGCATGCCGTTCTAAGACGCGCATATATATGAGTGCGAATCACAGTCTGCAAAAACTGCTCGATGAGCTTGGCCGTCTGCCGGGCATTGGTCCCAAGTCGGCCCAGCGCATCGCCTATTACCTGCTCGAGGCCGATGCCGAGGAGGCCCGCCGCCTGGCCGAGGCCATCCTGGAGGTCAAGCAGGAGGTTCACTTTTGCGGTCGTTGCTTTAACTACGCCACGGCCGACGAGTGCTCCATCTGCCAGGACCCGATGCGCGATACCACTCGCATTTGCGTGGTGGGCGAGCCGCGTGACGTCCAGGCAATCGAGCGCACGGGCAGCTACCATGGCCTGTACCATGTGCTGGGCGGCGTGATCAGCCCCATGGACAAGATCGGTCCCGAGCAGCTGCATATCCGCGAGCTGCTGGCGCGCCTGGGCCATGAGGACATCCACGAGGTCATTATCGCCACCAACCCCAACATTGAGGGCGAGACTACGGCGAGCTACCTTGCCCGCACCATCAAGCCATTGGGCGTTGAGGTATCGCGTCTTGCGAGCGGCCTTCCCGTGGGCGGCGACTTGGAGTATGCCGACGAGCTTACGCTTGGCCGCGCTATCGAGGCCCGCCGCGCGATCTAGGCGGCGTCAGCTCCGCGGCATGTCCCGTCGTCCTGCCGCACGGGGCACTCATAATTGGGCGCGCGTTCATTTATTTGTTGTGCAACAAACCCGCTTTTCGTCCGCTTATCGCGTGGATGGGTCCGCTTACACCTCGTATTTGCCCATTCGTTGCGCAACCTTTTGAGTTCGCTGATACACTCAAATGTGGATATGAAAGAATGCGCCGCTCCTGAGCGGCGTGTTTTTGTTGGAGGAGAACGCATGCGGCCCGGGGGCACTCAGACAAAGCATGGCGCCGCGGTGCGCATGCGACGCCGGCTGGGCCTGGCGCCTCGGGCGTATGTGCTGCTGTCTTGCTCACTCGTGCTGGTCATAGCCGGTGTTTCGGCTTATGGCATGACGGTGCCGTCCATGGTGCAGGCGCATGCTGCGCGCGAGCTGCATATTGGGCGCAAGGCCAAAAGCGACTTGGGAACGACAACTGGATATGCGTGGGCGAGCGTGGTCTCGCATGTTGTGTTCGGTGGCGACGATGCGGACAGTCCCGAAACATCGGACAACGAGGTTACGCTGGCAAACGGCAAGACCATCGTGCTCACCAACACCAGGATCATCACGAAGCTTTCCAACAACAGCGTGGCATCTATCGTTAACAAGGCGGAACAGCAGAAGGAGCAGGATACGCAGCAGGTGGGTAAGCCCGGCGGCTCGGATGCATCTAGCTCGGGCTCGGGCTCTTCTGGTGCGAGTGGCGATTCCAATGCGGGTTCCGGCTCAAGCGGATCTACGAGCGGTGGCTCGACGGACGGCGGTACCGGCGGCGACATGGGCTCGGGTGGCCTCTCGGCTGCCGAGGAGGAGAGTATCCACAGTTGGCTCGTGACCAAATACAACATGCTCGATGGCTATGTCGCCCGCGCCAATAGCGTGGTGTCGACCTATAACGCCACGGGCGACACCGGACCGTGCGACAGCCTGGTCAATGACATGTTTGTCATCCGTGCCGAGTTTGGCCGGCAGACGTTTCCTCCCCAGTCAAAGTGGTACCGACAATTCGCCAACCTCTGGGGTTGCTACACAAACCTGTGTCAATGGGTCGGACATTACGGCGACGATAACGTCGCGCTCAACAACTTCAACACCAATGTGGCGGCGATCGCCCTATGACGAACGACCTCGCTTCTACGGCAGCCCAGTCGCTCAACCGTGATTCCATGGTGGGCCTGCGCCTGGCGCGCGTCGACGGGTTTGAGCCGGCCGTAGCCCTGGGCACGGACGAGCTTCCCGCCTACCTGCGCCGTTTTACGATGCTGTTTGCCGACGACGCCACCATGCGCCGTGGCGGTATCGGCCGTGTGACGCGTGCCGTCAACGCGCAGGGCGAGGCTGTGGCGCTCAAGCAGCTCATCTTGCCGGCGCGCGACGAATTTGATGACGATGTCGCCCACGAGACGCTGGTCACCAAATTCAAGGCGGCGTTTCGCGAGGAATATGAATGCCATCGTGCCCTTTCGGGCCTTAAGGGCTTTCCCCGCTTATACGGGTGGGGCGAGGTCGACGGCGTGCCCGCGATTGTCATGGAGTGGGTCGAGGGCGAGACGCTCGCTCGCCTGCGCTCGCGCCTTGCCGTGGACGATGCCGGGCGTCTGTCGCCGCTCGTGGCGGCGCGCCTGGGTCGCGACCTGTTCGATCTGCTCTGCCGCATGAGCTTGGTAGGTGAGGGGTTCGTCCATCGCGATATCTCGCCCGCTAATATTATGGTGCGCACGGCGCGCCTGCCGCTCGACCGACAGCTTGCCGAAGGCACCTTCGACCTGTGCTTAATCGACTTTGGCTCGTCGCTGGCGCTCGAGCCCGCCTCTGCGGTGGCCGGCACCGGCGGCAAGGCGTCGTTTACCGAGCGCTATGCCACGTTGCGCCGCGCGACGGTGGCCTACGCCCCGCCCGAGATGCTCACCGACGATATCCCCGACCTGCGCATGCTTCGCATGTCGCCGGCGATCGATGTCTATGCGGCGGCGAGTACGGTCTACGAGCTCATCGCCGGTGTCGCGCCGTACGAAGTAGCGCCGGGTGCGTCGGGTACTTCGGGATCGCGTAAAAAGACGCGCGATATCGCCAGCCCTTATCGCCTCAAGATGGATACGCTGCCCGATTATCCCGTCGGCGCCCACGCGCTCGGCTGCGACTTGACGCAACTGCTGCGACGCGAGCCCGATGTGGCACTTGCCGCGGCCGAGCAGGCTCAGCAGCTGGGGCTCGACCCAAATTCCGAGGATCTGCGCGATGCGCTGGCGTTTGTCGACGCTCAGCTGTTCGATGTGGTGATGGCCTGCCTGTCCTGCCATCAGGAAGATCGTCCCGAGCCGGCTGCGGTGGAGGCGGCGCTCTCGGCATTTTGCGACCACTATGCGCAAAATGTCGCCCGCTCGCTTCGCGCCGAGCCGCTCATGCCGTGCCCGATGGAGGCATCGGGGCGCACGGCCCGGCGCGCGGCGATGGCTGGTGCGACGGCGGTGTGCGGCGTGCTTTGGGCTGTGGTCGTGGTATCAGCGGCACTGTTGGCGTCGGGCGCCCATGTGACGATTGCCGCGGGGCCTCTCATGTGGTCCGGGAAGCTGCCGGCCATTATCGTCGCGCTGGCGTTGGCGCTGCCGGGCATGGCGGGCATTGCCGCCGGGGCCTTGGCGCGCGATCGCCGTGCGGGATTCCTGCAGGGCGTGTTGGCCCTTTCCGCCTGCGAGGTCCCGGCTCTGGCAGCACTCGCATGTACTGTGTTTTCCCAGCATGCCGTGGCGGGTGGCCTGGTGGCTGCCATAATTGCAACCTATGCGCTCACGTGGTTTTTGCTGGCGATGGGGTTTGCCTTTGAGCTTCCCGTCGTGTCAGCGCGACGTGCGAAAATTCCCATGGCGACGCCGCTTGCCGGCGGAGCCGCGGCTGCCCGCGCCTTTGGCGGGCCGGCCGAAGTATCCGACACTATCTCTGCGACCAAGGAGGGCTAAGCCATGGCTTCTCAAGCCGAGCTCACCCCGTGCGGGGCAATGTTTGACATCTTTAAGCGCGCAGCGCACCTGAGCCATATCGAACTGTGCGGCCTAGTGCTCTCGAGCCGCCCGCTCGCCGACGGCCGTAGTCCGCAGAGTCGTGCTGCCGATCGCTCCTGGGTTTCGCGCTTTATCGTGCGCGCGCCGGTCGGCACGCTGCAGGAACGTTATTTTGCCGATTACGGCACCTCGGCCGCGCGCATTATGTCGCAGCTGGCCCTGCGCCGTCGCAATCCCATGGACGCCGCGGCCGTGACCAATATGGTGTGCGGCCCCGCTGGCGAGCCCATGGTGCGGGCACTCGAGGAATGCCATCAGGACACGAATCTCTATCGCAATGCGCTCGAGCGCCTGTCGCAGGCGGCTGAGCTCATGCCCGCCGAGCGCGCCGAGGCCATCCTGGTGCTGTTTGTCGCCGTGGGTTGCTCGGCAGATGTCCGCTCGTCGGTGACCTATGCCATCGACTACGCGCATGCGGCCTGCGGCGGTGCCACGTCGACGCCGCGCTCGCTGAGCACATCTTCAGTCACAGGCGAGCACGAGGCTTCGCCGGCGCATCCGCTGGGACTGCTGCGCGTGCAAAACGGCTACGTGGTGAGCGCCCCGCGCTGGATTCAGCCGAGCGAGGAGGGCGTCGAGATCGGCGCGCTGGCCACGGGGGAGGGCGACATCACCGACGTCGGCGACGATGTCTCGGCCCGTCATGCCCATATCTGGTGCGATGCTCAAAATGCCTGGTACGTCGAGGACCTGTCGTCAACCAACGGCACGGTTGTGGTAAACGGGGCCACGAGCGTCTGCATCCAGGTGGAGCCCGGCCGCTCCGCCCAGCTCAACCCCGGCGACGAGCTCAAACTCGGCGAATCCACCACTTATGCCATCCTCCTCGGCGCCCTCTAGCCGGCAGTTAGGGACGTTCCTTTCCTGCCGGCACTTGGGGACACTCCTTGGCGCGCCAGGGCCGATCGCCCGGGAACGAAGGGTCATTTTTGCCCCTGGCGGTCACCCGGGGTAAACCTTTACCGCCCGCCTATATTTGCCGAAATTACACTTGACGGCGGGGTACAATAAACCCGCATGCGGATTTCCGTTGCGGGCGCTTCCCATCGCCGGGGCGTGCCCGGGAGCATCCGGCATGCGGCCTTTGCGGCGCTCGGTCATGTGCAAGACGGGTAGCTGGGCCTGTGGAGCGCGTACAGCCCTCCTCGCCTCGGCATGCCTTCTCTCCACGCCATGTACCTGCTGCTGAGTCCGCCTGTCAGATGATTGGAAGCAACAACGAAAATCCCATCACGCCAACATCCCGGCGATCGCCGGGGCCTGTATACCTATATGAGAGGAGAGGGGTATATGGCGCGTAAGTTTAAGTCTATGGACGGCAACGAGGCGGCCGCATATGTTTCGTATGCGTACACCGAGGTAGCGGGAATTTATCCCATTACGCCGTCCAGCCCGATGGCCGACCATGTCGACCAGTGGGCGGCCCAGGGTCGCAAGAACATCTTCGGCACCCCGGTCAAGGTCGTCGAGATGGAGTCCGAGGCAGGTGCAGCCGGTACCGTTCACGGTTCGCTGGGTGCCGGTGCTCTGACCACCACCTACACGGCTTCTCAGGGCCTGCTCCTGATGATCCCGAACATGTACAAGATCGCGGGCGAGCAGCTCCCGGGCGTCTTCCACGTCTCCGCGCGTTGCGTCGCTTCCCACGCCCTGAACATCTTTGGCGATCACTCCGACGTCATGGCCTGCCGTCAGACCGGCTTCGCCATGCTCGCCGAGGGCAACGTCCAGGAGGTCATGGACCTCTCGCCGGTGGCTCACCTTGCCGCCATCGAGGGCAAGACCCCGTTCCTTAACTTCTTCGACGGCTTCCGCACCAGCCACGAGATCCAGAAGGTCGCCATGTGGGACTACAAGGATCTGGCCGAGATGTGTGACATGGACGCTGTCCAGGCTTTCCGCGATCACGCGCTCAACCCTGAGCACCCGCACACCCGCGGCAGCCACGAGAACGGCGACATCTTCTTCCAGAACCGCGAGGCCTGCAACAAGGTCTACGACGAGCTTCCCGCCGTCGTCGAGGGCTACATGAAGAAGATCAACGAGAAGCTCGGCACCGATTACGGCCTGTTCAACTACTACGGCGCTCCCGATGCCGATCGCGTCGTCGTGTGCATGGGCTCCTTCTGCGACGTGCTCGAGGAAGTCATCGACTACCTCAACGCTCACGGCGAGAAGGTCGGCCTGGTCAAGGTTCGCCTGTTCCGTCCGTTCTCCATCAAGCACTTTGTCGACGTTCTCCCCGAGACCGTCAAAAAGATTGCCGTCATGGACCGCACCAAGGAGCCGGGTTCCATCGGCGAGCCGCTCTACCAGGACGTCGTCTCCGCTCTCTACGAGGCCGGCAAGACGGGCATCAAGGTTGTCGGCGGCCGTTATGGCCTGGGCAGCAAGGACACGCCTCCCGCGTCCGCGTTCGCTGTCTTCGAGGAGCTCAAGAAGGACGAGCCCAAGCGCGAGTTCACCATCGGCATTGTCGATGACGTGACCAACCTGAGCCTGCCCGAGGCCGAGGATGCGCCCAACACCGCAGCCCCCGGCACCATCGAGTGCAAGTTCTGGGGTCTGGGTGGCGACGGTACCGTCGGCGCCAACAAGAACTCGATCAAGATCATCGGCGACCACACCGACAAGTACGTCCAGGCCTACTTCCAGTACGACTCCAAGAAGACCGGCGGCGTCACCGTTTCGCACCTGCGCTTTGGTGATTCCCCGATCCGCTCGCCGTACTACGTGACCAAGGCCGACTTCGTCGCTTGCCACAACCCCAGCTACATCGTCAAGGGCTTCAAGATGGTCCGCGACGTCAAGCCGGGCGGCACCTTCCTGGTCAACTGCCAGTGGAGCGACGAGGAGTTCGCCGAGCACATGCCCGCCGTGGCCAAGCGCTACATCGCGAACAACAACGTCAACGTCTACCTGATCGACGCTATCGACCTGGCCGCCAAGGTCGGCATGGGCAAGCGCACCAACACGGTGCTCCAGTCCGCCTTCTTCGCGCTGGCCAAGGTCCTGCCCGCCGAGGACGCCCTGCAGTACATGAAGGACGCGGCTACCAAGTCCTACATGAAGAAGGGCCAGGCCATCGTCGACGCCAACCACAAGGCCATCGATGCCGGCGCTACCGCCTTCCGTAAGTTCGAGGTTCCGGCCGACTGGGCAACCGCCGAGGATGCCGCCCCCGTCGAGCTCTCCGAGGAGACCAAGTCTGCCATCGCCCAGCAGGTCAAGAACCTGCTCGAGCCCATCGATCGCATGGATGGCGACAGCCTGCCTGTTTCCGCCTTCGTCGATTGCGCCGACGGCCAGTTTGAGCTGGGCGCCTCCGCATACGAGAAGCGCGGCGTCGCCGTGGTCGTTCCCCACTGGGACGAGACCAAGTGCATCCAGTGCAACCAGTGCGCCTATGTGTGCCCGCATGCCACCATCCGCCCGTTCGCGATGACCGAGGACGAGGCTGCCGCCGCGCCCGAGGCTACTCGCACGCTCGACGCCATGGGCCCCAAGGCCAAGGGCATGAAGTTCACCATGGCTGTGTCCCCGCTCGACTGCATGGGCTGCACCAACTGCGTCAAGGTCTGCCCCAAGGGCGCCCTCGAGATGGTTCCCACCGAGCAGGAGATGGACCAGCAGCCCGTTTGGGACTACATGGTCGAGAACGTCTCCGAGAAGAAGGAGCTCATCGCGGCCAACGTCAAGGGCAGCCAGTTTAAGCAGCCCTACCTGGAGTTCTCGGGTTCCTGCGCCGGCTGTGCCGAGACCGCCTATGCACGTCTGGTGACCCAGGTCGCCGGCGACCGCATGTTCATTTCCAACGCCACCGGTTGCTCCTCCATTTGGGGTAACCCCGCTGCCACCGCTCCTTACTGCAAGGACAAGGACGGTCACGGCCCGGCGTGGAACAACTCCCTGTTCGAGGACAATGCCGAGCACGGTCTGGGCATGGCCGTTGGCTATGAGGCCGTTCAGCACAAGCTGATTGCCGCTACCCAGGACATCATCGCCGCCGATGGTCCGTCCGACGAGCTCAAGGCTGCCGGCCAGGCTTGGATCGACTCTGTCAACGACGCCGAGGCCTCCAAGACCGCTGCCGCTGCCTACGTTGCCGAGCTCGAGAAGTGCGGCTGCGAGGCTTCCAAGGCAATCCTCGCCGACAAGGCTTACCTCACCAAGAAGTCCTTCTGGATCTTCGGCGGCGACGGTTGGGCCTACGACATCGGCTTCGGTGGCCTGGATCACGTCCTGGCTTCCGGCCACAATGTCAACGTCTTTGTCTTCGACACCGAGGTTTACTCCAACACCGGCGGTCAGGCCTCCAAGGCCTCGAACCTGGGCCAGGTCGCTCAGTTCGCCGCTGCCGGTAAGGTGACCAAGAAGAAGTCCCTGGCCGAGATTGCCATGAGCTATGGCTATGTCTACGTGGCGCAGGTCGCCATGGGCGCCAACCCGGCTCAGACCCTCAAGGCCATCCACGAGGCCGAGGCCTACGACGGCCCGTCCCTCATCATCGGCTACAGCCCCTGCGAGATGCACTCCATCAAGAAGGGCGGCATGCAGAACTGCCAGGCCGAGATGAAGAAGGCTGTCGAGTGCGGTTACTGGAACCTCTTCCGCTTCAACCCCGAGGCTGCTGCCGGCAAGAAGTTCTCGCTCGATTCCAAGGAGCCCGCGGGCGGCTATCAGGAGTTCCTGATGAACGAGGCCCGTTACGCTTCGCTGACGCGTTCCTTCCCCGAGCGTGCCGAGGAGCTCTTCAAGGAGAACGAGCAGGCCGCTATGGACCGCTACGCTCACCTGCTGAAGCTCAAGACGGTGTACAACGAGGCCTAGGTCTCTCACCGCAGGATCTGAGGGCTGACCTTCGCGGACGTCCTCGGACATGAAAGAACCCCCGCTGCGCACTACGTGCGGCGGGGGTTCTTTCGTCCTGCGGAGTGTCCGCGAAGGTCAGCCCTCAGATCCTGCTACGACTACGTCCTCGGATTGTGTGGGCGGATGAAGGATGTGGCTGTGGGGGTGCCTTGTCCCGGTCGCTGTTTCGCGGCTTTGCCGCGAAAGGCGCGTCACTTTGGGTATGGAGGGGGACTTGGTTGTTGCTGCCCTCTATGCTCTTACTGTTTCGGTGGCTTTGAGACCTCAGTGAAACTCGCTATTTGCCAATTTTTGTACTATTTAGGTCATTACTATCTGCCAATTTTTGTACTATTACTTGTAATTCTATCTGCCAATTTTTGTCATTTAGGGGTTTTAATGCTACGCCGCAAGGTTACTGATAGGCTTTTGAGCTGGAAGAATAACTCCAATAAGGCGTTGCTTGTTACTGGCGCACGTCAGATTGGCAAGAGTTATGCGATTCGCGCGTTTGGAAAGGGCAACTACGCTTCGTATTTTGAGGTCAATTTGCTGCTCGATGCCGAGGCAAGGGATGTGCTAATTGACGCTAAGAACGCCGTTGACTTTATCAACCGTGTAGCCCTTCTTGCGGACGCGCCGCTTGTTGAGGGGGATACGCTTGTCTTTGTCGATGAGATTCAGGAGTATCCGCAGATTGTCACACTTATGAAGGCGTTGGTCGAAGACGGGCGCTTTAGCTATGTATTCTCGGGGTCTATGCTTGGGACCGAGTTTAAGGGGATATCTTCTTTTCCGGTGGGGTATGTCGAGCACGTTGTTATGCGACCGATGGATTTTGAAGAGTTTTGTTGGGCAAATGGCGTCAGCGAGAATGTGCTTGCAGACATTCGCAACTGCCTTGTCGAGAGACGTCCCGTCGAAAACTACATTCATGAGGCAATGCTCAAAAACTATAGAGCTTATATCGTTTGCGGTGGCATGCCGGAGGTCGTTCAGAACTATATCGATTCGGGTTATTCGCTCGTGAGAACGCGTGAGCTTCAAATTCAGCTGGTCGATCAGTACAAAAGCGATATCTCTAAATATACATCGACTCGAGCGTTTAACGTTCGCTCGATTTTCGAACAAATTCCCGTTCAGCTTGAAGCGGAGTCCCATCGCTTTGTTGTTTCGTCTCTGGGCGAGGGAGCGCGCCTTAAAAAATATGAGCAGGATTTCCTATGGCTGGTGAGCGCGGGCGTTGGATTGATGGTCGCCCAGGTAACGGAGCCTCGGAGCCCCCTCAAGAGGACGGAGAAGGCGACAGCCTTCAAGCTGTACGAGTCCGATACGGGTATGCTCGCATCGCGGTATCCCGGCAGCACGGCACGAGCTGTCTATCTTGATATGAAAACTCCCAACCTCGGCGGTCTCTACGAGAACGTGGTCGCTCAGGAGCTTGTCGCCCTTGGGGCTGATGCATGGTACTACCAGACGCGTGAGGTCGGTGAAGTTGACTTTGTGATCGAAGGCGCCCGCGGGCATGTTGTCCCGATCGAGGTCAAATCGGGCAAGAAAGTTCGAGCGCATGCGGCTCTCGATCGCCTAATGAGTGTAGACGAGTACAAAATTCCCGAGGCTGTTGTGCTAAGCCACGAGAATCTCGGCAAAGAGGGCAAGATCCTGTACGTCCCTATCTATATGACATTCTGTCTCGATGAGTTTATAGAAAAGGATGACCCCGACAACGATTTCTCGTTTGCACCCATATCTCTCTAGGCTATCTGAGTCCGCAATCCAGCCCTTGCTGTTTCGCGGCTATGCCGCGAAAGGCGCGTCACTTTGCGAAAGGGCTGGGGTCGCTGCTGTATGCGTCTCCAGCCCTCTGATTGCTACTTTGGGTCCCGCGATGGGGTGTTGTTGGTGTTGCTAGTTCGGCTTACCTTGTCTCGCCGGTTTCGGTGCGTAGGCGGTGGCCGTGGACCAGGTCGCTGATGGCCGGCCAGGGAATCTGGCGATCGACCCAAAATTGCAGCTGGACCAGATAGCGCTCGGTGGCGCGGGTGAGGGCGGCAAACTGCTCGTGGGTCTCGACCTGGGCGTAGAGGTCGCGGCTGTGGGCGAGGATGGCGGTCGTATCGTCCATCTTGCCAGTGACGTCGAAGGCGCCCGAGAACCAGTCACACAGGCGCGCGGCACTGTTGCTGAGGGTTGCCAAGTCGGCGGTGTCGCCGTTGACGTCCTCGGTCGCCTGGGCGCGCAGGAGCGAGAGGACGTCGGTGGCGTTCATGCAGTAGCCGACGGTAAAGTTCCATACTGCGAACTCGCGGCCGGTGTCGAGCTTGCGGCGACGCATATAGTCGATATCGCGTGGTTCCTCGAGCATCATTTGGTCGGCAAGGGCCTCAAGCGAGGCGGTGTACTCCGCAAGATCGAGTGCAAGCAGGGTGTCGATATTCGTCATCTTTAGGCCTCCGCTTCGATCTCAACGATTTCGTTTTTGATGTACATGCCCTGGTTGTCCCAGACATTGCGGCAAGCGGCGGCGAAGCGCTCGCGATCGGCCTCGCAGATACGGGCAAACATGTTGCAGGTGCCAAAGGGCTCGCAAATATCAAAGAAGATGCAGATCGAAGACCAGCCGCCGTACCAGCTCACCGCACCCGCCGGCTCGTTAAAGACGGGATTCTCGATGTGCTCGTAGTTGGCGATGGGGCCCGATACGGGGTAAGTCACCTCGGTATCGCAGATCTTGGCCGAGAAGATGCGCGACTCGACCGGACAGGACGATTCGAACAGCCTGCATGTCTCGGGCGCTTCGTCCCAGAGCATGTCGGCGAGAAACGTCTCGTCATTCAGCGTAATCTTGAGCATTTTTGTCATGGTAAGGACCTCCTCAATCCGTCGCTCAAGGGGCTCGCTGGCGGATAAGGGAGAAGACAGCCACGGGGTCGCCGAACCCAAACTTCACGACAGATACCTGTCGCCCCAGCCCGTGCTGTACTCGGCTAAAGTATCATGCCGCAGGCATGGAAGCAATATCCCAGTTTTGTTTTTGGACGCTTGATCAAACCCGCTTGGTCAAAATGCAGTTTGCTCCCAGTCGCTTGCCGAAGGGTGGGCCGCGATTGATTATTCCTATTGCTGGATGAAAAGCCCCATGTTTTTGCAGGGGTGCATACTCGTCTTATAAGTGCATAGAATCTCGTATAGTGCGAGTAAGATTTTGCGCTGTCCGTTTTGTGTTTAGCAAAGATATAGTTTGCATAATCCGGTCTAATCCCTGCTCTATTTAAATAAAGTTGCACGTAAATGGCGTAGATATGCGTGAGCTGGGGTTCTTTACGCTGAGCGGGTAAAAACGACCGTTCACCGTTCCGGTGTTTTCAAAATGAATAAAATGAGCGATAAAGAGAATATAAACCTTAATAAACTCGCGTATCGCACGGACGCGGGTTATTAATGGGTTGTAGGCCTTTTACAGAAAGGATTCCAGCAATGTCTAAGCCTCTTGGCAAGCCCGATCGTATTGTCGTCGCCCTCGGCGGCAACGCCCTCGGCAACAACCCCGTCGAGCAGATCCAGGCCGTGAGCAACACCGCCCACGCTCTCCTCGGCCTCATCGAGCAGGGTAACGAGATCATCATCACCCACGGCAACGGCCCGCAGGTCGGCATGATCCAGAACGCCTTCGCCGCTGCCCACGACGCCATCGGCACCCCCGAGATGCCGCTGCCCGAGTGCGGCGCCATGTCCCAGGGCTACATTGGCTATCACCTGCAGCAGGGCATCGGCCGCGAGATGCACAAGCG
The DNA here is from genome assembly GCA_937995345.1 of uncultured Collinsella sp. Classification (GTDB taxonomy): domain Bacteria; phylum Actinomycetota; class Coriobacteriia; order Coriobacteriales; family Coriobacteriaceae; genus Collinsella. The sequence goes on along the minus strand of CALKKS010000010.1, from coordinate 53,831 downwards.
CTATAAGCGTTGGCACGCCGCAACCGTCGTCACCCAGATCGAGTGCGACCCGGACGATCCCGCGTTCAAGAACCCGACCAAGCCGATCGGCCCCTTCTACACCGAGGAGCAGGCCAAGGAGTTCATGGCCGAGGATCCCTCCAAGGTCTTCGTCGAGGATTCCGGCCGCGGCTGGCGTCGCGTTGTCGCTTCCCCCGATCCCAAGAAGATCGTCGAGGCTGACTCCATCCTCAACCTGCTCGACAACGAGTTCATCGTCATCGCCTGCGGTGGCGGCGGCATCCCCGTCGTCCGCGACTACGAGAACAAGGGCTGCTACAAGGGCGTTCCCGCCGTCATCGACAAGGACCTGGGCGGCGAGCTGCTGGCCGAGGACTGCGACGCCGACGTTCTGTTCCTGCTGACCGCCGTTGAGCATGTCGCCATCAACTTTGGCAAGCCCAACCAGGAGGAGCTCGAGGACATCACCGCCGACGAGGCCGAGCGCCTGGCCGACGAGGGTCAGTTCGGCAAGGGTTCCATGGAGCCCAAGGTCCGCGCCGCCATCAAGTTTGCCCGCTCCCGCAAGGGCCGCACCTGCATCATCGGCGCCCTGGACAAGGCCGCCGAGACCATGGCCGGTCTCTCCGGTACCCGCATCCACGAGTAGTCTCTACTCTGTTGCCTCTCTCGTGGGCGCCAGGCAAGACGCCCACAAACTAGCCTCTCTTCATGAGCCCCGCGGTCCGCTCCGACCGCGGGGCTTTTGCTATTCACCTGATCCCCGATGACTCAAATCACGAGAGTGGATAATTTCCCACTTTTAGCCCCCAGGCAGGCCAAAAACGGGAGATTATCCACTCTCATTCTGCGGCCACTCATTGGGGACAGACTTAAATGAGTGGTAGTCCCCAATGACTAGTAGTAGGCCCACATGGCTTCGACTTCGTTAAGGACCTCTACGACGCCCCAGCGGCGCGCGCTGCGGCTGGCCGAGTTGGGATCGAAGACTTCAATCTGGTCGGCGTCGTCAATACCGTAAAGCACAATGTAGTGGCCCACGTTGGTAAAGGTGCCCGGCCGAACGGCGGCGATGACGGGCGCTCCCGAACGCAGCGCCTGAGTCATCGAGTCGCGATCGTTATGGAGCTCCGTTCCGTTAAGTCCCAACTGCCACGCGCCGCTCGTCATAAACGACCATTCGGTTGCACCGGTGGGGGCGTAATTGCCCGCCTCGGAAAGCGCGCACATATCGACGGGGGTCATATCGATGCGTCCCGTCTTAAAGACATAGACCATGGTGAGGCACGTAGGCCCGCAGGCATTTTGGCGGATGGTGCCGCCGGCGTAAGGCAGCTCCGACCACGCAGGGTCGATCTGATAGATATGGGGCATCGTGCCGGCTTGCCATTGCGAGCGCGGGGTCGAAAAGGCAAAAGAATAACCGGGCGCGACGGGGGCCTTGAGCAACTTGTCCTCGGTGGTGGGCTCGAGACCGGCCGAGCCGTGGGACATACAGGAGCTCATAAGCACAAAGACCAGACAGGTGAGGATAGAGCACAGTGCGAGGCGAAGTCGACGAGCCGGCAGGGCGGGGGCATTCGCGTGCGATGTCGAGCGGTAAGGCTTGCCGCCGCGTCCGCCTTGGGGATGCGAAAAGAGGCGGTTGATATGGATGCCGGGCTGACGTGCGCCGTTACGGCGCAGTTGCGGAACGTCGGCCTGGCGCTGTCGAGTGCGCGCGCCCAAGCGGCTATCTTGCTGCGCGCTTGTGCCCGTGCTCGGACGGCCACTCTGCCGTGTTCTGCTTGTCTGCTGCCGAGACGAAGGCCTGGGTTCCTCTTGAGGGCGTTGCGGATTGCCGCTCGTGGCACTTCTGGGCGTCGGCGTGGTACGGCCAGCAAGGCGAACGCTTTGTCGCCGTTGATCACCGTCGTTGTATCCGTATGCCATTCGTACCGCCTTGTCTCATGTATAACCTGTCTATCCTACAAAAAAGATGTGCAACAAATGGGTCTGCGCGTCAAAAGCTCGGTAAACGGTACGAAAGGCGCAAAACGCACGGCCTCAAAAACATCTCTCTATGCGTCCGATGAGCGTACGCCCGTCGGACGGGCGGTAACAATGAGCGGCAAACCGTGCCGTTCGTCCCAAAAACGGCGCCGCTCGTTTTACAGTTCTGCCTTCGGTCGAGCCACAAGCGGCGCTGCTGTGCCAAGGCCGTATCTTAAAGCCACGAAATAAAAGCGCGCGGCAAAACAGACCGCGCAAGGGGTGACGCCAAAGAGGCGTCAATAAGGAAAGGAGGGGAACAATGGCGGACAAGAACGCAGAAGTTGCAGTCGAAGGTAACGGTGGCATGAAGAAAACGCTTTCGCTCTGGAACTTCTTCACCATCGGTTTCGGTGCCATCATCGGTACCGGTTGGGTTCTGCAGGTCGGCGACTGGATGGTCGTGGGCGGCGGTCCCGTTCCCGCTATGATCGCATTCCTCTTGGGTGCAATCTTCCTCGTGCCCGTCGGAGCTGTTTTCGGTGAGCTCACGGCTGCTATCCCCATCTCGGGCGGCATCGTCGAGTATGTCGATCGTAGCTTTGGCCGTACGCTGAGCTACATCACCGGCTGGCTCCTGGCCCTGGGCAACGGCATCCTGTGCCCGTGGGAGGCCATCGCCATCTCGACTCTCGTGTCCGAGATGTTCGGCAGCCTGCCCGGTCTTGAGTGGCTGCGCGCCGTCAAGCTCTACACCATCCTGGGTGCCGACGTTTACCTGTTCCCGACGCTGATCGCGCTCGGCTTTGCGGCCTACGTCATCTTCCTCAATTTCCGTGGTGCCAGCTCGGCCGCCAAGCTCCAGGCCTTCCTGACTAAGGCTCTGCTCTGCGGCATGCTGCTCGCCATGGGTGTCTCGCTGTTCACCGGTTCGCCGGAACACGCCATGCCCGTGTTCTCCCAGGTCACCGGTGCTGGCGGCGGCAAGCCCGCTACCGAGGGCACCAGCCTGTTCGCCGGCATCGTGTCGGTCCTGGTTCTGACCCCGTTCTTCTACGCCGGCTTCGATACCATTCCTCAGCAGGCTGAGGAAGCAGCCGAGGGCCTCAACTGGAACAAGTTCGGTAAGATCATCTCCCTGGCCCTGCTGGCCGCCGGCGGCTTCTACATGGTCTGCATCTACTCGTTCGGCACCATCCTCGACTGGCATGAGTTCGTTAAGAGCCCGGTTCCCGCACTCGCCTGCCTCAAGGGCATCAACATGCTCCTGTACTTGGCCATGCTCGTCATCGCCACGCTTGGACCCATGGGCCCGATGAACTCCTTCTACGGCGCCACGAGCCGCATCATGCTCGCCATGGGCCGTAAGGGCCAGCTGCCCGAGAAGTTCGCCGAGGTCGATCCCAGCTCCGGCGCTCCTAAGCTCGCCTGCGTCGTTCTGGCCGTCATCACCGTCGTCGGTCCGTTCCTGGGCAAGAACATGCTCATCCCTCTGACCAACGTGTCGGCTCTCGCCTTCATCTTCTCCTGCGGCATGGTCGCCCTCGCTTGCCTGCGCATGCGCTTTACCGAGCCCGACCTGCCTCGTCCCTACGAGGTGCCTGGCGGCAAGTTTGGCATCAGTCTCGCTGTTGCTGCCTGTGCCGTCATCATCGGCCTGCTCGTGATCCCGTTCTCTCCCGCCTCCCTCAACATGGTGGAGTGGAGCATCGTGATCGGCTGGCTGGCTATTGGCCTGGCCCTCATGGCTTTCACCAATTCCCGCAAAAAGTAACGCCTAGCCGGGGCGGATCGGGTGCGCGGAACCCTCTCTCCCGCGCACCGAACCCGGCACCACTTGGGTAGCTTTGTGAGGCCTTAACCCAACACGGCCTCGCCCACTATATGGATCCATAAGGAGGAACCATGTCCACTAAGTATGCAATCGTTGGCGGCAAGCTCATCGACGGTACCGGTGCCGAGCCGGTCGAGAACTCCCTCGTTCTCGTCGACGACAACGGCAAGATCGAGTACGCCGGCACTATGCAGGACCTTCCTGAGGGCGTTGAGGTTATCGATGCCGCCGGCAAGACCGTCCTTCCCGGCCTGATCGACACCCACCTGCACTTCTCGGGCAACCTGACCGACGATGACACCGATTGGGTTATGCAGCCGCTCCTCGAGAAGCAGGCCGTCGCCGTCAAGCAGGCCTACGACTGCCTCACCCACGGCCTCACCACCGTCTGCGAGATCGGCCGCTTTGGTATCCAGATCCGTGACTGCATCGACAAGGGCGTCTTTAAGGGCCCGCGCGTTCTGGCCACCGGCCTCGGCTTCTGCCGCGTTGCCGGTCACGGCGACTCCCACCACTGCACCCAGGAGCTCAACAAGGAATCCCACCCCTGGGGCGACCAGGTCGATGGTCCTTGGGATCTGCGCAAGGCCGTCCGTCGTCGCCTGCGCGAGAACCCCGATGCCATCAAGATCTGGGCTACCGGTGGCGGCATCTGGCGCTGGGATTCCGGCCGCGACCAGCATTATTGCTCCGAGGAGATCCAGGCCGTGGTCGAAGAGGCAAAGATGGTCGGCATCCCCGTGTGGAGCCACTGCTACAACAACCACGCCGCTGCCTACGATTCCGTTCGCTTTGGTTGCGAGCAGCTGATTCACGGCTTCGATATCGATGAGCGCACCATGGACCTCATGGCCGAGCAGGGCACCTTCTTCACCCCGACGATCGCCTTCCTGCCCACCTGGTACGCCACCTATCCGCCCGTCTACGTCCCCGAGCTGCACGACAAGTACGAGGGCACCCTGGTCGAGAAGGAGCTGCAGCGCAACTACGACTGCCTGCGCGAGGCCAAGAAGCGCGGCGTCGTCATGACGATCGGCTCCGACTCCTTCTCCTTCGTCACCCCGTACGGCACCTGCTCCATCGAGGAGATGTACGAGTTCGTCGACAAGATCGGCTTCACTCCGGTCGAGACCATCACCTGCGCCACCCTCAACGGTGCCAAGATGTGCCACATCGAGGACGAGACCGGTTCCATCGAGGCCGGCAAGTGCGCCGACCTGCTGGTTGTCAACGGTGACGTCGCCGCCGACATCCACGTGCTCAACACCGACAACATGGACGTCATCATGAAGGACGGCTGGATCGTCGAGGCTGGCACTTTTGGTGAGGCTAACAAATACAGCGCCTAAGATACCGTTTGTCGATGGCTTGATGTAAAACACAGTTTTTGATTGCATAATGCAATGGAGAGGGTCGCTTGCGGCCCTCTTTATTGCTATGGGTGCTACGGACAAGAGGGGATGACGGTGGATTTAAACAGGCTGATTCTGGGCAAGAGCTACAACTCTACCAAGGTCTTTCGTACGGCCCAGCATGTGGTTCAGGCCATCCTGCTCGGTATTGTCGTTCCGGCGCTTATCCTGCTGCTTATCTGGGATTTAACCGATAATCCCAATCCCGTTCCGGGTGTTGTCGTTATTGCCGGCTTGGTTATGCTGTGCTTTTTCTTCTCGTATGTCTTTGTGGTCCCCGACGACCTCACGTCGAGCGCAACCGACCGTACGCTTGCCATCGCATCAAAAATATTCGCCTATACGTCGCGCGGCCTTACGTCCGAAGCGGCCCTGGGCGCCTCTAAAATTATCCTGTCCGAGACCATCGCCTCTGCCATCTGCTTTACCGATGGCAAACAGGTGTTGGCAAGCTGGGGCGAGGACTCGGCAAAGTGCCCTGCCGGCACCCCGGTCGTGCTCAAGACCACGCTCAACGTGATCGAGTCCGGCGAACAGAGTGTATTTTCGCGCGACGCCTCCAATGAGACGGGCGGCTATTTTCCCCGTCTGCGCGCCGGCATTGTCGCGCCGCTAACCGTGCGCGGGCATTGCGTGGGCACGCTCGAGCTGTATTACCCCCGCCTGAGCAGCATCGATATGCGCCAGACGGCGTTGGCCTCGGGCTTTGCCGATCTCATTTCCACGCAGCTCGCCAGCTTTGAGCTCGAGCGTCAGGACGAGCTCACGGCCCGCGTTGAGCTTCGCGCCCTGCAGTCGCAGGTCGACCCGCATTTTCTATTCAATACCATCAGCACCATCGTGTCGCTCGTTCGAACCGAGCCCGACAAGGCGCGATCGCTGCTCATCGATTTTTCCAATTACTATCGTCAGACGCTTTCTGACTCCGATACGCTCACCACGCTCGAGCACGAGGTGGAACAGGGCACTCGTTATATCAATCTTATGCAGGCCCGGTATGGCGACGGCCGTCTGCGCGTCTCGGTCGACATCGACTTTGAGGTGCGCGACAGCCTAGTACCGCCGTTTATCTTGCAGCCGCTGCTCGAAAACTGCATCAAGCATGCGCAGCGCGAGACCGAGCCACTTTCTATTCGTGTTAGGGCTTTCGAGACCGATGACGGCTTGGAGATCATCGTCGAAGACGACGGCATCGGTATGAGCGAAGAAGTCTGCGCGCACCTGTTTGAGCAGCATCGCCGAGAGGAGCCCGAGAGCATTACCGCCGACGGCTCCATCAAGCGAGGTTGCGGCCTGGCGCTCTTCAACGTGCTTCAGCGCATCCATTTCTTTTACGGAGAAGATTCTGGCATGCGCGTGAAGTCTCAGGAGGGCGTGGGAACGCAGGTCATCGTCGAGCTGAACGGCGAGCCGCATGAGCCGGCGCCGCTGACGGTGTAGCACGCGGTTGGATTGAGAAAAAAGAGGGGAAGCGCACATGTCCGAAGGCTGGAACATCTTGGTGGTTGATGACGAGCCTCCTATTAGGGCTGAGCTACGCTATCTGTTGGAAAAGGATACGCGTGTGGGTCAGATTGCCGAGGCAGGCAATGTCACCGAAGCCGTGGAGTCAATTCTGTCGAACAAGCCCGACGTGCTGTTTTTAGACATTACCATGCCCGGTCGCTCGGGAATTGAGCTTGCCGAGACGCTGCAGAACCTAAAGACGCCGCCGGTCGTGGTGTTTGTGACGGCATTTGCCGAGTATGCGGCCGATGCCTATAACCTCGACGCTGTCGATTACGTCGTCAAACCGGTCGAGGATGCCCGCCTGTCAAAGGCGCTCGACAAGATTGAGACTGCCCTGGGTGCTCGCCGTGTCGTCCATGCTCCGCGCCAGCCCTTGCGCCTGACGGTGGATCGCGGGGGCAAAAAGGTGTTCATTCCCGTGGCGGATGTCTGCTACTTTGAGGCGCGCGCCGACTTTTGCAATGCGGTCTGTGCCGAGGGGACGTATCTGATCAATGAGTCGATTTCCTCACTCGAGCGTCGCTTGGCCTCCGAGGGCTTTATCCGTGTCCACCGCAGCTATCTGGTCAATTTGGAAGACGTGCACAATGTCGAGATCGGCTCCACGGGCCTGATGGAGCTCAGGCTCGACCGTGTGAGCTCGACGGTGCCCGTTTCACGCCGTCGCGCTGCCGAGGTTAAGGCGCACCTGGGGCTTGCGTAAGCGGTCTGCACGCCATCGTTTGCCACCGCAGGTTTGGCGTGACCGTGCGATGGGCATAATGGGTGACATCGAATGAAATCGAAAGGAACAATATGCCCGCGCTCATTACGCATCATCTGTTTGGCGAGGAAAGCATCGACCGTCTTCCTCAGGGCGTTATTACGTCCGACGAGGAGCGCATCGCCTTTATCCTGGGAAACCAGGGTCCCGACCCGTTTTTCTTCCACATCCTGACGCCGCGCGTTTCCGACTGCACGCTGCTGGCGCAGGTCATGCACCGCTCGCGCATGTCGCGTCAGTTCTCGTGTCTGCGCGATGGCGTGTCGCACCTGCTGCCGCGCGATGCCAACCTGGGTCGTGCGTTTGCGCTGGGCCTGCTTTCGCACTATGTGCTCGATCGCAATGCCCATCCCTTTGTCTACGAGCAGCAGTTTGGCATTGTCGAGTCCGATCCCGAGCTCGAGGCTTCGGGCAGCCAAGTTCATGCCGTGCTCGAAAGCGACTTGGACGTGCTGATGCTGCAGCTCAAGCGCGATGGGGCAACGGTCGAGGATTATCCGCCGGCGGGCGAGATCGTCACTACCGACCGCATCAATCGCGTTGCCGGCGTGCTGATGAGCTACGTCGCCGGGCGCGTGTACGGTATCGACATCCCGGCGGGGGAGTACGCCGGCGCCGTAGCCGACATGCAGCTGCTCTACCGCACTATCGAGCCGGCCGGTTCGGCCAAGACGCGCGCGATTGCCCTGCTCGAGGGCTTGGTGCACGATTATTCGCTGCTCGACGGCCTTGCGCACCGCGTGACGACCGAGCTGCCCGAGCGTACCGGCAACCTGGGCCACTTGGCATGGAAGAACCCCTTTACCGATGAAGTCTCGACCGAGAGTTTCCCCGAGGTCTTTGACCGCGCGCTGGTCGATTACGAGTGCACGGTCGCCCGCTTTATCGAGACCGGCGATATGGAAGCCGTGACCAACCACGTCAATTACAGCGGTCGCGTGCTCGGCGCCGACGAAGAGTTCGACCGCGAGGAATAGCAAGCCAACTTGTCCACGCCTTCCAATAAGTTGCGGTGGAATAGTTCCTGTTTTGGCCTCCGAGGCTTCCAAACAGGAACTATTTCACCGCAACTGCGTTTGGGATGCGGGTCTGTCCCGCCGACTTGCATGCCCGTGCGTTCCCCTTTGCCGAATCCTTACCGGCGCCTCTGGACAATTGGGGTACGATGAACTAACTGCATATCGGGCGAATACGAAGGGGCCCTGTCCATGAAATACACCAAGCTCGAGCGTAACTGGGTTATGTACGATGTGGGCAACTCGGCCCTCGTGCTGCTCAATACCTCGGTGGTGCCCATCTACTTTAATGCCATCAATACCGGTGCTTCCTCGGCAGACCTGGTGGTCGCTTGGGGTAACGCGCAGACGATTGCCTCGCTGGTCATTGCCATGCTCATGCCCATTCTGGGTGCGCTTGCCGATTACGCCGGCAACAAGATCAAGTTCTTCTTGGGCTTCTTCCTCACGGGCCTGGTTCTTTGCCTGGCGCAGGCCATCCCCATGTCCGCCATGGCATTTTTGACCGTGTACGTGCTGTGCACCATCGGCCTTAACTCTTCTATGACGTTCTACGACGCCATGCTGCCCGACATTACCACCGACGAGCGCATGGACGTCGTGTCCAGCTCGGGCTATGCCTGGGGTTACATCGGTTCCACCGTGCCGTTCATCATCTGCCTGGCGCTTATCATGGGTGGCCCCGCTCTTGGCGTCCCCACCATGCTGGCAACGCGTCTGTCGTTTATCATCACCGGTGCCTGGTGGCTTATCTTTACCCTGCCGCTCATTCGCACCTATAAGCAAAAGTACGGTCGCGAGCGTGGTCCCCAGGACACCATCGGCCACATCGTGGGCGGCGTGTTCTCCGAGGTCGGACACACCATGCGCGAGATCGCCCACAATAAGACCGTGCTGGTCTACATGATCGCCTTCTTCTTCTATATCGATGGCGTCCACACGGTCATCTCCATGGCAACCAGCTACGGTTCGGCCTTGGGCATCGATTCGACCCAGCTGGTGCTGGCGCTGCTCGTCACGCAGTTCGTGGCCTTTCCGTCCGCCATTATCTATGGCAAGCTTGCCGGCCGCGTGGGCACACTCAATATGATCTTGGTGGCCGTCGCCGCCTATATGGGCATCGTGCTCTTTGCCGCGTTCTTCCTAAAGACCGCCTTTGAGTTCTGGGTGCTTGCCATTATGGTCGGCCTGTTCCAGGGCGGCGTGCAGGCGCTCAGCCGTAGCTACTTTGGCCGCATTATCCCTAAGGAAAAATCCAACGAGTACTACGGCTTCTTCGATATCTTTGGTCGTTATGCAAGCGTCATGGGCACCTTTCTAGTGTCGGTCGTCACCTCGCTGACCGGCAACCCGTCGCTGGGCGTCCTTTCCATTGGCGTGCTGCTGGTTGTTGGCTTTATGCTGCTGGTCCGCCTGTCCCGCATGACTCAGGCGGCGGCGTAAGGCAACCGGGCTCAGTACAGCAATTGTGCCTATCTGCAGTACTCTTTTGGAAGTAGCCGCATAAATCATTCTGACTTCCGAGCAATGTTTAGCCCAAGTGGGTATGATGGAATCAGCTAGGTCGCGGGGCGTCGCCTGTGTTTGGCGGCGCCCCGTTTTTGTGTTGCAAGGAGGGTAAAGGTATGAACGCCACGGTTGTGATCCCAACATATTGGGCGGGCGATGATACCCAAGCAAACGCTCCCGGCACCTACGATCACTCGACGTCGCTCAATGCCGCCAACCCGGAACTCGATCGCTGCCTGACTTCACTCGAACAGGTGCGCGACATTCCGCGCATCATTCTCTTGGTGGTCTGTCCGGTTTCTGCCACACCCGACGTATCCCATCGCGTGCACGAAATCGTTAATGCGCATCCCACACTTAAGGTCACCGTCGTTACTAATACTCAGGCTTCGCGTGTTGCCGACCGCGTGGCACAGATTGCGCCCAAAGGCTCGGGCGAGTGCGTGAGCCTGCGCGGCTACGGCGCCATCCGCAACATGGGTCTTGCCTGCGCGGCGGTGCTGGGGCACGACGCGGTTGTGTTTTTGGATGACGACGAGACCGTCATCGATGCCGACTTTATGAAGCGTGCGACCTATGCGCTGGGCCAGCAGACGCGTCAGGGCCTGCCGATTTTAGTCAAGAGCGGATACTTTTACGATCGCGACGGGTCGCCGCTGGCTCCCACGGACAAAGTGGGCATTTGCCATCGCTGGTGGACCAAGCGTATCGAGTTCAATCGCTGGATGAAAAAGGCGCTCTCGGGCACCCGCATCTCGCGCTCCAATTACGTATGCGGCGGCCTGATGGCCCTGCACGCCCGCGCCTTTACGCGTGTGGCCTTCGACCCGTTTATCACCCGCGGCGAGGATCTGGACTACCTGTTTAACATGCGCATGTTCGGCTATGACGTGTGGTTCGATAACGAGTGGGCCGTGCGCCACCTGCCGCCCGAGTCCGAGAAGCGCTCGCCGCGCTTTATGCAGGACGTGTACCGTTGGTACTACGAGCGGGCCAAGCTGACGTTCGCTGCGCACCAAAAGGAGCTCATTCCGGTTACGGCCGCATCGCTCATGCCCTATCCGGGTCCGTGGATCTCGCGCGAGCTCGACGACCGCGTGCGCAAGACCGCCATGGTTCGCAGCATGTTTACCCGCGAGCACGAGGGGTATCTGCGCATCTGGCGTCATGGTATTGACGAGGCCAAGACCTATGCCCGCCAAAACGCCGCAAGCTACCTGCGTTTTCAGAGTTTCTGGCCCAAGATCATGGACGAACTTTGGCGCGACGCACAACTGATTAGCATCCTGGAGGGGGCTGAATGATCGACCGCCGCGCCCAGCGCGATAATTCAATTTCAATCTTTCGCATCATCGCCGTTGTCTGCGCCGTTTGCGTGTTGGCGTACTTTATCTTTGCCCTGGCGACTGGCATTGAGCCGATTGCTACGGTGATTGCCTGCGCGCTGCTGTGCATCTTTCTGTGCATTTTTATCTATTTGACGCTCAATCCCGATTCGGTGCGTTCGCAGTACACCGAAGAGACGCTCTCGGTGGCCTCTGCCATGCTCGAGGACATCAAAGGCGGCCTGACACAGGAGTCGGCGCGTCTGGTGTGCCAGCGCATTTTGCCCGAGACGCGTGCCATGACGGTTGCCATCACCGACGAGAGCAACGTGCTGGCCTGCGCGGGCGAGTTCGAGGAAAAGCTGCTGCCCGATTCGCCCATCCACACACTTGCCACGCGCTACGTCATTGAGCACGGTATCGTCCAGTCGTTCAATCGCGTGGTGGACGTGGTGGGTTCGGATGGCTCGCACAACCAGGTCCCTGCCGGTATCATCGCGCCCATCAAGGTGGGCGACCGCACCGTCGGCACGCTCAAGTTCTACTACAAGACCCCGCGTGCCGTCGACCGCACCCAGTACGCGCTCGCCTCGGGTTTTGCCGAGATCCTATCCACGCAGCTCGCCATTCACGAGCTCGAGGTACAAAAGGAGCTCACGGCCCGTGCCGAGGTGCGTGCCCTGCAGGCGCAGATCAACCCGCATTTTCTGTTCAACACGCTCAACACCATCGCGTCGTTTACGCGTACCGACCCGCTGCGCGCCCGCGAGCTGCTGCGCGAGTTTTCCTCGTTCTATCGCGCCACGCTCGACAATTCGGGCTCGCTCATTCCCGTGTCGCGCGAGGTCGCGCAGACCAAGCGCTACCTTACCTTTGAGAAGGCGCGCTTTGGCGAGGACCGCGTACTGGCGACCTTCGATGTCTCCGAGGATGTTGAGGACACATTGGTCCCGGCTTTTGTAATCCAGCCCATCGTCGAGAACGCCGTGCGGCATGGCATGGGCGATGACGATGCCCTGCGGATCGATGTGACCGTCCATCAAGACGGCGACGACGCAATCCTGATTGCCGTAGCCGACAACGGTGTGGGCATGGACGAGGGCACCGCCGCCAGGCTGTTTGATGAGCGCTCCGCCCGCCCCGATGCCAGTTCCCCGCAAGGCGGCGGCGCCGGTGTGGCCATGCACAATATTTCTGAGCGCATCCATCGCTTTTATGGACCGCACTCTTATACGCGCGTCGAATCGGCGCCGGGCAAGGGCACCAAAGTGCTCCTGCACCTTGATTTGTCAGAGAGCATCTTTGACATTCAAGAGTAAAATAAAAGGCTATGGGCTCAACGCCAAGCGGCGGATGCCCGGCGTAGTTTGTTGACGAAAGGTTTAATCCCTATGCTGCGTGCGATGATTGTGGATGATGAGGCCCCGGCCCGTTCGGAACTTCGCTTCTTGCTCGAGCAGACGGGCAAGATCGGCACGATCACTGAGGCGTCGAGCGTCCGCTCCGCCATTGAGATGTTGATGGAAAGCCGCGTCGATGTCGTATTTCTCGATATCTCGATGCCCGGTGCTTCTGGCCTGCAGCTTGCCGAGGCACTGCATAAGCTTAAGAATCCGCCGGCGATTGTGTTTGTGACCGCGTATAGCGATCATGCCGTCGAGGCGTTCGACGTAGATGCCGTCGATTACCTAATGAAGCCGGTTGAGGAGGCACGCCTGGATCGCGCGATCGAGAAGGTCATGCAGCGCGCCAAGCCCGTCACGGACAGCAAAGCCACCATCGAGCGCATTCCGGTGGAAAAGGGCGGCCGTAAGGTCCTCATTCCCGTGGATGACATTCGCTTCATCATGGCCAAGGACGATTACTCCTGTATCTATACCGTCGATGATCGTTTTCTATCGACGACTTCGCTGGCGCAGTTCGAGGCCAAGCTTTGCGACTTTGGCTTCTTTCGCGTTCATCGCCGCTATATCGTCAACTTGGCGTGCGTCACGGATGTCGAGACGGTGCCCTCGGGCGCTATCCAACTGGGCATTACGGGCGTCGACGAACGCGTGCCGGTCTCGCGCCGCCGCGTTGTGCCGCTCAAGAAGGCCCTGAGCCTCTAGCACACTGGCCCCGCGGCCCTGTAGACCAATTGTCTGCGGAGCCGTGGGGCTTTTTGTATATACGTCGAATCGGTTTTGCAGAAGGGATCTCATGAACAGCGCAGACGCCAAGCGCATCGACATCATCTCGGACACCCACGGCTATCTTTCGCCCGCGCTTCTGGACGAGCTCAAGGGCGCAGATCTGATCATCCACGCCGGAGACCTCACCTCAGAGATGGATTACGAGCATCTATGCACCATCGCCCCCGTGCGAGCGGTCCTAGGAAACAACGACTACTACCGCGACTACGGCCCGGATGTAGACCGTCTGGCCATCTTCACCTACGAAGGCCTCAAATTCGCCGTAGCTCACTACCGTGAAGACCTGCCCGTGGGATCCGTAGACGTAGCCATCAACGGTCACACCCACGTAACCAAAGAAGCCCAAGTGGGCCACTGCCTGGTCCTCAATCCCGGCAGCGCCAGCTATCCAAGAGGCACCCGAGGCCCCACCATGGCCAGAATGCTCGTAAAAGACGGCAAGATCCTGAGCACCAAGTTTATTGACTTGGACTAACCGCAACAAAAACGGGGGATGCAGATCGCGTCTCCCGTTTTTCTTTGAGCCAAAGGCCGAAGTTCAACAAGATCCATCAGACCAACCCCGCCGCGGAGCACGCGGGTTAGCCGCGCAGCGGCGCACGCCCGCAAAACTGGTTGAACAATGTGACGGCAGGGAGGGTCTCCGGGGCCGGCTGGCGCGGGTTAAGTTTGTCGCGAGTTCCGCACGCAAAGGAAAGCACTTAATGTGCTTTCCGTCTTGCGCAGGACTGTAGAGCAGCAAACTTAACCCGCGCCAGCCGGCCCCGGAGACCCTCCCGGAGGGCCCAAAAAATATTTTCAAAAAAGTTGTTGCGCGCCGGACAGACTTCTGTGTATACTAATCCCCGCAGCGCACGCGAGCGGAAACAAACGCGAACGACTGCCTGGGGAGTTAGCTCAGTTTGGTTAGAGCGCCGGCCTGTCACGTCGGAGGTCGCGGGTTCGAGCCCCGTACTTCCCGCCAACGCAATTAAAGCCACGTCTTCGGACGTGGCTTTTTGCGTTTGATAGGACCTTGATTCCATCGGCACCTTTCGCCCAAAACCAAATCCTTCCAATTCCCGGACAAGCTCCGTTTGAGACATGTGTTCAAACAAGACGTTTGTTGCGCAACACCTGTTCAACGAAGCAGGGGGTTAGGTTATACTGAATTGCACTGTGGGCCGTTTTTGATGCAAGAGGCTTCAAACACGGCATTCAGTGGGCACCCGTTTTGCTATTTGGGCGTCCATACGGTCATTGGTGTCTCGACGTAAGCTCGGCCCCGGAGCTCGTTCGAGCTGTTCCTATTCCTTGAAAGGGGAAAAATGGACATATCGAGGAAGACTGATTACGCCCTTCGCATGCTCGCGATGCTTGCCGAGGACCCGGAGCGTCTGCTTTCTGTTCGCACTGCCGCCGAAGAGGTCAATGTCCCGTATTCGTTTGCCCGTTCGATCCAGCATGGTTTGGTTCAGGCCGGTATTGTGGAGAGCCTGCGTGGCGTCCATGGCGGCATGCGTCTTAAGGTCAGCCCCGACGATGTCACCATCCGCCAGGTCGTTGAGGCGGTTCAGGGCCCCATGGTCATGAATGATTGCACCGCGCCCGATGGCGACTGTGCGCGCATGGGCACGTGCTGCTATCATCCCCTGTGGGCCGGAGCTCAAGCGCTGATGCGTGACTACCTCGATTCCGTTTCGCTGGGCGATATCGTCGCTCACCGCCAGTTCCCGGCCGTCGATTCCAAGTTCGCCGACCGCGATGCGTTTCCCGAGTACGCCACCTGTACGTGCGCTTGCCGGGAGGAATAGCGCCGCATAAGGAGCATAGCCATGATTCAGGACCTCTTTCGTTCGATGATTCGTTCGGAAGGGGTTCTGCGCTATCGCGACCTTCCGTGGCGCCGAACGCGCGACCCGTATATCATCTGGCTCTCCGAGGTTATGCTGCAGCAAACGCAGGTGCCGCGTGTGGAGACGCGTATGCCCGCGTGGCTCGATCGATTTCCAACCGTGCAGGCGCTTGCCCAGGCCGCGCCTTCCGATGTTTTGGACGCTTGGCAGGGGATGGGCTACAACCGACGCGCCCTGGCGCTCCACAAGGCCGCTCAGCGCGTTGTAGAGGACTGGGACGGGAAGTTTCCACGTGAGACGCACGACCTGGTCGCCCTGCCCGGTATTGGCCCGGCGACGGCGCAGGGCATCCGGTCGTTTGCGTTCGATCTACCGGGTGTGTATCTGGAGACCAACGTGCGCACGGTCTTTCTGCATCATTTCTTTCCCGATGTGCCTGCCGTTCCCGATCGCGAGCTGGTGCCGCTGATTCAGGCCGCCTGTCCGGCGGCTCCCGGCGCGACGGCGGATGAGATCGCTCCCTTTGCCGTGCCGCTCGATGATGCCGACACACCGCGCGCATGGTATTACGCGCTGCTGGATTATGGCGCGTATCTTAAGAAGACGCTGCCCAATCCGTCCAGGCGCTCGGCGAGCTATAGCCGTCAGTCCAAGTTTGAGGGTTCGCGCCGTCAAAAGCGCGCCCACATTGTGCGCATGCTGCTGGCTGCGCGCGATGGGCGGCCGGCGGGCATCACGCTCGCCGAGGCCGTGGCGGGTGTCAACGAGATGGAGGCGGCAGCCGGCCGAGAGCCGGTTGAGTGTGAGCTGGTCGTGAGCATTCTGGCCGACTTGGAGCGTGAGGGCTTTTGCCGCGTGGAGGGCGACCGCTGGCTAAGCGTGTAGCCCACCCGAATCTGAAGAACAGGATTGTAAGGTTTAGATTTTCGATATGAGGGCATCCTAAAGGCAAGGCCGCTTAGAGCCTATGGGCGGCATGTGTTGAAGGGAAGTACACCTATGGATTTTGAGAACTCTCAAACCAAGAAGAACCTCGAGACCGCTTTTGCCGGCGAGTCTCAGGCACATACCAAGTATCGCTACTATGCATCCAAGGCCAAGAAGGACGGCTACGTTCAGATCTCGAATATCTTTGCCGAGACGGCGGGTAACGAGTCCGAGCACGCCAAGCTGTGGTTTAAGTATCTGCACGATGGCGCCGTTCCCGGCACGCTGGATAACCTGCGCGATGCCGCTGCGGGCGAGAACTACGAGTGGACCACGATGTACGACGAGTTTGCCAAGACCGCCGAGGAAGAGGGCTTTGCCGAGATTGCCGCAAAGTTCCGTGGTGTCGCCGCCGTCGAGAAGGCCCACGAGGAGCGCTACAACAAACTTGTCGAGCGCATCGAGTCGGGCGAGGTGTTTGAGCGCGAGGGCGTGAAGGTGTGGAAGTGCCTGAACTGCGGGCATCTGCATGTGGGCGCCGAGGCGCCCGAGGTGTGCCCGGTTTGTAACCACCCGAAGGCTTACTTTGAGGAGCAGGTGGTGAACTACTAGCGCGTGACGCGAACGCGGGCTGGGCGGGGAGGGCCGGATTACCTTCCCTCCCCGCTCACGGCTCCGCAGGGTCGCGTTGAGGGAAGGTAATCCGGCCCTCCCCACCTGCCTTGGGTCGTCGCTTGCCCGCTGTAGAAAAGCTGATAATTATGTTTGTGTGCCGCCCCTTATGGGGCGGCACGTTTTTGTGTGTGGGGTCCCTGTCTCCACACTTTCCGTCAAGCTTTTGGTTAGATTTTGGTCAGTTGGCGTAAGGGTGAAAGGCCAAAAGATTGCTGGCGAAAAAAGCTCAGAGAAAGTGCCGGTAGGGGAGTTGTTGAGGTTTTCGACAGCTTTTGTCAGCAAGAAACTTTGCAGCTATTGCTACGGATTGCGTTGCCGTGGCCTTGGCGGTGCGGGATGCTGGGCGCAAGCGTCGAATGCTCCGATTTTGGAGGCCAGCATGGATCTGTTTCTTGAGACCCCGCAGCAACAAGCCGAGCGCATGTTGCGCCAACAGCAACGGCTTATGGAGATGCAAATGCAAGGGGTAGCCGCCCAGCCTCCTGCGCAAAATGCCGCGCCCGCGGTTTCGCCTGCGGGCGGATCGGCGCCAGAGAACTATTCCGTACAACAAGATTCGTATGCGCAGGAGCTTGCGTTTGACAAACGCCGCACGCGTCACCGCCGCGTGGGCCAGCGCCTGCGCACATTAGCGATGATCGTGCTCATTCCGTTAGGACTTGCGGCGATTTTCTTGGTCTCGTATGCGCTCACCTGCATCCTCAACGGTGCCTCGCCCAGCGAAGTGCTCCAACATCTGTCAGCTCTCGGCCAGCGCCTAGGTGATGTCATAACAACCATCCGCACCGGCTGGGAGAACTAGCGTTTGTCACATTAGGCCTTCTTGGGTGTAGGGATTATCGTCACGAGTAGAATTCTTGCATCCTATGGGTCCTGTCGTGCGACTGAATAGTATTATTGAAGATGAATAATAATAGGATTTGCTATGTATAAGCAGGATTTAGAGCAGACTCTTTTGGGCATTGACGAAGAGGCGGAGCTGGAAATAGGTCCAAGAGACGACAGGCCGAGCGTTGTATTGGTGGGAGGAAGCGCCTTCATGCTAAACGATGTGACGAATCGGTCGGTTACACATGACATAGATGTGTTTGAGGCAGACAGGTGCCTCCGCGAGATCATAGCTCGATACCCCGAGGTGAATGGTATGGCGGTGGCATATTGTAATCAGATGCCATTCAATTACGAAGATCGTTTGATTCCCTTGGATATTGGGGCGCGTTTTATCAGGTACTTTACGCCATCTTTGGAGGATCTGGCGGTGATGAAGCTCTATGCCTATCGTCCGAACGACATCGTCGACCTCCATAGTCGAACATTTATCGACCGACTTGATTGGGATCTGCTCGAGCGGCTTATATTCGATGAAGGAGAGGCGTTGGCCTCGTCGCCTTCGGAGCGGAGTTATCAAGAGATGGTCTGCGCATACAGGCAATACAAAAAGGAGGTGCTCGGTTGAATCTGACTTTTGAGGGATTTTTGAAAGGCTATTGCCGAGAGCTATCCGGACAGCAGTCGCTGAGTTTTAGGAAGCTTGTAAAGCAGGCAACAACGGTTGAGCCGCGCGTGGCGGAGCCTCTGTTTTTGCTCGCTTTAGCGCAAGGAAAAGCCGAATACGTTCTGGGTTTATCCGAGGGCTCGTGGATGGAAGAGGATTACCGAGGCGTTTTGTCCTTGTACGATCAAGCGGGTAGCATGGCGTCTCTATGCGCCAAAAGTGAGCTCCCTAACCGTTATGCCAACGTTTGGCGTGCGTATAGAGCGGTAAAGGAAAAGCCAGTGGCGGACAGAAGGATCAACGCCCTGATGCGAAAAAGAACATTGGGAGCGCTAGGGAAGTCGGGCGTAACGCGCTACGGTCTCTGCCGCGATTTGAATCTGAATAAGGGAAACGTGTACGCATACTTAGCCGGTGATGACGCGAAGGTGAGCAGGGAAACGGCGCGCCGCATTATGGAATATGCGGAGGGGAGCGGCACCAAAGAAGGGGCCGGCCGCCCGGTGCGTGTGGCGGGGTAAGATTGATCGCGGTTTTGATTGATAATCGATTGGGTTTGTTGGGCGGAGTCTATGTCTGCTATTGATATTGCGCTTGTTGTGATTGCCTTGGTGGCGGTGGGAGTTGCTGTGGTTTGCGCCCTGCAGCTTAAGGGCCTTCGTGCCGAGCTGCGGGAACGTGGCGACAAGGGCGCGGAGACGCTGGCGGCACTTGAACAGGCCAACAATGCACTCGACGCCCTTAATGTGGCGTTGGCAGAAACCCGCCGTACGGCAAACGCCATCGCGCAGCAGCAGACGACCGACGCCGCCGTGGAGCAGCAACGCTACCTGACCATTGCGCGCGAGTTCTCGCAGGCTGGCGACCGTATGGATGACCTGCGCCGTGAGACGGCTCAGCAGCTCGGCGCCAACCGCGAGGGCATCGAGCACCGCCTGGACAAGGTGCGCGAGACGGTTGATGCCCAGCTGGGCGCCATCCGCAAGGACAACAACGTGCAGCTCGACCAGATGCGCGCGACGGTGGACGAGAAGCTCTCCCGTACGCTCAACGACCGTCTGTCCGCATCGTTTAGGCAAGTGAGCGACCAGCTCGAGGCCGTGTACAAGGGCCTGGGCGACATGCAATCTATCGCTACCGGCGTGGGCGACCTTAAGCGCGTGCTGGGCAACGTCAAGGCGCGCGGCATTTTGGGCGAGGTACAGCTGGGCGCGATCCTGGCGGACATCCTTACGCCCGACCAGTATCTGGAAAACGTCGCCACCAAACCTGGCGCCTCGGAGCGTGTTGAGTTTGCCGTCAAGCTGCCGGTAGACGAGGGCGATCCCGTGCTGCTGCCGATTGACTCCAAATTCCCGGGTGACGCGTACGAGCATCTACTCGACGCCCAGGAGTCGGGCGACACGGAGGCCGTCGCCGCTGCGCGCAAGACGCTTGATGCGATGGTCAAGCGCGAGGCCAAGGATATCTGCGAGAAGTATCTGAGCGTGCCGGCGACCACCAACTTTGGCATTATGTTCGTGCCGTTTGAGGGCCTGTACGCCGAGGTCGTCAGCCGCCCCGGGCTTATCGAGACCCTGGGCCGCGACTATCACGTCAACGTTGCCGGCCCCAGCACCATGGCCGCCATTCTCAACAGCCTGCAGATGAGCTACCAGACGTTTAAGCTGCAAAAGCGCACCGACGACGTGCTGCGCGTGCTCTCCGCCGTCAAGGCCGAGCTGCCGCGCTATCAGGCGGCGCTGCGCCGTGCCCAGCAGCAGATCGAGACCGCGGGCAAAACGGTCGAGGGCATCATCACCACGCGCACTAACGTTATGGAACGCAAGCTCAAGGACATCGACGCGCTGGAGGATACCGACCAGGCCGACGCGATCTTGGGGCTTACGTCCGCAGGCCTGCCCGCAGACCAAGAGGACGAGGACTAGCCGAAATGGACGGCGGAGCGCCAGCGCGGACGCGGGGCGCGGGCGCTTTTCGCATCGCGCTTGACTGAAGCGCGCTTCAATGTGCAACAATGGCCTCTCGCCCTATCAGACGCGAAAGGAAGCCCATGTCTCAGAGAAGCACCAGCCCGCTCAAGCGCTCGACCGTGCGCCGCACGCTGCGGCGGTTTTGGGATGTCACACGCACGCAGCCGCTGATCGTCTTTCTCTCGGTGTTCTCGTCGGCGGGCTACATCTTTTTGCTTACGTTTGCCAACACCTACGTGATGGCGCTTATCGTCGACCGCGTCCAAGCGGGCCCCGTGGCGGGCGATCAAGTGTTTGAGGTCTTTGGTCCTTACATTCTGGCGCTCGTGCTCGTTAACCTGGTAGGCCAGATCCTCTCCAAGCTGCAGGACTACACCGTCTACAAGCTCGAGATTGCGGGCAACTATCACCTGGCGCGCCTGTGCTTTGACACGCTCTCCAACCAGTCCATGACGTTCCACACCAGCCGATTTGGCGGATCGCTCGTGAGCCAGACGAGCCGTTTTATGAGCGGCTACACGGGCCTGGTGGACGTGACGGTGTATTCGCTTATCCCCACTATCACCTCGGTTGTCTGCACGGTGGCGGCGCTCGCTCCGGTGGTGCCGACGTTTACCGTGATCCTGGTGGGCATCATGGTCATCTACATTGCGTTTGTCTGGCTTATGTACAAGCGCATCATGCCGCTTTCGGCCGCGACGTCCGCCGCTCAGAACAAGCTGTCGGGCGTGCTGTCCGATGCGGTCACGAACATCCTGGCCGTCAAGACCTGCGGGCGTGAGGACTTTGAGCGCGACCTATTCGATACCGCTGACCGTGCCGCGCGCGACGCCGAGACGGTCTCGATGCACGCCATGATGCAGCGCAACTTTACGACTTCGGGCCTTATCGTCATTACTATGGCCGTGGTGAGTGTGTTCGTCGCGGGCGGCAACGCGTGGTTTGGCATTTCGGCCGGCTCGCTCGTCATGATCTTTACCTATACGTACAACCTCACTATGCGTCTGAACTACGTGAGCTCCATGATGCAGCGTATCAACCGCGCGCTGGGCGATGCGGCCGAGATGACGCGCGTGCTGGACGAGCCGCGTCTGGTGGCAGACGACGCGAATGCTCCCGAGCTCAAGGTGCGCGAGGGTGCGATTGATTTTGAACACCTGAGTTTTGCGTACCGTGACGCCGCGGCGGGCGAGAGCGTGTTTCACGACCTGACGCTCCATGTGGCGGCGGGCCAGCGCGTGGGCCTGGTGGGCAAATCGGGCTCGGGCAAGACGACGCTCACCAAGCTGTTGCTGCGCCTGGACGACGTGCAGGGCGGTCGTGTGCTCGTGGACGGCCAGGACGTCTCGCGCTGCACACAGCAGAGCTTGCGCCGCCAGGTTGCCTACGTGCCGCAGGAGGCGCTGCTGTTCCATCGCTCTATCCGTGAAAATATTGCCTACGGCCGCCCCGACGCCACCGACGAACAAATTCGCGAGGCGGCGCGCCTGGCCAATGCCCTGGAGTTTATCGACCGCCTGCCCCATGGCTTTGACACCATGGTGGGCGAGCGCGGCGTTAAGCTTTCGGGCGGCCAGCGCCAGCGCGTGGCCATCGCCCGCGCTATCCTAACAGACGCGCCGATTCTGGTGCTCGACGAGGCGACGTCTGCCTTGGACAGCGAGTCCGAGGCGTTGGTGCAGGAGGCGCTCGAGAACCTGATGCGCGGCCGCACCTCCATTGTAGTGGCGCATCGCCTGTCCACCGTGGCGGCGCTCGACCGCATCGTAGTGCTGGCAGACGGCGAGATTGTCGAGGACGGCACGCATGCGCAGCTCGTCGAGGCGGGCGGCGAGTACGCAAGCCTGTGGGGCCGCCAGACCGGCGCATTTTTGGAGGCTTAAGGTCCCCGTACGTGGGACAATCGTTTCCGAGAAGTTATGTTTCTGCCGAGCCGAGGAGTCGTTATGCCACGCGAGACCAATGCCGCCAAGCGCGAGCGCGCCATCGAGGTGTGTGAGCGCCTCAACCGTCGCTATGGCCCGGTCGAGTGCTTTTTGGATCACGAGGATCCTTTCCGCTTGCTGATTGCCGTGCTGCTCTCGGCGCAAACGACCGATGCACAGGTCAACAAAGTGACGCCGCAGCTGTTTGCCCGGTGGCCCACGCCCGAGGCCATGGCCGGGGCGAGCGTGGCCGATGTGGCAGACACGATCAAGTCACTCGGCTTCTATAAGAGCAAGGCCAAGCACGCTGTGGAGGCGGCGCAGATGATCGTCGCCGACTACGGCGGCGAGGTGCCGGCGGACATGAAGGAGCTCGTCAAGCTGCCGGGCGTAGGGCGCAAGACCGCGAACATCGTGCTCAACGTGGGGTTTGGCATCGTGGAGGGCATCGCGGTGGACACGCACGTCAACCGCATCGCGCACCGCTTGATGTTGAGTCCCAAGACGCACGCCAAGGAGCCGCTCAAGACCGAGCAGGACCTGCTCAAGATTTTGCCGCACGAATATTGGGAGCCGGTCAACCACCAGTGGATCTCCTTTGGTCGCGAGATCTGCGACGCCCGCAAGCCTAAATGCGACGAATGCCCGCTGGCGGATTTATGCCCCAGCGTACGGGTGGGCTAGGTTGCAAGGGCAGGGTACTGCCGCTCTTGTGTGTCTCCGGGTAGCACAAATCGAGACGCGGTCGGTGACCACGGCGCTCGCTACGACTCCCGAAGCAAGAACTCTTCTACCGGCACAACCGATGCGCCCTCGGTATCGTAGCGCTCGGAGCCGTGATATACGACGGCTCGGTCCTTTGCGGGAATGCCAAGTTCGGAACCAACAGAGCGTAGGTGTCGAGCGAATGTGTCTCGATAGGTAGCGCCCGATTTGATTTCGAACGCCTGCGGGCGAGCCTGCTCTGTTAGATCGATAAGGTCGATCTCTCGTTTGCTGTCGTCGCGATAAAACACAAGCGTGGGCTCGATGCCTCTGTTGAGATATGCCTTCTGGCGTTCCGAGACAACGAGGTTTTCGAATATTTCCCCGCATAGGGGGTGGTTCATGAGACTGTGTTCGTCGTGAATGCCAAGCAGATGACAAAGTAGTCCCGTGTCGTAGAAGTACAGTTTTGGCGCTTTGGTAAGCCGCTTGCGCATGTTTCCAGCATATGGCTGAAGCAGGAACACCAAATAGCTTGATTGCAGGATCGAAAGCCACGAGCTGATTGTCGCCGTGGCGACTCCCACATCGGCGGCGAGCCTTGATAGGTTGAGCAGCCCTCCCACGCAGGCCGCGCACAGCCCGATCATTTTTCTAAAGGAGCTCAGGTTACGCACGTCGAGAAGGCCGCCCGCGTCGCGCTCCACATAGGTCATAAGGTAATTTTGGTAGAACATATCGGTGGGGATGCCCGTGTCATATATGCGCGGGTATCCCCCGCGAATCAGGTAGGTGTCAAGCGAGATTTGCGTATCGCTGAGCTCCTGGTAGGAGAGAGGTAGGAGTTTGAGCATGCCGACGCGCCCAGCAAGCGATTGCTGGATGTTGTGCATAAGCAAAAAGTTTTGCGAGCCGGACAATACATACTGGCCGGTCCTTCCGCGCTCGTCGGAAGCGACCTGAATCATGCTGAACAGCTCCGGTGCATATTGGGCCTCGTCGATGATCAGGTGATCAGGGCGCCTGCTGATAAAGCCGACGGGGTCATCGAGTGCGGCGCGACGGACTTCCGGGTTCTCGAGGTTGAGATATTCATATTCAGGAAAGACGGCCTTGATGAGAGTTGACTTGCCGCTTTGGCGTGGCCCTGTAAGCGAGACGACGGGAAACCATTCTGACATGCCGCGTAGCTTTTGGGCCATGGTTCGCTCAATCATTTTTAACGCCCTTCGTGTCTTGCATCGCATGCTCGCAGGCATGCTTTTGGTTCGAAAGTCTCGTGCCGAGCTTGTCGGTATCCGCCGGGTTTCGTGGCAGGTCTTTGGGATTTGCCACATTGTTAAGGCAAAAAACCATAATTACTAACTAGAAGTTACCACAACTATAAAGTAGCAATTGCCATAATTGCAAAGTAGTGCAGGTGGAAGCTGATAATTGATGCTGTCCGATCAGGCTGTTTTGTGTCGAGGGCGTTCGGGCATGCGCGTTTTGGGTGAGCGGACCGGGTGCTGATGACCGCCGTGCAGTTTGCGTGACGCCCGCAAGCCTAAATGCGACGAATGCCCGCTGGCCGACCTTTGTCCCAGCGTGCGCGTGACGGGGTAGGGCCCGGCACGTTTTGCCGGCGTCCGAAGGCTGTGGCCAATGTTGCGCAACACATTTGCGTTTTGAGGGCTCAATATGATGGCGACAGATGCCGTTTGTTGTGAGGGGATGCCCGAATATGTTTTGCACCAAGTGTGGCTCCGAGATGCCCGATGGAACTGAATTTTGCACGAACTGCGGGGCGCGCATGGGCGCTGCTTCTCCGGCGGCCGCGCCTGTCGAGCCTGCGTCGATGCCGGCGGCAGGGATGCCTCCCGTGCAGAAAAAATCGCATAAGCGCGCGGTGATTATCGGCGTGTGCGTGGCGGGCGTGCTGGTGGCCGGCGGTGCCGCGCTGGCGCTGACCGGCGTGTTGGGTCCACTTGGACAGGGCAACTCGTCGCAGATTACGGTGCTGGGGTCCGACGAGGGTTCGGCCGAGCATAAGGACAAGGGAAGCGCCAAGGAGAAGCCTGCCGACGACGAGGATGAGGCAGAAGAGCCCGAGGAGACCGGCAGTAGCGTAAAGGTCGACCTCAACGACCAGGCAACCTATGCTGCTGCAAACCTGTTCCTGTCGAACTTTACGGAGGAGCAGTTTGCGCGCAATAGCGGAGGCGGACTTTCTTTGTTTGACGCGACGGACGGCTTGTCTGCAGAGGAAAAGCGTGGCATGACGATTTTCGTCTTTAATCACCTGCTCGAAAACACTACGAACCGCGTGGAAAAGGGCGGGGACGTGAACGGCAAGTCCTACACCGAAAAAATACCTGTTGATTCCATGAGGCGCGAGATGAACCGGCTGTTTGGCATAACGCTGTCTGACGACGAGATGCATATCGATGCCGATGATGGACTGCCTGACAATCTTGTCACGAGAGCTACGGTTCAGGATGGTTATCTGTACTTTAATGCGATGCATGGCTTTGCTGGCTCGCCTATTCCGGCAATCGTTTCGGAGGCAGAAGACCTGGGCGACAACATGTATTGCCTTACGTTTGAGGCCTATGCCGCGCAGAGCTATAACGGCATCTCTTCTCCGCTGATTTCCGATGTTCCCGAGAGCGTTTATGGACTGCCTGCCGATCAGCTGAAGGCGACGATTGGGGCGGACTCTACGCCCATGATGTCCGGAACCGCCGTGGTGAAGGTGACTGCGGGCGACGGCGCTCCTTCGTTTGTCCTGCAGAGCATCAATTATGACTAGACTCGGCATATAACTCACTCCGATTGCGCCAGGCGGCTCGCCCCGTCTGGCGTTTTTCTTGCGGCGCTGTCTGCGTCCTTGGGTTGGACCCCACTCCATGCGCTACCATGGCAGCAATCGAAATCCGCCGTATACCCGCCGAGCTTGCCCCGGCGGGCTTTTGGCGTTGCGATGCCGGAGGAACAGCATGCTCATTCACCGTATAGCCGCGCAGCTCTACACTGCCGAGGCCTTGCAGACCGTCGAGGCCGGACTCGATGCCGGCGAGGACGTGACGCTGGCTGTGTCGCAGTCGGGCCGCACGCTTATGGCGGCCGCCCAGTTTGCGCGCCGTCCGCGCCCGACGGTCTACGTTGTGAGTGGCGAGGATGCGGCCGATCGCGCCGCTCGTAGCCTTGCCGCCTACGTGGGCCTGGCGCACGTGTGCCGCTTTCCCGAGCGCAAGGACTATCCGTGGCGCGAGCAGGCGCCCGACGACGCCGTGGTGGCGCAGCGCTGCGAGGCGCTCGGGCGCATCGTGCGCGGGGACAACTGCATCATGGTCGCCTCGGCCCGCGCGCTGCTGCGCTGTGTGCCGCCAGTCGAGAGCCGCTACTGGGAGTCGACGACCTTTGCGGTGGGCGAGGAGATTCCCTTTGACGAGGTGCCGCAGCGCTTGGTGGGCATGGGCTACACCAATGCCGGCGCCGCCGACGCGCCCGGCCTGTTCCGCGTGCACGGTGACACCGTCGAGGTGTTCCCCGCACAGGAAAAGGCGCCCGTGCGCATTGAGTTTTTCGGCGACGAGATCGACCGCATCCGTCGCATGGTGAGCTCCACGGGCCAGACCATCGGTAACGAGGACAGCATCGAAATCTTCCCCTGTCGCGAGCTGGCGCTCACCGACGAGGCCGTTCACAACATGCACGTGGCGCTCTACCGCGCCAGCCAGGACGACAGTAAGCTGGCGGCGCTGCTCGAGATGGTGGATGCACGCATCGTCACGCCCGAGCTCGACCGCTTTTTGCCGGTGATGTACTGCCAGACCGTGAGCCCGTTGTCGCACGTGAGCGGCAAGGCGCTCGTGGTGCTGTCCGAGCCGCGCTCGCTGTTCGACGATTGCCTGCGCGCCTACGAGGATATCGAGGCGCGTGCCGGCGAGGCGGGGGTCGACCGCTTGGACGGCCTGTACGTGCGTGCCCAGCAGCTCGACTTTGGTTCCCAGCAACGCCTGAACTATGTGAGCCTCATCCGTGCCGGCGGTGCGGTGACGGCCGAGCTCAAGATTGAGCAGCCTGCCATCGCAGGCTCGGACAACCGTTTTATGACGCGCATCCAGGAGGTCGTGGGCAAGCGCTATGCCTGCGTGTTTGCCATCCCCGACCGCGGCGCGCGCGAGTCGATGGAGCTCACCTTTGGCGACGAGGGCATTACCTTTGAGGAATCGCTGACCGCGGCACCCGAAAATGCCGGTGCGATCGGCGAGCGCGTACGCGTGGCGGCGGCGGATTCCGCCGACCGTGCCGCACGCCAGGAGGCCCATGCTTCCATTCGTGAGCGCAAGGCCGATGCGCTCAACGCCCGCTCGCTCGAGGCGGGTGCGGCCCAGGCTGCCGCCGGTGCCGCCGTGCCCACCATCTCGTGCGGGCGCGTGACCTTTGTGGACGCTGCCCTGCCGCAGGGCGTGGTGGTGCCCGACGCCAATTTGGCTGTGTTCTCGATCGCCGACCTCAACGCTCGCATGGATGCCAACCGTGCGCGCAGCCGCCGCAAGGTTGACATTACGCAGATCACCTTCCCGTTTAAGCCGGGAGACTACGTGGTGCACGCTACCCACGGCATCGCGCTCTTTAGCGAGATCGCGCGCCAGGAAGTGGGCGGCAAGGAGCGCGACTACTTTTTGCTGGAATACGCCGACGGCGACAAGCTCTACGTGCCGCTCGAGCAGGTCGACCGCATTACGCGCTACGTTGGTCCCGACGGCGACAAGCCGCGCCTGACCAGGCTCAACACCGCCGACTGGACGCGTGCCACCAACAAGGCGCGCAAGAATGCCAAAAAGCTGGCGTTTGACCTGGTCGACCTGTATACGCGCCGTTCGTCGATCACCGGCATCGCCTGCCCGCCCGATACGCCCGAGCAGATCGAGATGGAGCAGAGCTTCCCCTACGACGAGACGCGCGACCAGCTGGAGGCCATCGCCGACATTAAGGCCGACATGGAGGCGCCCAAGCCCATGGACCGTCTGCTTTGCGGCGACGTGGGCTTTGGCAAGACCGAGGTCGCCCTGCGCGCGGCGTTTAAGTGCGTGGACTCCGGCCGCCAGGTCATGGTGCTCTGCCCCACGACCATTCTGGCCCAGCAGCACTACGAGACATTCTTTGAGCGCTTTGCCCCGTTTGGTCTGGAGGTCGAGGTGCTCAGCCGCTTTCGCACGCCGGCGCAGCAAAAGCGCGCGCTTAAGGCGTTTTCCGAGGGCACGATCGATGTGCTGATCGGCACGCACCGCTTGCTTTCTGCCGATGTGAACCCCAAGAACCTGGGCCTGGTGATCATCGACGAGGAACAGCGCTTTGGTGTGCAGCACAAGGAGCAGCTCAAAAACTTGCGCGAGCAGATCGACGTGCTCACGCTTTCGGCAACGCCCATTCCGCGAACCATGCAGATGGCCACGAGCGGTGTGCGCGACATGAGCCTGATCACCACGCCGCCGACCGGGCGCCGTCCCGTGATCGTGCACGTGGGGGAGTACGACCCCGACGTGGTGAGCGCGGCGATTCGCCTTGAGGTGGGCCGCGGCGGTCAGGTGTATTACGTGTCCAACCGCGTCAAGACCATCGACGACGCTGTGGCACGCGTGCACGAGGCCGCGCCCGAGGCGCGCGTGGGTGTGGCACACGGCAAGATGAGCCCGCGCGAGGTCGAGGACGTGATGATCGAGTTCGCGACCAAAAAGATCGACGTGCTTATCGCCACGACCATCGTGGAGAGCGGTATCGACAACGCAACGGCCAACACGCTCATCATCGAGGATTCGCAGCGCCTGGGCCTGGCGCAGCTCTACCAGCTCAAGGGCCGTGTGGGCCGCTCGGCCACGCAGGCTTACGCGTACTTTATGTTCCCAGGCGAGCTGCCTCTTACCGAGGAGGCTACGGCGCGTCTGACCGCACTGTCCGAGTTCCAGGACCTGGGCAGCGGCATGCGCATCGCCATGCGCGACCTGGAGATCCGCGGCGCCGGCTCGCTTATGGGCGCCGAGCAGCACGGCAACCTGTCGAGCGTGGGCTTTGACCTGTTTACGCAGATGCTGGGGCAGGCCGTGGCCGAGGCGCGCGGCGATGACGACGCCGGTGTGGAGGCGGCGAGCGTGGGCATCAACCTGCCGGCCGACTACTTCCTGTCCGAGGAGTACATGCCGGCGGTGGATCAGCGCGTGCTCGTGTACCGAAAGCTCGCGGCGGCCGAGGACCTGGAGAGCATCGACGAGGTACAGGAGGAAACCGAGGCCGCGCACGGCGAGCTGCCGTTGGCGGGGCTAAACCTGTTCAACCGCGCGCGTATCCGCATTCGCGGCGAGCGTCTGGGGCTCGAGAGCGTCACGCTCAGCGGTGGGCGCATCACGTTTTTGGGTGTCGACGTGCCCAAGAAGGTGGCCTTTGAGTTCAAGAATCGCTATGGCGCGGTGAACTTCCCCAAGAGCCGCAAGCTGTCGGTGCCCTACAAGGCGGGCGCCGGTGCGGGCAGCGGCCTGGGCCGAGGCCTCGACGCCAGCGACGGCACCGGCCCGGTGGCCGTCGCCCTCATGCTGCTACAGCAGCTGGGTGCAAGCGACGACGACTAATTGGGTCGACGCTGCAAATGCCTCTTTTGGGCAATCTGACCCCATCGAAAGGAAAGCATGTTCGGGTATATCTATAAGAAAGATGCCGCCATTATCGCGGTTGTCCTGTGCCTTTGTCTGGGCGTGGGCACCTTTTTCGATTACCAAATCTCGAGCGCGCTGTTCAACATCGGCAGCATGTACGGCCGCTTTATCGAGGCCGCCGGCGAGCTGCCGTTTGAGCTGACGGCGAGCATCGCGGGCGTTATGCTCGTGCGCTCGGCACGTCCCGATTCCAAGGCGAGCAAGTGGCTCGCCGCGCTGGGCGTTCTGATCAACGTGGGCCTGGTCGGCTACGAGATTATCGGATCGCTGCGCGTCGGCGGCAAGCTTATTGCGTTTCAGCTGGTTCTGACGTTTGCATTGGTCATCGCGGCCAACCTCATCGCCTATCGCCTTACGCGCGACGCCGACCCCGACGATCTCACGCGCTGGGCGCTGATGGTGCTTGTCGTGTGGGTTGCCCAGGCCATCATCCTCAACGTGGTTGTCAAGCCGCTGTGGTCGCGCCCTCGCATGCGCGTGATCGAGGTCACGCCGGGGCTCAATTTTCAGCCGTGGTGGGTAATCGGCAACCCCGACAAGTGGAGCTATATTGCGGCCGGCGTAATCAAGGACGGCTTTAAGTCGTTCGCGAGCGGGCACACCGCGCATGCGGCGATCGGCCTTATGCTCGCTGGGCTTCCCGCGGCGGCCTTTACGGAAAAGCCTTCGCGTCGTCGCGTGGTCTTTTGGGTGGCGGCGGCCGTCGCGGCGCTCGTCGCCTTTGGCCGTATCGTGATCGGTGCACACTTTTTGACTGACGTGAGCTGCGGTTTTGCCCTGGTACTGGCACTCGAGTGCCTTACCGCGCGCATTGCCTATCCCAACGGCGTACAATAGCTCCGTTTGAATCATCTGGCCGATACCTGGTAAGAGAGGATTGCCATGCTCGCGTTCAACAACGACTATTCCCACGGCGCACATCCGGCGGTGCTGCAGGCGCTCGTCGACACCAATATGGAGCCGCAGCCCGGCTACGGTACCGATGCGCACACCGAGCGTGCCAAGCAGCTGATCCGCGAGGCCTGTCAGGCCCCCGATGCCGACGTGTTTTTGCTGGTGGGCGGCACGCAGACCAACGCGACGGTGATTGACATGCTGCTCGCGCCGTACGAGGGCGTGGTTGCCGCCGAGACCGGCCACGTTGCCTGTCACGAGGCAGGCGCCATCGAGTTTGGCGGCCACAAGGTGCTCACCATCCCCGGCTACGAGGGCAAGATGCACGCCGATGATCTCGAAAACTATATCCAGGTGTTCTACGAAAACGAGAGCTGCGAGCACATGGTGTTCCCGGGTGCCGTGTACGTGAGCCTGTCGACCGAGTACGGCACGCTGTACTCCAAGGCCGAGCTGGCCGAGATTTATGCGGTGTGCCAGAAGCGTGAGATTCCGCTGTTTGTGGATGGCGCCCGCCTGGCCTATGCGCTGGCGGCCGATGAGTGCGACATTACCCTGCCCGAGCTGGCGCAGCTGTGCGACGTGTTCTACATCGGTGGCACCAAGTGCGGCGCACTTTGCGGCGAGGCCGTGGTGTTCTGCGGCATGCACGCTCCGGCTCACCCCATTCCGCGCATTAAGCAGCACGGTGCGTTGCTGGCCAAGGGTCGCCTGACGGGCGTGCAGTTTGAGGCACTCTTTACCGACGGCCTGTATTTTGAGATTGGTCGCCAGGCGATTGAGACCGCTCAGGCGCTTCGTCGCGTACTGCACGAGCGCGGTTACCAGTTCTTTTTGGAGACGTCGACGAATCAGCAGTTTGTGATTCTGCCCAACGAGGACATGGCGCGCATTCGCGAGCATGCCTCGATTGAGTACTGGGAAAAGTACGACGAGACCCACACGGTGGTGCGCTTTTGCACCAGCTGGGCCACGACGCAGGAGGACATCGACGCGTTGGCGGCTGTCCTGTAGCTTGATGCAATGACGAGGGCCGTCCTACGCCTGGGTTTGGCGCAGGGCGGCCTTTGCTTTTGAGGGAGAAGGGTTGTATGACCGAGATGTCCGAGCCGACGATTCGCCTGGCGACGCCCGATGATGCGCCGGCGTTGCTTGCCATCTATGAGCCATATGTGCGCCAGACGGCGATTACCTGCGAATACGAGGTGCCGAGCGTTGAGGAGTTCGCCGGGCGCATCGAGTGTACGCTCAAGCGCTATCCGTACCTGGTGATGGAGCTGGACGGGCGCCCAGTGGGCTATGCCTATGTGAGCGCGCTTAACAGCCGCGAGGCCTACGACTGGTCGGTCGAGACGTCAATCTACCTGGCGCGCGACGTGCGCCACGGCGGACTGGGTCGCAGGTTGCACGACGCGCTCAAGCAGTGCTTGGTCGCGATGGGCATCACCAACATGTGCGCGCTCATCGCCGTGCCGCACGATAAGGACGACGAGTACCTGACGCACAACAGCCAGGATTTCCATGCCCATATGGGGTATCGCCTGGTGGGCGCCTTCGATCGCTGCGCCCAAAAGTTCGGCCGCTGGTACGACATGTGCTGGATGGAGCTGGTCCTGGCCGAGCGCGTCCCCAACCAGCCCAAACCAACCTGGTTCCCCGCACTTGTCACCCAAGGATTCAAACCTACCATTTAGGGACAGGTTTATTTTGGCAGGTTTTATCTGGGCAAACGTTAAAGGCCGCCGCGAAGGATGTGAATTCTTTCGCGGCGGCCTTTGCGTTGGGCTGTTTGATTGATAGGTCCAACCTGCGGATGTAGCAAAATCCCAGATAAAACCGAGCAAAATAAACCTGTCCCTTTTTGGCAGGTTTTTGGCAGTCTTGCGGTATCAAATCGCCGCAAGAAGTGTAGCGTTCGTACACTATTTTGACCTGAATCGCCCCTTCGGGACACCTTGCGAGCTAAGTGAGTAGACTTTTTGGCGCAGGGCAAGCACAAAGCTTATTCGCTTTAGTAAAACCGCAGGTCACGGAGATGGCTGTTTTGGGTGTGCTTGGCAGGTCGCGAAAAGTCTACTCACTTAGGTTTACGGTGCTGGATATTCTGGGCAGGAACAGTTGAGCTTGGGCGGCGCGTGTTGCTAGGCGATGTTGGCATTTGCGCCATGCCGGCTTGAGATTTAATAAAAACCGCAGGTAGAACGTTTATTAGGTACATTTTGCCTCGTTTGGTGCGCTAGCCGATGGGCTCGGTGTATTTGGCGCGGTCGGTGCGCTGAATGCGCTTGGAGACATGGAGCGGGCGGCCGTCGGTGTCGTAAACGTAGTCGGTGATCAGGATTAGCGCCTGCCCGCGCTCAACGTTGAGCAAAAACGCCTCGTTTTGCGAGGCATAGCACACCTCAAAGGTTTTGTGGCCCTGGGCCGGCGCGCGATGGAATTCCTGGCGCAGCGTGGCGTAGAGCGAACCGTTGATATCGCGATCGATGAGCGACCCAAAGCTTGGCGGCAAATAGGTGGTCTCCAGGCACAGTGGCGCATCGTCCAGGTAACGCAGGCGGACAAGTTTGACAAGCTTGCTGCCCACGGTAGCGTCAAAGAACTTGGCTATGCTGCCGGCCGCCTTGGCAAAGCCCGAGTCCACGGTGCGCGTGGTGGGCTTCATGCCCTGACCCTGGACCTGTGCCGTATAGCTCGAAAACACCAGGTTGTTCTCGTGGAGCGCGGGCGTGTCGGCCACAAAGGTGCCACGTCCGCGCTCGGTGCGCACCAGGCCCTCGTCAACTAACACCTTAAGCGCGTGGCGCACGGTGCTGCGCGACAGCCCCGATTCGTCCATGAGCTCCATCTCGGACGGCAGCTTGTCTCCGCGCGCGTAGGTGCCGGCGGCGATGCGGTCACGCAGCGTACCCGCCAGACGCTCGTATTGGGCCAAGTTCTTTTTTGACGAAGTGCTCATGCGAACAACCTGTATCTAACTTGTATGCTTACTGAAGCAAGTATGTATCCAACATGACAACAAAACCGCTGGTAATGGATTGCCGAAACCTTTACCAGCAAAATTTCTAAGACAAATATAGCATACAACTAGTCGACATCGTCAAAACATGTATGTAACTTGTATGCCATCAGGAGCATCAAACGAGAAGAAAGGCTGATGCACGATGACTACTCAGGAACAGGTCAAGGACGTCGTTTCGCAGGTTTTGGCTGACAAGGCAGACAAGGGCGGCATCAAGCGCGTCGTGTGGATCGGCGCCGGCGGATCCAACGGCGGCAACTATCCTGCCCAGTACTTTATGGAGCACGAGGCTACGCAGGTCGTGAGCTCCAGCTACACCAGCAACGAGTTCGTGCACGCCACCCCGGCCTACGTCAACGAGAACACCCTGGCCGTCGTCGTTTCCATGCGCGGCACCAAGGAGACCATCGTCGCCGCCCAGGTCGCCAAGGGCCACGGCGCCAGCACCATCGCCATCTATGTTGACGAGTCCGGCCTCACCGAGGTCTGCGACTACAAGATCCAGTACGACAGCCTTGCCATCGACGAGTCCTGCATGGGCCGCACTAACTCTGCCGTCGTGACTATGATCGCCATGGAGCTCACGCAGCAGACCGAGGGCTATGCCGAGTACGAGACCGCTATGGCCGCCTTCGACTTGGTCGACCCCATCTATCGCAAGGCTGTCGTGTACACCCGTCCGCTCGCTGCCAAGTGGGCCGAGCAGAACGCCGACAAGCCCTGCATCAACGTGATGGCTCAGGGTCCGCTCTTTGGTGCCGCCTACGTCTTTAGCATCTGCAACGTTCAGGAGATGCTGCAGATCGACTCCTGCACCATCAACGCCTGCGACTTCTTCCATGGTCCCTTCGAGATCCTGGACAAGCGCACCTCGCTGTTCCAGCTCATCAGCGTCGGCCGCAGCCGCTGCAACGACGAGCGCGGCATTCGTTTCGTCAACCAGTACGGCGGCGAGCGCGTCTACCAGCTCGACGCCAAGGAGCTTGGCCTCAACGACATCAAGGACAGCGTGAGCGAATACTTCAACCACCTGATCTTTGCCCCGATCCTCAACAACGTCTACATGCGTGCGCTCTCCGCCGTCACCCACAAGGATTACATGACGCGCCGTTACATGTGGAAGCTGGATTACTAAGGGATAGAGCGGCCTAACAGCCCAATACCCCTCATGAGTTGCGGTGGAATAGTTCCTGTTTGGGAGCGTGAAGCCTCTGTTTGAGAACTATTTCACCGCAACTGCTAGAGCGGCACTTGGGGACGTTCCCTTTCTGCCGGCACCTGCGACACTCCTTGTTTCAAGAGATTTCCCGTCCGCCGATTTGTGCCTTGAAAAATGTATATAACGACTATAACGTAGCATGAAACATATTGGAAACAGAACCAAGGAGGCTGCGTTGAAGAGAAGCAATATGGGCTATGCGTTGGTGCTGATCGCCGCCCTCATGTGGGGAACCATCGGAATCTTTGTTAACGGAATATCGGCCTTGGGCGTTTCGTCTCAGAGCATGGCGGCCTTTCGCCTGTTGTCGGGTGCCGTCTTGATGGCTCCGGTCTTGGCGTTTATGGGTTGCCAGGGAGGTGCTCGTGAGGGAAAAGTCTCGGGTCCCATGGCACTGTTCAAGGCAAGTCCTAAAGAGCTTGTTTCCTGCGCGCTTGTCGGTATCGTCGGTTTAGCCGCCGCCAACACCTGCTATTACGAGTGCATGCGCGAGGTGGGCATGTCCACGGCGTCGGTTTTGCTCTACACCTCGCCGGTCTTTGGCTGCATCCTGGGCCGCATGCTCTATAAAGAGTGCGTCACGTCGGTAAAGCTCGTGGCCATCGCCTGTAACATCCTAGGCTGTGTGCTCGCGGTAACGAACGGCGACCTGTCGGGTTTCCATTTCTCGGTTTGGGGCGTCACCTCGGGTGTCATCGCCGGACTGTGCGGCGCGCTGCTAGCGGTGTTCAGCCGCATAGCGACCAAAACCGTGCACCCGCTGGCTGTCACCTTTTGGGGCTTCGTCTTTGGCGGCGCGGTTATGGCGGCCATCACGGCCCCGTGGCCCGATATGGCGGCTGCCATGTCGCCACAGCTTATCTTGTTGTTCGCGGGCTTTGGCCTGATTCCCACGGCCGTCGCCTACATCCTGTATATGCAGGGCCTGTCCATGGGGCTCGAGACGTCGAAGGTCCCGGTCGTGATGTCGTTCGAGACGGTGGTTACCGTGCTGCTGGGCATCGGCATCTATGCCGAGCCCGCCGGCGCGATCAAGGTCCTGGGCATCGTGTTGGTGCTCTCGTCCATCCTGATCATGAACACCGACTTCTCCAAGCTGCGCAATAGCGTCATCGTCAAACGTATTGTCGAGAGTATGACCTTTAAGCCCAACGCGTGGTGGACGGAAAAATCGCAGGACATGGATCTGTTTACCGAGCGCACGGGCATTACGCTGCAGACCAATGTTCAGGAAAGCCCCTGGTACTTCGTGCGATAGGGGCCAATGCCGAGGCCTGGATCGCGGCGTATCCAGCCAAGGCTCGCTAACCAACCCCAACGTTTCAAGTACGTTAAACCCGTCAACGGTCGATTTTCACCGGTAAACGGTCTTTATACTAATTAGCAATATAAGCAACGTATAAGACGTTATAATGACCATAACGAAAAGGAGGAGGCAAGATGAATCAGATCATTCTCGCATCTCATGGCGGCCTGGCCGCAGGCGCCAAAGACACGCTCGAGATGGTTCTCGGCGACGTGTCGAACGTCCACGTCGTGTCGCTTGCTCGTGACGACAAGGAGCCCATCACCAATAAGGTTGAGGCTATGATCGCCACGTTCAACGCGGACGACACCGTGTATGTGCTGACCGATATGCTCGGCAGCTCGGTCAACAACAACATGATCGAGCTTTCCAAGAACGGCACGGAGTTCACGGTTATCAGCGGTTTCAACATCCCGCTGGCACTGACGCTCGCTATGAGCCCCGCTCCCATCAAGGGTGCCGAGCTCGCGGCCCTCATCAACGAGGCCCGCACCGGTCTGACCAACCCCAACGCACCGGTCGAGGTCGCCGCGGCTCCCGCCAAGAAGGCCAAGGCGCCCCGTCACAGCTCCGGTCCCGCCAAGATCGTCCTCGCACGTCTTGACTACCGTCTGCTGCACGGCCAGGTCGTCTTTACCTGGACCACCAAGGTCCAGGCCGAGCGCATCATCGTCGTCGACAACGCTGCCGCCAACGATGAGATCAAGAAGGGCGCTCTTAAGCTGGCCAAGCCCCAGGGCGTGCGCCTGAACGTCTTCACCGTTGAGCGTGCCCTCGCCAAGATGGGCAAGCTCAACACCCTCGGCGAGCGCGTCATGTTCGTCTTTGGCAACACGGCCGAGATGCTGCAGTTCTGCCAGGGCTACAAGCTCGACGCCATCAACCTGGGCGCCACCGCCAACCACGACGGTGCCGACCAGATTGGCGGCAAGGACAGCTCCGTCTTCTTCGACGCCACCCAGAAGGCCGACGTCAACCAGCTGCTCGACATGGGCATCAAGCTCTACGTCCAGCAGACCCCCACGTATCAGAGCGTCGACATCGACGCCAAGCTGTAATCAACCAGGCATTTGCCTGACTGAAAGGAGAAGGGTATGAATACGTTCATCAGTGCGGTGCTCGTCGGCCTCGTCGGCGTGTTCTGCATGTGGGACTCCCGCCTGCTCGGTCGTCTTAACTTCGAGCAGCCCCTCGTTGGCGCTACGCTCGTCGGTCTGCTGCTGGGCGATGTGCCCACCGGCCTCGCCGTCGGTGCCGCCGTCGAGCTCGTGTCCATGGGCCTGGTGCAGGTCGGCGCCGCCGTTCCGCCCGATATGGTCCTGGGCGGCATCGTGGCCGCTGCCTTCGCGTGCCTGACCGATGCTTCCGCCGAGACCGCCATGACGATCGCCATCCCGGTCGCCGTCCTGGGTCAGCTCCTCGGCATTGTCTTCCGTTCCATCATCGCCGCCCTCACCCATGTGGCCGATAGCGCGATCGATAACGGAAAATTTAAGACCGCCTACCGTATGCACATCTGCGCCGGCTCCGGTCTGTACGCCATCATGTACTTCCTGCCGATCTTCCTGGCCGTCTTTGTTGGCACCGACCTGGTTCAGGCCATCGTCAACATGGTTCCCGAGTGGCTGTCCACTGGTCTTAACGTTTCGACCAAGATCATGACCGCCTACGGCTTGGCCCTGCTGCTCACCATGATGATCAAGAAGGGCATGACTCCGTTCCTGTTCATCGGTTTCCTGCTCGCCGCTTACCTCAACCTGTCCGTCATCGCGGTCGCTCTGATCGGTGTATGCCTGGCTGTCGTCTTCATGGGCTTCAAGTTCAACGGTTCCCATGCAGCCGCCGGTGTCGATTCCGACTACGATCCGCTCGAAGACGACGAAGACTAAGGAGGAACACACTATGGCAACCGCAACCAAGGACGTGTCCCTGAACAAGAAGGTCAGCCAGTTCTTCTGGCGCTCCTGGGCCATCCAGGCCTCTTGGAACTACGAGCGTCAGATGAACATGGGCTTCCTCTACGGCATGGTTCCCACGCTCGATCGCCTCTATCCGGATGAGTCCGACCCCAAGCAGCTCGCTGCTAAGAAAGAGGCTTACCACCGTCACATGGCGTTCTACAACTGCACCCCGCAGACGAGCGCTTTCGTCCTGGGCCTCGCCGCCTCCATGGAGGAGGAGTACGCCAAGGATCCCGAGAACTTCGACCCCGATTCGATCAACGCGGTCAAGACCTCCCTCATGGGTCCGCTTTCCGGCATCGGTGACTCCTTCTTCCAGGGCACCATCCGCGTTATCGCCTTTGGTCTGGGCGTTCAGCTGGCTCAGCAGGGCTCCATCATGGGCCCGATCCTGGCCATGCTCATCTCCATCGTCCCCTCCGTGCTGATCACTTGGTTCGCAGCCAAGATGGGCTATCAGGGTGGCCACGAGTACCTGAGCAAGCTTCAGGGCGGCGACCTCATGGAGAAGCTCATGTATGTCTGCGGCATCGTGGGTCTTATGTCCGTGGGCGGCATGATCGCCACGCTGATCGGCGCCACCACCCCGCTGCAGTTCGCTGAGGGCACCGTCGTTATCCAGGACATCCTGGACGGTATGATGCCCCAGATGATCTCCCTTGGCCTCACCGGCCTTATGTACTGGCTCATCAAGAAGAACGTCAACACCGGTTGGCTTCTCGTGATCGCCATCGTGGGCGGCATCGCCCTCTCCGCGGCCGGCATCCTGGCCTAGTCGCGATCAAGCGTCTAACCGCTTTCCCCCGGGGGCCTGCCTGGCATCCCATACCCCAGGCAGGCTTCCATCCCCAAATGTGTCAAAGGGACAGTCCCTTTGTCGCATCCTCAACGGGCCGGCGACTCGGTCCAAATTACGGTAACCCTGCGAGCGCCCGGCAATGTGGCGCCGCAAAAATCGAAAGGAATGTGTCAGATGTACGAGATCGACCTTAACCTCCCTAAGCAGATCGTCGCTGACGTCCTGTCCAACCACGAGATCCACAGCGTCGCTTTTGTCGGCTGCGGTGCTTCCATGTCCGACCTGTACCCCGCCAAGTACTTCCTGGCCAACAACACGGACAAGCTGAACGTTCAGATCTTCACCGCTAACGAGTTCAACTACGACACGCCTTCCTGGGTCAACGAGCACACCTTCGTGATCACCTGCTCCCTCGGTGGCTCTACGCCCGAGACCGTCGAGGCCAACAAGACCGCCAAGAAGCACAACTGCCCGGTCGTCTCCCTCACCAACAAGGCTGGCTCCGCTCTGACCGTCGACGCCGACCACGTCATCGTCCACGGCTTCCACGCCAACTACGCTGCCAAGTGCGAGAAGCCCGGCTATGCCATCGCTCTTGCTCTCGAGATCCTTCAGCAGACCGAGGGCTATGACCACTACGAGGACATGATCACCGGCCTCACCAACGTTTTCGATCTCTGCGAGAACGCCGCTCAGCACTGCAAGAAGCTCGCCAAGAAGTTCGCCGAGGACTTCAAGGACGACAAGATGATCTACTTCATGGCTTCCGGTGCCTCCGAGAAGATGGCTTATTCTCACGCCGCCTTCCTGTTCACCGAGATGCAGTGGATCGACGCCGCCGCCTACAACACCGGCGAGTACTTCCACGGCCCGTTCGAGGTTTCCACCGAGGGTAAGCCCTACGTCTTCTTCATGTCCGATGGTGCTACCCGTCCGATGGACGCCCGCGCCCTCACCTTCCTTGAGCGCATGGGCGCCAAGGTCGCTCTGATCGACTCCAAGGACTACGGCCTGGCTGACGCTGTGCCCGCGAGCGTCGTCACCTACTTCAACCCGCTGCTGCACCTCGCCGTTATGCGCGAGTACGGCAACCAGATCGCCGAGGCCCGTCAGCACCCGCTGACCATGCGTCGCTACATGTGGAAGCTTTCCTACTAATCACAAGTAAGTAGACCTTACGGGTTGATTGAGAGGGGATGGGGTTTGCGCCCCATCCCCTTTTTGCTCTGGGGGCGTGTCTGTCGAGTCATAAAACCCCAGATAAAACCTACCAAAATAAACCTGTCCCTTTTTGGCAGGTGGGAGGAGATGCGTATGATCAAGGCTGTGCTGTTTGACATGGACGGCGTGTTGGTCGATACCGAGTGGTTCTACAACCGCCGTCGCGTGGCGTTTATGGAAGAGAAGGGGTTCCACTTTGACGAGATTCCCGATCTTTCGGGGTCTAACGAGCCCGCCATTTGGAAGTCGCTGGTGCCCGACGATATTGAGCTGCGCGAGCGCCTGCGCGTGGAGTACAAGCAAGTCTACAGCCCGGACCACCCCGTTCCGTATGCCGAGCTGCTCAACGAGCAGACGGAGCCGGTGATGCGTGAACTGCGCGAGCGCGGCGTGAAGTGCGCCATCGCGAGCTCGTCCTATCGCGAGCTCATTGACGAGCTGGTGGAGATTGCCGGTATCGCCGACGTGCTGGATTACACCATCAGCGGTCACGAGTGCAGCGCGTTTAAGCCCGACCCCGAGATTTACCTGCGTGCCATGGAAGCGCTGGGGGTGGAGCCTGCCGAGTGCCTGGTTATCGAGGACTCGCCTTTGGGCATCGAGGCCGGCAAGCGCTCCGGCGCCCGAGTCCTGGCGCTGCGTCCGCACGAGGGCGTCAGCCTTGATCAGTCTGCCGCCGACGTTGTCATCGACAACCTGTCCGACATTTTGGCCGCTTTGTAGTGTCAATCCGCCGCGAGAAGCACTGGTTCACGCGTCATTTGCTGCGGATTAGCTTAATTTGGCATCAATTTTGATCCGCTTGGCTTCGATTCGGGCTAAGTGAGTAGGCTTTTTGGCGCAGGCCGAGCACAAAGCGTTTCTGCCTTAGTAAAACCGCAGGTCACAGAGGTGGCAGTTTTGGGTGTGCTCGGCAGATCGTAAAAAGTCTACTCACTTAGATTTTTGCCCTTTGGTCGTAGGAGTTGCTGGTCCCGTTTTGGTTGTCGAGAGAGGGTGAATTGAGGCGCCCTCTGTCGCTCCATGTTACAATCGCCGGCATGCCCCACAACTACATCTGCCTTCGAAGGGAGCCTACGTGGCGAACGCCATCGATCAGCTCACGGACCGCGTGCTCGTGCTCGGCCGCCTCACCATCGTCCGCCGCGCCATCACCGCCGTGGCGGTCACAATTTCCGCCGTTCTCCAGACATTTCTGATCCAGGCGTTCATTCAGCCTGCCGACCTGCTTCCGAGCGGACTCACCGGCGTCGCGGTCCTGCTCGATCGCGTTACCTCGCTGGGCG
The DNA here is from genome assembly GCA_937995345.1 of uncultured Collinsella sp. Lineage (GTDB taxonomy): Bacteria > Actinomycetota > Coriobacteriia > Coriobacteriales > Coriobacteriaceae > Collinsella. Next base: position 12,362 of record CALKKS010000010.1, on the reverse strand, counting down.
GCGTTCATATCGACATCTCGCTCGGCATGCTCGCGCTCAACATCCCCGTGGCGCTCCTATGCTGGAGCGGCATTAGCAAGCGCTTCGTCATCTTCTCGATGATGCAGGTCGTGCTCTCGTCGCTGTTCCTCAACGTCTTTCACTTCGCGCCGTTTTTGGGCGACAAGATCATGCTCATTATTTTTGGCGGTGTGGTCTCGGGTCTGGGCGCTGCCATCGCGCTCAAGTCCGGTGCATCAACCGGCGGCACCGACTTTATCGCGCTGTGGGTCTCCAACCACACGGGCAAGACCATCTGGGGCGTCATCTTTGGTTTCAACTGCTTTATCCTGGCGATCTTTGGCTTTATGTTTGGCTGGGACAACGCGGCGTACTCCATCGTGTTCCAGTTTATTTCGACCAAGACCATCGACAGCTTCTATCGTCGCTACGACCGCGTGACGCTGCAGATCACGACGCGCAAGGCAGACGAGGTCATGACCTCCTATGTTGACCATTTTCAGCATGGTATTAGCTGCGCCGAGGTCATCGGTGGATATAGCCGCGAGAAAATGTACCTGCTGCACGCCGTTGTCTCGACCTACGAGAGCCAGGACATTATCAAGCTGGTGTGCGACATTGATCCCGGCGCCGTGATCAATGTATTCCACACGCTCAACTTTGTGGGCGGCTGGTGGGGCGGTCATGTCGACGAGCCCATGCCCACGGCCGTACCCGATCCCGACAAGCCCGCGCGCATGGCGAGCAGGCAGGCTCGCCTCAGCGAGCAAGACAGCCTGCAGCAGGACGACGGCAAGTAAGGATTTGCTGTATGTGGTGTATCGTTTTATCAAACTGAGGTAACATATAAAAAGACGTTATATACGTATTAGTTATTTCGATATTTTGATAAGAGTGATCAGATATGCCCGCACCCAAAAATGCACCGCTTTACCAGCAGATTTACGACGAAATCAAGGATGCAATCGAGAAAGGTGTTTATGCACCTAAGGAGCGTATTCCGTCCGAACTTGAGCTTGCCGAACAGTACGAGGTGAGTCGTATTACGGTGCGCCGTGCCGTCGAGGAGCTGTGCTCCGATGGCTACCTGGTTAAGCAGCAGGGCCGCGGCACCTTTGTTTCTACGCCGCACATCAATCGCCAGTTCCACGCTTCGACGCTGCAGACGTTTACTGCGCTGTGTGCCGACAATGGCATGAAGGCGGGCGCACATGTGGTCGATCGCCAGATTGTGCCGGCACGTCAAAACGAGATGGAGTTCTTTGGCCTGCAGAAGGACGCGCTGCTGCTGCATATCAAGCGCGTGCGTACAGCCGACGGCGAGCCCATCTTTGAGGAGAACATCTTTGTGCCGTTTGACGCCTACCGTGAGCTGTTGACGGCCGATCTTGAGGACAAGTCGATTTTTGCCGAGGTCGAGCGTGTTAGCGGAACGCCGATTGTCTCGGTTGGCTACCGCACGGTCGAGGCCGTTCGAGCCAATGCCGAGCAGGCGGCCGAGCTGGGCATTGCTCCGCACGATCCGCTGCTCAATCTGCGCGCCGGCTTTATCGGTCCCAATGGCGAGCCAGTCCTGATGGGTAAGCAGTACTACGTGGGCAGCCGCTACGTCATGGTGATGTAAGTTACGCGGTTTTACCAAACCGCGTAACGGGCCGACGCTGCGCGCCGCCCAGGGCGACAATTTGTCATTCAAAAGGCAAGGCATGACCAGAAGGTCTATGCCTCGCCTTTTTCATGCCAACTTGTTCGCCCTGGACGGCGCTCGCTGTCCGTCCTCTACCTGCGGCATTGTCTTGCTCCAGGTGGTCATTGGGGACAGACTTAAATGAGTAGTCGTTGGGGGCACTCATTTAAGTCTGTCCCCAATGAGTGCACGCTCGTCTGACTAGTCGTTTAAGAACGTCCCCAATGACTACCCGGAGCGCGCTGCCTGTGGCCGGCAGCCGTGCGGCACCGGTCCGCGTGGCGGCGTATAATCGGCGGCAGATGATTTGGACGTTAGGAAACCATGACCGATAGCATGCAGCAGATGGCGCTCGACACGCTCGGCGCCTATTTTGGCTACACCTCGTTTCGCCCGGGACAGGACCGCATGGTCGATGCGATTCTTGCCGGTCGCGACGCGCTGGGTGTTATGCCCACGGGCGCCGGCAAGTCCATTTGCTACCAGGTGCCCGCGCTCATGCTGCCCGGCATTACCTTTGTGGTGAGTCCGTTGCTCTCCCTTATGGAGGACCAGACCCGTGCGTTGCTCGCGGCGGGCGCGCGACCCAGCTATCTCAACTCCAGCCTTACTCCGGCCCAGCAAAACACCGTGCTCAAGCGCGCACGCGAGGGCCGCTACCAGCTTATGTACGTGGCGCCCGAGCGCCTGCTCGAGCCGCGCTTTTTAGCCTTTGCGCAGGAGGCCGCGGCGGACGGCGGCATCGGCGTGCCGCTCGTGGCCATTGACGAGGCTCACTGCGTAAGCCAGTGGGGCCAGGATTTCCGCCCCGCCTACCTGCAGATTCGCGAGTTCATCGATTCCCTGCCGCAGCGCCCCATCGTGGCGGCCTTTACTGCTACAGCGACTGAGCGCGTGCGTGCGGACATTCAGCAGATGCTCGGCCTGCAAAACCCGGCGACGGTGGTGACGGGCTTCGATCGCAAGAACCTCTACTTTGGCTGCGAGGAGATGGGCGACAAGGCTAAGACCGCGTGGGTGCGCGACTATGTGATTGCGCATTCGAGCGAGAGCGGCATCGTGTATTGCTCGACCCGCAAGACCGTCGATGCGCTGGCAGGAGAGCTTACCGAGGCTCTGGGCCCCAGCGGCATTCGCGTTGGTCGCTACCATGCCGGCATGGGCAACGACGCCCGCCGCCAAAGCCAGCGCGCCTTTATCGACGACGATATTCAGGTGATGGTTGCCACCAACGCCTTTGGCATGGGCATCGACAAGCCCAACGTGCGCTACGTGATTCACAACAACGTGCCCGAGAGCATCGAGGCCTACTACCAGGAGGCGGGCCGCGCCGGCCGCGACGGCGACCCGGCCAGCTGCCATTTGCTGTGGAACGGCAACGATTTTCGCATGCGTCGTTTTTTGATCGACTGCGGCGACGCTGCCGACGAGGCGCTCGATGACGAGCAACGCGCGTGGGCGCTCCAGAACCGTTACCGCCTGCTCAGCCAGATGGAAGGCTACTGCAACACCACCGGCTGCCTGCGCGAATACATGCTGCGCTACTTTGGCGACGAGGCCGCGGCCGAGCATGCGACAGCCGCCGCGGGCGGCACCGCCACGGACGAAGCCGAGGGCTGCGGCAACTGCAGCAACTGCCTCACGCAGTTCGAAGTCGAGGACGTCACCGATATGGCCCGCGCCGCCGTGCGCTACGTCGCCACGCGCCCCATGCGCTTTGGTAAGTCGCTCATCGCCGACGTGCTCCACGGCGGTAACACCGAGCGCATTCGCCAGATGCATCTGGACGAGGACCGCGGCTACGGTGAGCTGTCGAGCGAATCGGTCGGGCGCATCAAGGACATCATTGGGCAGCTGTGCGGCCGGGGCTACCTGGCCACCTCGCAGGGGCAGTACCCGGTCGTGGGGCTGGGCCCGCGTGCCGGCGAGGTCGAGGACGAGGCGTTTGCCTTTACCGTTAAGCGTCGCGCGTCCAAGCGCAAGGCCTCGGCCCGCGCCCGCCGTGCGGTGGATCTGCTGCGCGAGGAGGCCGAGATGGATCAGCGCCCGCGCGTGGGCGACGATGCCGAGCTGTTCGAGCGCCTGCGCGCCCTGCGCAAGGAGATTTCGACCGAGCTGGAGATGGCGCCGTATATGGTCTTCTCCGACAAGGCCCTGCGCGGTCTGTGCCGCCTGCGTCCGCAGACGCGCGACGAGCTGATCCAGGTCAACGGTATTGGCGAGAAAAAGGCCGACGCCTTTGGCGAGCAGTTTATGTCGGCGATTGAAGAATTTGAGTCCGAGCATGCGCGGGATGGAGCGTAACGATGGTAGCCGATAGCAAGACCGAACGTTCCGAGCGCGCCGAGGTGTCCGCCGTGCCGCTGTACCAGCAGGTCATGGACGACCTAAAGGGCGAGATCGCGCGCGGCGTGTACGCAGCCGGCTCGCGCATTCCTTCCGAGATGGAGCTCGCGAAGTCCTACGGCGTGGGTCGCGTCACCGTGCGCCGCGCCATCGAGGAGCTGTCGCGCGCAGGCTACCTCAACCGCCAGCAGGGGAGGGGCACCTTTGTATGCGCTCCCAAGCTCAAGCGCAAGATTCGCCAGAAGGGCGACGTCCAGAGCTTCACCGAGGGTTGTGCCGCCAACGACATGGTGGCCGGAGCACGCCTGGTATCGCGCACGGTGGTTGCGGCGACGCGCGAGGACGCGGTGTTTTTTGACGTGGAACCCGGCTGCGAGCTCATCGTGGTCGAGCGCGTGCGCGCGGCAGATGGCATCCCCGTCATGCTTGAGAACAACGCCTTTGTGCTCGCCGACCATCCTTACCTGCAGACGCTTGCCGATAAGGACCTTACCGATAACTCAATCTTTGCGCTCGTTGCCGAGCATTCGGGTCGCGCGCCGCTCAAGTCCGACCCCTGCACCGTGGAGATTGCGCTTGCCGATGCCCAGGCGGCCCCGCTGCTGGAGGTGCCGGTCGGCGAGCCGCTCTTCTATATGGAGGCGTACTTTACCGATGTGGACGAGCGGCCCTTGCTGCTCGGCCGCCAAAAGATCGTGGGCTCGCGCTACGTCTTCGACATCTAACGTCCATAGATAGAACAACATAGAACAAATTTGCTGAAATGACTTCACGGGCACCTGCTCGCATGCTATAAATAGGACAACATAGAACGACCGCAGGTACGAGCTGCTATCGTTCAAAGCCGCCACACAAGGAGGAGCATCAGCATGAACGCACACGATCTGATTCAGGAAATTATCGAGCGCAAGGGTAAGATCGAGAACGTCTTTTGGATCGCATGCGGCGGTTCGATGATCGACCTGATGCCGGCCAACGAGCTGCTCAAGCGCGAGGCCACCACGTTTGCCTCGACGGTCTACACCGCGCGCGAGTTTTGCCTGATGGCCCCCAAGAGCCTAGGGCCGAAGTCGCTCGTTATTGCCTGCAGCCACAGCGGCAACACGCAAGAGGTCGTCGACGGCTGCGAGATGGCGCTGGCCGCCGGCGCCGAGGTCGTCGCCCTCACCGACTGCGAGGGCTCCAAGATCGATAACGGCAAGTGGACTACCTGGGTCTACCCCTGGGGCGAGGGCGTGTCGCAGGCCGAGGTACCGCAGGGCATCGGCGCTCTGATCGCCGCCGAGCTGCTCGACCAGCAGGAAGGCTACGAGGCACTCGCCGACATGTACGAGGGCCTCAAGCAGATGGATGCGCTGCTGCCCGCCGCCCGCGAGAAGGTCAACGCCGAGCTGGGCGCCCGCTTTGCCGAGCTCTGCCAGCAGCACAAGTTCTTCTATATCCTGGGGTCCGGCCCCAACTTTAGCCAGACCTACGCCATGGCCATCTGCTCGCTCATGGAGATGCAGTGGCAGCACTGCTGCTACATTCACTCCGGTGAGTACTTCCACGGCCCGTTCGAGGCCACCGAGCCCGGCGTATTCTACTTTGTGCAGCTTGGATCGGGCGAGTGCCGTCCCATGGAGGAGCGCGCTCTTGCGTTCCTCAACACGCACACCGATACGATTATGGTGCTCGATGCGCTCGAGTACGGCGTGGGCGAGGTACCTGCCAGCGTGCGTTCGTTCCTAGAGCCGATCTTCTTCTACGCGATGAGCTGCGAGTTGCGCGCCGCCCGCGGCAAGGTGTTCGACCACAGCCCCGAGATCCGTCGCTACATGGGCATCGAGCAGTACTAGGTACCGGGAATTATCTTTTACGACGGGGCCTGCGCCATGCGCGAGCCCCTTTTTGCGTTGTGGCGGCCGGATTCGTGTCTGCGCGAAAACGAAGGTGAATACTTTTCCGCGAAGTGAACGACCTATTTTGGACCCCCGAAGCATCCGCGCTTTTTGGCGGCAAAACTGCAGGAAAAACTCGGCGAAACCGCAGGAAACGGCGTCTTAAAAGTGTCGATGCTTCGGGGGCTCGTTTTTGCTCGTTCACTTCGCGGAATAGTATTCACCTTCGATTCGCAAGGGCACTGCGTGAGTCAAAAAGCGGGCCGCGCCGGGGATTTCCGGCGCGGCCCGCTTAGTACCGCGTTTAGATTCGCAAGGTTGCGGCAACCAGCGGCCTACTTTGCGTCGTAGGCCTCGGCATCCCACCAGTCGAGCTGGGCGATGTTGTCACGGATGTGCTGACAGCTCTTGTGGAAGCCCTCGAGCTCGTGCTCGGACAGGTCGAGCGTGTAGACCTCCTCGACGCCCTCGGCGCCGATCACGCACGGCAGGGACGTGAAGATGCCCTCCTCACCATACTGACCGGTCATGAGCGTGGAGGCGGAAAGCACGGCGTGCTCGTTGTGCAGAACGGCAGCGCAGACGCGCGCGGCGGAGTTGGCGACGGCGTACTCGGTGCACTGTTTGCCCTGGTAGGTTACGTAGCCGCCCTTGCGCGCGAGCTCCTCGACCTCCATGTGGTCAAAGGCGTACTTGTCGGGGTTCTCGGCCTGAAGCTCGTTGAGGCTCTTGCCGGCGATGGTCGCGGCCTTAAAGGCGGCCAGTTGGCTAAAGCCATGCTCGCCAATCATGTAGGCGTCGATGGACTTGGGGCTCACGCCGACCTTCTTGGAGATCTCGGTGCGCAGGCGGGCGGAATCCAGACCGCAGCCCGAGCCGATGATCTTCTTGGGATCGTAGCCGGTCAGGTGCCACAGCTCGGTGCATACGACGTCGCAGGGGTTGGAGATGCTCACGAAGATGCCGTCGAAGCCGGCGTCGACGATGCGCTTGGCAAAGGTGCGGGCGGCGTCGGTGGTAAAGAACAGCTCGCCGTCGCGGTTGCCGGCGGCGAGCGCGACCTTGCCGGCGGCGTTGACGATGACATCGCAGCAGGCCAGCTCCTCGTAGTGGTCGTAGCAGTTGACGATCTTGGTGTTGTACGGGACAAACGAAAGGGAGTCGCGCAGGTCCTGGACCTCGGACGTCACCTTGGCCTCGTTGATATCGCACAGGTACAGCTCATCGGCAATGCCCTGCATAAGCAGGCTGTTGGCGACATGTGCTCCTACGTGGCCCTGGCCGACCACACCGATCTTACGCGTCTGGTACATATATGTATCCTTTCGGCCGAGTTTTTCGCGTCGAACCATTGTAGCGTCCTACCGTCACTTTGCTAGGCTAAAGCGCCGTAGATTTTTGGGACATGCCCTAATCTCTACTTTTGGAGTGATTTGGGCCGCTGGCGGCATCGCTGGGCGATGTGCTCGCGCGGATGGGGCCGCTCGTTGTACCATAACTGCAACTGACTCGTAAGGAGCATCCATGCCCATTCGCATTCCCGACGCCCTCCCTGCCGCCGCGCAGCTCGAGAGCGAGAACATCTTTGTCATGACCGAGTACCGCGCGCTACACCAGGACATCCGTCCGCTGCGCGTGCTCATCCTCAACCTCATGCCCACCAAAATCGCCACCGAGACGCAGATCATGCGCAAACTCTCCAACACGCCGCTGCAGGTGGAGGTGGACCTGCTGCGCACCAAGACGCACGAGGCCACGCACGTAAGCGCCGGCCACCTGGAGACGTTCTACCGCACGTTCGATGACATCCGCGACATCCACTACGACGGCCTGATCATCACGGGCGCGCCGGTGGAGCAGATGCCGTTCGAAGAGGTCGACTACTGGCACGAGCTCTGCCAGATCATGGACTGGTCCACCACGCATGTACACTCTACGCTGCACATTTGCTGGGGCGCGCAGGCGGGGCTCTACCATCATTACGGTATCCAGAAGTACGACCTGCCGGCAAAGGCGAGCGGCGTGTTCGAGCATTATCTGGTGAAGCCGCAAAGCCCGCTAGTCCGCGGCTTCGACGACCGCTTTTATGCCGTGCATTCGCGCAACACCGATGTGCGCCGCGAGGACGTGGAGGCCGAGCCGCAGCTCGAGGTCGTGGCCGTGTCCGACGAGGTGGGCCTGTACATCGTCAAGTCGACCGACAGCCGCCGCTTCTTTGTCTTTGGCCACCCCGAGTACGATACCGACACGCTGCGCCTGGAGTACGAGCGCGACGTCAAGCGCGGACTCAACCCTCAGGTGCCGGCACATTACTTCCCGGGTGACGACCCCACCGCCGAGCCGCGTAACGTCTGGCGCAGCCAGGCCCAGCTGCTCTACACCAACTGGCTCAACTACTACGTCTACCAGACCACGCCCTACGACCTGGCCCGCGCCGGCGAGGAGCACTAGGCCATCGAGGGGCAACCCGGTCCTTAGGCGCTGATGATGCGCGGCAGCGGCAGGTCGTGGGCGTCGATGGGAACGTGGTCGACGCATTGCTCGTCAAAGGCGATGCCGATGACTTGGCAGTCGGGACGAAGCGTGGGCAGGTAACGGTCGTAGCAACCGCCGCCGTAGCCTAGGCGCGCGCCGGTGAGGTCGAATGCTACGAGCGGCACGACAACCATGTCGAGCTCGGCGGCGGGCACGATGGGGCAGCGGCTGCTGTCGATATCCGTGGCCGCGAAGGCCCGCGTGGGGTGGGAGATAAACGGGGTCGTGTCGACGTCGCCGGCAGCGACGGTCCTCATGCACATGCGCTGGCCGCACGTAGCGGCTTCGGCTGCCGCGAGCATGCAGGGGTACGCGACGCGACAGCCGCGCCGCTCGGCATAGCTGGCAAATGCAGAGGGATTGGGCTCGGATCCCATCGCCGCGTACGTCGCCACGGTCACCGGATCGCCTTGAGGGCTGCCGAGCAGTCGGTCGAGTTTTGCTGCGAGCTGGGAGGATATCGAGGCCGACTTTTGCTCACGGAGAGCCTGCGGGATGTCGTCGCGCCGGGCAAGCGCTTTGACGCGGGCGGCTTGTTTCTGTTGCACAACGTCGAACATGCATTCCTCCAAAGCGGCTGTTCGGATGCTACAAAGTCTAGCCCTCCGCTCGCGAGAATGGGCAGGTCGATCACCGGCCCTTGGGCCGGCCAGCAATCCTGTGGTTAGCCACCGCTAACGGTTGCATGTGCGCAACTATGGTTGAGATGTGCATAACGCGAGTTACCATGGCCTACCTCCGCACTTGCGGGGTAGATTGAACCCCAGTTCAGCAGCACAACGCAAAAAGACGCGCATTCGGGGTTGCCGTACGGTAACTTTGCATCCTCGTCTACTCAAAGAATGTTAGTCTGAACTAACTACCGTTCTATCCACACGTCCGAAAGGATCATCCATGGTCAGCATTTCCAAGACTCACTCCCTGCTCGTTGCCGCCGGCGCCGTCCTGGGCGTCGTTGTTCCCAAGGCCCTCGCGTCCGATACCGCCAAGCGTGCCGCCGTGGCTACCGTTGCCGCCGGCATGCGCGTCAAGGCCGGCTACCAGGACATCGTCGAGCAGGCTAAGGCTCAGGTCGACGACATCGTTGCCGAGGCCGAGTACCTCAACAACCCCGTTGACGTGGAGGTCGTCGAGGGCGGCAAGGCCGAGTAGACCTCGCGCCCAACGCTTGTCTCAACGACTCTAAGCAGCTGCGATCGCCCCCAAGCGACGCAGCTGCTGCTCTTTGGGGCGCACGTTTGACGCCCCGTACCAAGAGAGGCCTTCACGCATGAACTACACCATCCAACACGAGGTCCCCGGCCGCGTGCGCGTTAAGCTCGTCGGTCGCGTGCCCGAGGCGGACATCGACGCCCTCACGCGCGCCCTCCGCCAGCATCCCGTCATCCAAAAGGCGACGGTCTATCCGCGCACGGGCTCGCTCGCCGTCGAGTTTGAGCCCGCCGCCCGCGCCCAGGCGCTCGCCGTCGTTGCCGCTATCGACCGCACGGCCGTGGACGAGGCCCGCCGCGACTGCACCGTCGCGCTTGCGCCGCGCACCAACAGCCTGCTCATGGATATCGCCACGCTCCTCGGCGGACATTTAGCCCGCCGCTGGTTCCTGCCGGTGCCGCTCTCCACGATCTATACCGTCTGGAGCTATCGCGGCTTTCTCAAGGCCGCGCTCGCGTCTCTTGTCGGCGCGCGCCTCGATGTGCCCGTGCTCGACGCCGCGGCTATCGGCATCTCCTTCCTCAAGCGCGACTGGCGCACCGCCGCCAGCACGATGCTTTTGCTCAACCTGGGTGAGCTCCTTGAGGACTACACTCGCGCGCAATCGCAAAACCAGCTCATTTACTCGCTGCTCGACGTGCCCGACTATGCGCAGCTCATTCCCTGTGGTGACCCGACGCTGCGCGGGGCAGAGGAGCGCCGCGTCCAGGCATCGAGCCTTGTCGCCGGCGACCTCATCGTGGTGCGCACCGGCATGCCCATCCCCGTCGACGGCACCGTCGAGTGGGGTTGCGCCATGGTCAACCAGTCCACGCTCACCGGCGAGCCGCTGGCTATCGAGCGCAGCGTGGGCGACGACGTCTTTGCCGGCACGGCCGTGGAGGACGGCGAGGCCTACGTGCGCGTGCGCTCTGCAGCGACCGATACCAAGCTGCGCTCGATCGTGAGCCTGGTCGAGCAGTCCGAGGCCTTAAAGGCCGAGTCGCTCAGCCGCCGTGAGCATATGGCCGACGCCTTTGTGCCGTGGAACTTCCTGCTCGCCGCGGGCGTCTACCTCAAGACCCGCAGCCTGGTGCGCACGAGCGCCGCGCTCATGGTCGACTACTCCTGCGCGCTCAAGCTCACGGGCGCCATCAGCGTGCTCACGGCCATGAGCCAGAGCGCGCGCGAGGGCTTCACCGTCAAGGGCTCCAAGCATTTTGAGGCCTTCGCCACGGCCGACACTATCGTCTTCGACAAGACGGGCACCCTGACTGCCGCCGCTCCGCAGGTGGCGGATGTGCTTTCGTTTGACGGTTGGGACCGCACGCAGGTGCTGCGCTTCTCGGCCTGCCTTGAGGAGCACTTTCCGCACCCGGTGGCGCGCGCCGTGGTCAATGCGGCTGCCGAGGCCGGGCTCGAGCACCGCGAGCGCCATGCCGAGGTCGAGTACCTGGTGGCGCACGGTATCGCGAGCTCGCTCGACGACAAGCGCTGCGTGATCGGTTCCGAGCATTTTGTGGTCGAGGACGAGGGCGTCACGATCGCCGACGATGTGCGAGCGCTGATTGAGGAGAAGCTCGACGGCCTCTCCAAGCTCTACCTGGCGGTCGATGGCGTGCTCAAGGGCGCGATCGGCATCCAGGATCCGCTCAAACCGGGCGCGCCCGAGGCACTGGCGCAGCTCCGCGCGCTGGGCTTTGAGCATATCGTGATGCTCACGGGCGACAACGCCAACGCCGCCGCGCGCATCGCGGGCAAGGCGGGGATCGATGAGTTCCGCGCCGATCTCTTGCCCGAGGACAAGCACACCGTGATCGAGCAGATGCGCGCGGCCGGGCGCCGCGTGGTCATGGTGGGCGACGGCGTCAACGACTCGCCGGCGCTCTCGGCCGCCAACGTGGGTGTGGCCATGGGCTCGGGCACCGCGATCGCCAAAGAGGTCGCTGACATCACGCTCACCGACGGCGACCTTGCCTCGCTCGTGGTGCTGCGCCGTTTGGCGCTCGGACTCGAGGAGCGCATGGACGCATCGTTTAGCGAGGTCATCGGCCTCAACTCGCTGCTCTTGGCGGGCGGTGTCGCGGGCGTGATCGCCCCGCAGGTGAGCTCGCTCATCCATAACGGCTCCACGGTCTTCCTCTCGGCGCGAAACGCCCGCGCCTACCGGGTGCGCTAGCCGCGGGAAACCTGCCAAAAAGGGACAGGTTTATTTTGGCAGGTTTTATCTGGGCAAACGCGATAATGACAGCCAAAACCACCACAAAGGGGACAGGCACCTCTGTGGTGGTTTTGGCCTATGCGTTAACGCTATAACGCCGCGGCGATTGCTTCGGTCACAAACTTATTGAGTGACTCGCCTTTCTTTGCCGCTGCCAGTGCCGCTTGCTTGTGGAGCTCAGAGCCCGTTCTTACGTTGAACGACCCCTTAAAAGCCCGCTCGGGTTCCTTGTCCTTCTCGGCGCAAAACTCAAGGTAATCGTCGACGGCGTCGTGGAAGCATTGCTCCACTTCGTCAGCCGTGGAGCCTTCAAATACGATTGCGTCCCTAATGCCGGCGACCATACCTGTTAGCACATGCTGTTCGGCATCGAACTCGACTGGGGCGAAATAACCCTTGTATGCCAAAACGTTACTCATGACTACCTCCGACACCTTGCAGAAATCGAGGTTGATTTCCGATCTCAGCCGAACACATTGAGTGAATAGGCCGTTCCCACAGC
>CALKKS010000009.1 GCA_937995345.1 uncultured Collinsella sp. | reverse complement strand
ATATCGGCGGTGCTGTTTCGCGATATTCAACAGTGCTCAAGCGAGCAAATACTCATAAGCTCGTGGACGGCGGCATTGCAGTAGCACAACGACTCCCACGTGGCCAACAAGTCGTCAACAACTCCCTTGTAAGCAACAGAGGTGTCCTCGAGCTCGTAGGCAAGATCAATTGCCTCGTCAACTATCTGCTTCATCTGTAACAGTGTGCACGTGAGATCCGTCTCATTCGACTCGTCGCAAATATAAATACAATTGGACTCAAGCATCTTTGAATCTCCCTTCGAACAACTGACATCTGCAGAATAGTTAAAAGAGATAAAAAGCAACCCGCAATCTGCCGCTATATAGCGTTAGATTGCGGGTTTTACTCTAAAACTCACTTGACTTTGAGATGACTCATGACTCGCGTTCAATTATGTCGCATATATCTTTTACCTTCGCTTTCGGATACTGCGCATAGAAGTACACTTCACCGTCCCCCTTTTCACCGCGCACAGTGATTGCACCCAGCCTCAAGCCCTTAGCGGACGGAACTTTGCATCTCTGCACACTCTCTTCGCCTTCATCGTAAAGTCGCAAATACCCTTGTTTCATCAGAATATCGTTGGCATCTTTAGCCTTAATATCTAGACCGCCTTCTTTCAGTATTAGGGTAATCGAGGCATAGCCCTTAGCTTCCGCCCGATCCTTTGAGTAGCAGACCGGCAAACGCTCGGCCCCCGCAAAAGCCGCTTCGTAAGCAATACCCTCTCGCATGATTTCCACACTCTTATGGCCATGTTCATCAAGCTGAAAAGCAACGAAAAGACACCGAAGCGCCAGCCAGACCTCGCCCGCGCTAACCGTCTCTTCTCGATCGGTGTGACAGGCGCTATTACGAAAACTAGTGAATTGACCCAGCGTTTTGCCGAGTGACCTCCACCAGTCCCCCTTTGACGCCTGCGTCAGTTCAGCATTTTCGACTTGAACAGAGAATGCCAGTAGCTCACTCTTTTTTTCAATTAACCTTTTGTATTGACCGAGGTTAAGGCTCTCAAGCTCCTTGAGCGGCTTTCTTGCAACGACATAATCGGGAGCAATGGCCTTCAAGGTCGGCAGCAATTTCAAACGCAAGTATCTCTCTGCCGCACGGCAGAACATTAGAAGACAAAATGCGCAATCTGAATCGCTATCGGTACCAACACTGCCAATGCCGAATATCTTGCACAGAAGAAGCCCCTGCTCGATATTCTCAAGCACCCTATTTTTGCCATTTTGGTCGCACGCGCAATCAGCGAACGCGCTTTGAAGAGCTTCGCGCGAAGAGAAGCCTATGATTCGACAGTCTTCTGCATCCAAATTAAAGCTATTGAACGCTTCGCTCACATTGTCCAAATAGGAATCGGTGCTTACATCAGGACACCAATCATCTTCATTGACATGTTCCTCGTCCGCGTCAGCTGCCTCCCGTGGAAGAGATTCTCCTCGCGGCAGCATATCTTTCGCTGCATTGAGCTCCTCAATAGCTCCAGTTGTCTGGTATTTTTCCCAATGCTTAACCCATGCCGTATCGAGAATGCGCTTCATCGTTGCAACGTTCTCGTTAATCTTCCACGCTGCATAGTCAGCAATTACGTAAAGGCGATACTTTGCTCGGCTTGCCGCAACATTCACGATATTTGGGTTTACAAACTTGATCGCACCCTCACAGCCGCGCCTTGTATCACACCCTAAGACAAATATCACCTGGTGAGCTTCTTTGCCTTGGAACGTATGAACCGTACCAATATTAAACTTTGCAAATGCACGCCAAGCGCACTCTGCTATTCCTTCAGGCGTCTCTTCTAATAGCCTATTTTTAAGCCCGCTGACAACAGTTTTAAACGGAGAAATGATATAGAGGCTCGGAATAGCACGCTCTTCAAGCTCACCCGACCCGTCAGCTTTTTTCTTGGTCGCAGCCGCCGTTTTCCTAAAAGCGTCCTTGACGATTTCGTACACTCTGTCGCCCTGAGCATCAACATAGTGGTCGCGATTACCACGTTCAAATCCCGCAACATTGATCCACTGTGAGGACTTTAGATAAAAGCTGTCAGCGAAATCCTTTTTTGGATTAGCCGTCTCGTTAAGCATGGAGCCCTGATACGAGATCTCGTTCGAGATATCGAACATAGGCGATATGCAGCGGCGGTGAACCACAAGCGGACAGCCAATCCATTGATCATCTTCGCCGTTGCTGCGCAGGTGGCCATAGGGGTTAACGGCATCGGCAAGTCGTTGAACCGAAGCCACGTCTCCCTTAAACGGTAGTAATACTTTTTTACCAAGGGTAGCGCGGAGCTCCTTAACATCCCCCGTGATAACGGGCTCAATCTGAGAAGGGTCTCCGACAATCATTGTGCGTCGACTGCGAGCAAGGGCACCCAGAGCAGCATACGGCACCGCCTGTCCAGCCTCATCTATTATCAGCAGGCCAAATAAAGGGTCTTTCCCAATCTGAATGTCCTCAAACATGCGGCCAATCGACGCAAATGTGGAAGAAATCACTGGGGTAAGCAAACCGAGTGCCTGAAAAAGCGCAGGGGCCATCTTCCGTCTGTCGGCTTGCGTGAACTCTATCAACTCCTTTTTGCCAGAATCGGCGCCTTTGTCTTTAGCTCCCCAGTATGTTCGTAGAAACGTAATGTTGTTCCACATGCATTTTGATTCGAGAATGAACTCGCGTGTCACCTGCAGCGCGTACAGAAATAGCAGGTTACGCTCCTTTTTTAGTTCATCTTCATCGGATGGATTATATAGATGAGTGCTCTTTCGGCTTTCGTTATCCCCCTTTGAGATAGACTCGACAAAACGCTCGTCAATCGTCTCGACAGATTTAGTGCCCTTGACTACGTCCTCTAACCCCTTAATCTTCACCTGTAAAGAGACTAGTTTCTTCTTTTCATTCTCTAATTCTTTGTATTTGCCCTCAAATCCCGTACGCAGCTCAACAAGTTTCTGCTCCGACTTGGTTTGCTGCATAAAGGAATCGAGCTTCTCGAGGCCATCGGACAAGCGACCCCTATAGATCCACCCGAACAGCCCACTGGCCTTTTCTTCCGCATCGCGCAATTCCGTTTCAAGCCTATTCCTTATCGCCTCATAATCAGCGGTATCCTTCGCAATGTCATCGAGATATTTCCGGACATCGCCTACAGCACCGCCTTCAAAAGGATGAGGCAGGCACACCGTTTCGATTGTCAGCTCTTCAACTATCTTTCGCTCGTCCTCCTGACACTCATAATTCAATTGGGACAACTGCGCTTGAAGCTTCAGAAGCTCGCGTTCCCTGGCGGCTTGCTCCTCCATTCTGTTAAATCGATCGGATACCTTTTTGTATTGAGCGAGAAACAGCTTCTTCGCCTTCGAAAACCGCTTGCCCTTTCCTACCTGGGCTTTAAACTGCAGCGAAGCTAATTCACAATTCCTAAAACTATTAATATTCCTTCGGTTTCCGAGACACGCCGCAATCATAAGTCCGGGATGCCCGGGGTCTCGAAGGTTGCCCTCATTGTCTACGAGCGCCGAAGAAAAATAGAGGTCTTCTACCGTTTTCTGCTCGCTTGTCTTTCCCCAAACAATGTTGGACAAATCTGACTCTAGAAACTCTTTTTTCTCAGATTCGTCAATCCCCTCCAAAAAGGCTTTCCCATCAGGAAGCTCTTTGGCGATATTCTCAACTGCTGCATTGTTTGTCGAGCAGACCAAAATGCTGAGACCATTAATCGCATCTCCGGTTCTGCCCTTTTTGAAGCGATATGGATTCTCAGCATATTTGAGATAATCTTTGCTAAGTTCTACCTCTTCGAAAGCGTCATCAGGCTTGTCATATCCACACAGCAGGCGGGCCTTTTCGACAACATTAGCCGCAACGATATCCTTGAGCAGGGTTGTTTTTCCCGTGCCCGGAGGACCGTTTACCGACATAACGTCGTTTGCGGGGTATTTGCGTGTCGAACTGCCACGACCAACCGCGAGATTTACTGCCACTTGTTGCATCAAACTCAAGGAGTATTTACTCGGCCAGCGACCGATAGGTGTAGTGCCGGCTCCCAACACCTCAGAAAAGAAATCTGCACGGGCGGTCAAATCGTCATTGTCTTCGCCACCCAAAAGATCAATCACTCCGCAGGCAGATTCATCCCTCAATCCACCTTCGAGGTAAGCGGAAACAAGAGACAATGGCCCCTTATCTAAATCGTCGAATGACCCTAACTTGTACTGCTCATTTATCCGGGAAATGTCTTTTGCGAAAAAAGAGTGACAGAGCGATTGGTCGAACACTGGGCACGCATCGTCCCCATTGTCCTTTGGCTTCATTGCCCTATATTCAACAAGCAGCCTTGAACACCACTCGCCGATGCGTTCGGCCCCGCCACCATTGGGAAGGCAACTGGCAATCCCCTCAATCATTGGTCGGACGTAACTATCGACAATGCCCCCAATGACACCATATGTCAGCTTTGTTCCATCGAGTTTTTCGTTGATTTTATTGCGGATTTCATCCTGCTCTTTATCAAAGCTACCGATGGCATTTAGGCTATTCCCGACGTTCCTCTTCAACCACCAAAATAAGGAGGACAACTCAAAGCTGACAAATTGGCCATCAGGACTCATACCTAATAGCGCAACCGTCATGCACTCGTCCTCTTTTTCGATTTCATTCCCCGGTTTATTCGCAAGATACGTCATGACCGCTTCGCGTGGAACAGAGCCCAGGTGACAATAAATTGTTGAGATCGGCCAGTTTTCGCCGTTTGTGACACTATTTGCACGCTCTCTCGCTTCTTCAAAAGGCGACTGGAAATCCTGACCATCCCGCCCCTTTGGAACAAAGCAGTCATCAAGCACTCCTTTTCTGGGCCTAGGCGGGTCCTCTTTATCTTCGGGCTGGTCGCCTTGGCTCAAAAAATCGAGCAAATACCAGTAATCCAACGCATCGCCAATTGCTTGCTTTTTCTCAGCAGGTGTCATTTGAATCAGTCCTCGCACTCACATAGATACATTTATGTTCAATGATGTCCACAACGTCATCGCGCAATTTCTTTGGTTGAAGTATCTCAAACACATCGAGCCACTTCATTGCCCATGTTTTCATGCCATCATACGATGCCATAAACGAATACTCTGGATTTGGATGCCCATCCTGTGTCTCGCGCCGAAACCCATCGTTTCCGGCAAATTCAGCCAAAAGATACTTCTCCTTTGCCTGGCTATGGCATCTTACGCGAACCGAAACGATATCGTCGCTAAACATCCTGTTCACGCCAGCACGAGAAAACCTTTTTGCCTCTTCGGTCATCGCCTCAAAACGACCTTTTGCATCGTCAACTGGTCCAGCAATGGTTATATCCCGCAGATTATCAACTCGAATTGCGTCAAAAGACCTCGCGGCACCCTTGTGACCCACAAACAGGTAGTAGTAGCCATCGTGCATACATAGATGATATGGCACATGGCTATGCAATCGCCCCTTATCAGAAGTTCGAAAGCGGACTTTCTGCCTTTGGCTAATGGCCTTTTCCAATAACCTCAAATTTGCAAGCGTTGCTTCCATATTTGCAATTCTACCGCTTTTGAGCAGGGCGTTTTCTTGAGCCAAACGATCTTCAATCTGCCGCCTTTCTTCGCCGCACAGCAGGCGAAGAACTGCATGCTCGAGCGCGTCGGCTCCGCCCACGCCCGTAGAGGCTTCAATGAGACGGCACAGATGCTCGATTTGTGCACCATCAATTTGACGCTCTATGCTGTATAGGCGCTTCGCATTTTTAGGAGCAGGATCCCCCTCACCATTCGTCAGTCGCTCGCCCTTACAAGCCAACCGACTTGCAATCACTGCGTAGAACGGATTCAGGCAACTGTTGTCGAGATCGATTCTATTCATCTCGGTTAACGGACTGGTGCCCGCATTGTTGCAGAGCGAAGGCTTTTTTGATCCAGAATCAACAAGTGCGTTCAATACGCCCTGCACTGTGTCGCGCTTAACTTCATAGCCATAACGAGCTTTAAGCTCCGCCATTATGTCAGAAACGCTCAACCCTTTGCCAAGCCCAGCATCGGTTTCCTCCAATAGAATACGCTCGACATATATCGCCAGCTCCTTTGGATATGCTCGGTGATTTCCTTGGGTTTTCGGTTGAACCATAGACGCCTCCAATCTGAACAATCAACATTTTATTCAGTCGATATACGCAAGAGATTGAAAGTGCCGCTATTTAACGGTGAACGGCGAAGCCATCCATAAAGGGCTCCGCCGTTCACAAATAGAGTAACACAACCGGCATACGAAGTAGTCACTATTAAAGTGCACTCGTAACAAACTGATTTCGGCCTTGATTATCAACTTCATCCGAACACTCCCCACATTCATCCGTACATGTACGG
>CALKKS010000008.1 GCA_937995345.1 uncultured Collinsella sp. | reverse complement strand
CCCGAACCCCGTGAGGGCCGGCGCCTTTAGACGCGTGCCGGAAATCCAAGGGTTACACCCTAAGAGCAAACCACCCCTTCTAGGGGTGGTTTTGATTTAAGCGTCCACGCATGAAACACGGCGCGATGAACTGCGCTGCTCGTCGCCCGTCCGCGCCGCCGAGAGCAGGGCGCCCAAATCGGCCTGGATCGCCTCTGCCTTGCTTCCAAGCTGCAACGGAGCCGAGTCGCCCGAGATGTTTACGCTCAAAAGGTGCGCATCCGGCAGCTTTGCGGTCATGCTCCAGAACGGGAGCGTGATGATGCCGGGGGTCATCTCGCCTACGCCGAGCTCCAGCAACAGCACGCGGTGATCGCTGTGCTCGCGCACGAAGTGCTCGTATCGTCCGAGGCTCTCGCGCCAGGCCGCACCCTGCAGAAACGTGTCGTCGCGCACCCACGGCACAAGCTGCCAGCCGCAATGCGGGCATCGGGGGATATCCTCGCTGAGGACCTCGAACCCCGCCATGCCCGCGAGCATGCGTTCGACGTAGGGGCTCGCGTCGAAGAGCTCGTCACAGCATGGCTGCTTGCACTGAAGGTGCGCGAAGCTTCCCTGATAGTTACAGGTTCTCTCGTCGGGAAACGTCTTCTCGACTTGGGTGTCTACATTGGTGCTCAGGATGAAGTAATCCTTATGGCCGATGAGGGACCGTAGGTCGAGATAGGGCTGCGAGGTCGGCTCGCGCAGCATGAAATCGATATATCGCGCGTAGTAGGCCCATTGCTGTTCGAGGCTGGGGTAGAGGTGGTAGAAGCCGTCGAAAAGGCTCTTGAAGCCAAAGGCTTGCTGCCAGTCCGCCATTCCTGCGCGCGCCATGCCCGCGCGGTTGTAATGGTTGAACCCGGCGGCGCTCGACATGCCCGAGCCGATGCCGACGATGATGGCGTCGGCATCGTCGATAAGGCTTCGAAGCCTACGCGCTTCTCTTTCTAGGGGTGGCATCGGGCGATCTCCTCGAAAGCCGGGGCCATATCGCCGTCAACGAGAATCGTCTCGCACGATGCATCGGGCGCCATAGCCTGGCTGTAGTTGAACACGATGTAGGTGGCGTGCTCGCAGACGTTCGCGATCTGGGCGAGCATGTGCTTTATGATGCCGTTGCGCAGTCCCACGCCAAGTTCGAGGATGGCGACCCTGCCGTTGCGATGGGCTTGCACAAGGCGCTCGAGCTCCTCGAGCTGGGCCGTGGCGAGGACGTCTGGATGGGCGAGACGCCGCTCGTCGATCGACGTGCGTATGCTCCCCTCCGTCTCGAGCACGCGCTCCTCGTCGAACCCGGCGCGCGCGAAGTGCCCGTCGATGTTGCATGTGACCACGAAGGTGTCGGCGTGCTCCGTAAGACGCCGCAGCCCGTTCATGAGCGAGCCGGGCTCATATTCGAGATACTCCTTTTGATGGAACCGCTCGGCCCATCGGCGTCGCACGCTGGCATCCGGGGAAGCGAGCCCCTGCAGTATGCAGCCGATGCCGTCTGCCTGGGCGAGGTCCCCGTACGCCTCTTGGAAATGAGCATCGGCGCAGAAAAGGTTGAGCCCCTCCGCCATGTCGAGTCCGTTGCTAGCGCCGATGATGACAAGATCCGCTTCGGCTAGCGCCCTGCCTATGCGAACTGCTTTCGCCGTCTCCATGCGCTACCTCCCCAGCGTCTTGCGCACGTCGGCGAGCACGTCGGCGATGTCGGCGCGAACGGCGAGCCCCCGATCCTCAATCGCGCGGGGGAGAAACTGCGTCTTGTTGTTTACGGCGATGTAGCTGGCCTGCGGTAACTGCGCCGTGAGGGCCCAGAACGGCTCCTGGATAAACGCGGGCGTCATGCGGCCCACACCCAGCTCGAGGAAGAGGATCCTCTGCCGTGCGTGCGCGTCGAGCCAGTCGGACACCTTGCGGTACTGCTCCTCGTAGAGTTCGCCCTGCAGGAAGTTGCCGTAGCCGCGAACCCAGGGGAACGCCTCTGCCCCGCAGTGCGGGCAGCGCGGCACGAGCTCTGTCGGAACCTCCAGACCGTCTCCCATGGCCTCTACCATGTGGGAGACCGGCTCGACCGCGTTCCACACCTCGTCGGTGCAACAGTGGGAGCACTGAAAGAAGCGGTGGTCGCCTTGGATCTCTGCCACTTTCTCCCAGGGATAGAGCTTCACAAACTGCGTGTCCTGGTTGGTGGTGAGCACGAAGAAATCCTTCTCGGCGATAATGGTGTCGAGGTCCCTGTAGGGCTTGCGCAGCGGGGCGTTGAGCGTGGTGTCGAGGAAGGTGGCGAGGTATCCCCAGCGCGCCTCGGCGGTGGGCCAGCGGTAGAACGACCCCTCGAAAGCGCCCTTGAAACCGTAGCGCTCGGCGAATTTGCCGAAATGCCTGCGATAGGTTGCGTTGTCCTCGTAATAGAAGTCGCCGCCGCCCGCCGCGGAGAGCCCAGAGGCCCCGCCCACCAGCATGCAATCGGCTTCCTCGATCATGCGGGCGAAGTCCCTGATTTGCTGGTCGTAGGGCTCGGGCTCGCGGTCACTCAGCTCATAGGGCGTGCCGCCGCTGCGGTAGGCGGCCTGAAGGGAAAACGATTGGTTGGTGAGCTCGATAACGAGCTGCTCGTACAGGGTCACTGGATACCTTCTTTCAGCTATTATAAACAGGTGTCTATAAAAAGTATCCATGTCGATTTGCTTAAGAGCAATGAACAGCTTCGGCCTGCTGTCGATAAACGAGCGTTTGCCGGGCATTGTCGAGCGTTACAATTGGAGGGGTAATGGAAGCGGGGAAGATCGATCGTCGCCGACGCTATACGCTTTCGGTCATACGGGAGGCGTTCTTTGCGCTGCTGGCCGAGGTTGGCTTCGCAAAGATGACGGTGGCGGATATCTGCCGCCGCGCGGATATCAACCGCGGTACGTTCTATCTGCATTACGAGGATAAGTTTGCGCTGCTTGATGTGCTTATCGATGAGGCTCTGGCGGCGGCACCTCCGCTCGAGGGGGCGGAGTCGGGGGCCCTTTGTCAGCGGGCACCGGCAAACGATGACTATTATCTGCTCTACTCGGATGACGACGCGTACGCCCGCGTGGCGCAGCGCGTCATCGAGCGCGGGACAGAGCAGATGGTTCCCTCGATTATGGAGAAGACCGGGCTTTCGCGCGAGGACGCTTATCTGCTCTTTGTCCACAGTGTTCAGGGAAATCTCGCGGTCAACCGCCTGCTCGGTTGGAAGCGGGGGCCCGAGTTTGCCCATGCCCAGGAACTGCTCAGCACCTATTCCGAAGGAGGCTTGCAAGCGGTTACGACTCGCCATGATTCCTGCAGTTCATCTTGACTGCGGGTCATTTCAGGCAGGCGGCGCAGCTATGAACAAGAAGATCGCATGGCAATCGGTGTTGGCGGAAATGCTTGCTGCCCTTACCAAGAGGAGTGCTGATTGCCATGCGTTGATGCTCCCGCGGACAATTCCGTCAGCCACCGCTTGCATCCATTTTGGCTAGCTCTGCATACCGAACATGGCGTTGAAGAGCGTGTTCTGCTCCGGGGTGAGCTGTGCAATGACGTTTTTATCGTTCTGCATTGGGCCCCTTCGCTGGCGTCTCGTGCAATCGAATGTAGCGCGAGTATATGAATAGGGGCGCATTCCCTCAAGTACCGTATAGAACAATTTTTAAACGCAGAAAAATAACTGAAAAAAAATTAATCCGCGTTAAAATATTGTCAAACAGAAGTTCATGAGGGAAGGTTGCGTATGCGTCGCAAGGCAGACGAGCTCCTTAGGGAATGGCGAGACAGGGCTGATAGAAAACCTTTGCTGGTCAAAGGCGTGCGCCAGTGTGGCAAGACCTATCTGCTCAGAACGTACGCTCAGGATCTTTTCGAATCGGTTGTCTACGTTAATCTTGAGAACGACCGGTCGGCGCGAGCGGATTTTTCGGGCGGTCTTGACCCTCATTCGATCGTACGCGCGATCGAGGCTCGTACGGGACAGCGTATCGTGCCTGGCAAAACCTTACTGTTCGTTGACGAGATTCAGGCATGCGAGGAAGCGCTTACTTCCCTTAAATACTTTTGCGAAGATGCTCCCGAGTATTACGTTGCGGCTGCTGGGTCGCTTCTTGGGGTTGCCATTAACCAACAGTCGTATTCGTTCCCCGTCGGAAAGACCGACTTGATTGAGATGACTCCACTCGATTTCGAGGAGTTTCTCTGGGCGATGGGGCACGATCAGCTGGTCGACGAGATACGCTCATCATTCGAGTTTATGGGTCCTCTTGCGCCAAGCCTTCATGAAAAGGCGCTTGGGCTCTATCGGCAGTATCTTGTTGTTGGCGGAATGCCCGAGGCGGTCCAAACGTACATCGATGATCAGTCAATCATTGATGTGGCCGAAAAGCATCGGATTATTCTCGACGGATACTCCGCCGACACTAATAAATATGCTGATGAGCGCTTGAGCGCAAAGACGCGTGCGTGCTTCGATTCCATTCCACAGCAGCTTGCCAAAGAGAATCGTAAATTTCAATACAAGGTAGTGCGAGCGGGGGGCAATGCGTCTCTCTTTGGAGATGCTCTCGACTGGCTTGTATTGTCGGGTACGGTGGCGCGCTGCAGCCTAGTCGGGCAGATCGAAAGCCCTTTAGAGGCCTTCGTTAACCCTTCTGCTTTTAAAATCTATCAGGCGGATACAGGGCTGCTCGTCTCCAAGGCCGGTGCTCAACGCGCCGATATTCTTGCCGGTATCGGCGGCACATTCATGGGTGCACTTACCGAAAACTACGTTGCCCAACAGCTTTCAGCCATGGGCTATCCGCTGCATTATTGGACGCGAGATAATCGCGCGGAAATCGACTTTGTAGTAGAGAAGCAGGGATGCTTGTCTGCGATTGAAGTCAAGGCGGGAGAGAACACAAGATCTCGAAGCCTGTCCTCACTTAAAAAGACCCATCCGGGCGTGCGCCGAATCAGGCTATCGACTAAGCCCTTCGGAATGAATGATGGGCTGATGTCTGTTCCACTTTATGCGGCATTTTGTCTATAGGGATGATGCTGCTGTAATGCATGGGGCCCGGAGCGCGATGTTGCTGCACTCCGGGCTCCGCTGCTTAGTTAAACCATGACGGTTTGGCTGCCGTCGTCCTAGTCAAACAAGCTCGGCATGTCGTTTTCTTTCATGAGAGCGCCGGCGGAGGGGAGACTCTGCGCGGTGAACTTCTCGGCCGAGACGCCAGCGCCAAGAATATCCTCGGTCGTGCCGACGGTGGTGACCGAGCGGCCCTTTTTGGCGGTAAAAGCCTGGACGCCCTGCGTGTTGGTAGTCGT
Organism: uncultured Collinsella sp.; assembly: GCA_937995345.1. GTDB lineage: Bacteria > Actinomycetota > Coriobacteriia > Coriobacteriales > Coriobacteriaceae > Collinsella. The sequence goes on along the minus strand of CALKKS010000008.1, from coordinate 193,642 downwards.
CTTGGTCTTGAGCAGCGACGTGTTGAAGTTCATCAAACGATAGTCGCTCGAGACCAGCGCGAGATCGCGGTCTTCCTTGAGCACCTGGGCATGCAGCAGCTTGCTGCCACCGTAGATGGCGTTCTTAAGGCGCTTTCGGTTAGTCTTGGTGACGTATCCAGAAAGCGCGACGCGCACCACGCGGCCGTTCTCAAAGACAAACAGCACGTCGGCCTTGTAATCCTCGGGGTCGATGACCCAGATGACGCTCTCGTCGGGTTCCATCTCAAGATCGGTCGGCAGGTACGAGCCCAGCTGGGCCGACTTGGTGTCCTCAAACGCTGCAACCCTGCACTTGTACACCTGGCTCTTGTTGGTAAAGACCAGCAGCTCGTGGGTGTTGGAGGACGGGAACTCGATAAAGGGTTTGTCGCCATCCTTGTACTTGAGCGTGGTCGCCTTCTTGAGCACGCGGTCCGTCATCTTCTTAAGGTAGCCATCGCGCGAGAGCATGATGGTGACCGGGTACTCCTCGACCTCGGGCTCCAAGCTTACCTCGATAACCTCATGGGGCTCGATCCTGCCCGTGCGGCGCGGCATCACGTACTTCTTATTGACCGCGGCCAGCTCGTCGCTGATGACCTTCTTGATGTTCTCCTCGCTGGAGAGGATCTCCTCGAGCTCGGCAATCTCGCCCTCAAGCTTGGCAATGTCTTTGGTGCGGTTGAGGATGTACTCTTCGTTGATGTTGCGGAGCTTGAGCTCGGCAACAAACTCGGCCTGGGTCTCGTCGATGTCGAAACCCTTCATAAGGTTGGGCACGACCTCGGCCTCGAGCTTGGTGCCGCGGATGATGGCGATGGCCTTGTCGATGTCGAGCAGGATCGCCTCAAGGCCGTGCAGCAGGTGCAGGCGCTCGGACTTTTTGCCCAGGTCAAAGTTGATGCGGCGACGCGTGGACTCAATACGCCACTTGACCCACTCGTGCAGGATCTGGCGCACGCCCATAACGCGAGGGTAACCATCGACCAGTACGTTGAAGTTGCACGAGAACGAATCCTGCAGCGTGGTCGAGCGATAGAGCTTCGCCATGAGCTTGTCGGGGTCGACGCCGCGCTTAAGGTCGATAGCGATGCGCAGACCCGAAAGGTCGGTCTCATCGCGAATGTCTGCGATCTCCTTGACCTTGCCCTCCTTGGAGAGCTTGACGATGCGCTCGATGATGACATCGGTCTTGGTGGTGTAGGGGATCTCGTAGACCTCGATGATGCGCTCTTCGGGAATCCAGCGCCAGCGGGAGCGGATTTGGAAGCTGCCAAGGCCGGTCTCGACGATCTTCTCCATTTCCTCGCGGCGGTAGATGATCTCGCCGCCGGTGGAGAAATCGGGCATGGGCATGTACTCGAGCAGGTCGCAGTTGGGATCCTGCAGGTAGTGCATGGTGGCGGTGCAGACCTCGTTGAGGTTGAAACCGCAGATATCGGACGCCATGGCGACGCCGATGCCCTTGTTGGCCGAGACAAGGATGTTGGGGAACGTGGTGGGCAGCAGACGCGGCTCCTTCATGGCACCATCGTAGCTGTCGACGAAGTCGACCGGGTCCTTGTCGATGTCTTTGAAGATCTCGGCGCTGATGGGGGAGAGCTTGGCTTCGGTATAACGCGAGGCGGCGTAGCTCAGGTCGCCCGAATAGTACTTGCCAAAGTTGCCCTTCGACTCCACGAAGGGGGCGAGCAGCGCCTCGTTGCCGGTGGCCAGGCGCACCATCGTCTCGTAAATCGCGGCATCGCCGTGCGGGTTGAGCTTCATGGTCTGGCCGACGATGTTGGCGCTCTTCTGGCGCTCGCCCTTGAGCAGGCCCATTTTGTACATGGTGTAGAGCAGCTTGCGGTGCGAGGGCTTAAAGCCGTCAATCTCGGGGAATGCGCGCGAGACGTTGACGCTCATGGCGTAGGGCATGTAGTTGACCTCGAGCGTCTGCGTGATCGGCTGGTCGGTGACCTCGGAGTGCAGGCCGATGACGTTCTCGGCGTTGACCTGCTTTTTCTTGGGCTGGTTCTTCGTCTTTTTCTTTGCCACGATTTCCTCTTGAACTTCTTATGGGCCGTCGTTATCGAATTGCTGCTACTGCAGGTCCAGCTGGTCCAGGTATTCCTTGCCGTGCTCGGAGATATGGCGCTTGCGGCCCGCCTCGTCGTTGCCCAGCAGCAGGTTGAACATGGTTTCCATCTTGGTGACGTCCTCGGGCTCCACCTTGATCAGGCGACGCGTCTCGGGGTTCATAGTGGTGAGCCACATCATGTCCGGGTCGTTCTCACCAAGACCCTTGGAGCGGTTGATCGAGCACTTCTGGTCGCCGATCTCCTTAAGAATGCCGTTCTTCTCGAGCTCGGTGTAGGCAAAGTAGGTCTTCTCTTTGCAGTTGATCTCGTAGAGCGGCGACTCGGCGATATAGACGTAGCCCTCGTCGATAAGCGTGGGCACCAGGCGGTAGAGCATGGTGAGCACGAGCGTGCGGATGTGATAACCGTCGACGTCGGCGTCCGTACAGATGATGACCTTGTTCCAGTTGAGGTTGTCCAGGTCAAAGGCGCCAAGGTTCTTGATGCGCTTGTCTTTGATCTCCACGCCGCAGCCCAGCACGCGCATGAGGTCCATGATGATGTCGGACTTAAAGATGCGCGGATAATCTTCCTTTAGGCAGTTGAGGATCTTGCCGCGGACGGGCATAACACCCTGGAACTCGGCATCACGCGAGGTGCGGATGGCGCCTGCTGCCGAGTCGCCCTCTACGATGTAGATCTCGCGACGGTCCTTGTCCTTGGAGCGGCAGTCGATGAACTTCTGCACGCGGTTGGCCATGTCGGTCTTCTGCTGCAGATTGGTCTTGATGCTCTGGCGCGTCTTCTCGGCGTTCTCGCGCGAACGCTTGTTGATGAGCACCTGCTCCATGATCTTGTTGGCAGCGTCTTTGTTCTCGATCAAGTAGGTCGAGAGGCGCTCCTTAAAGAAGGCAGTCATGGCCTGCTGGATAAAGCGGTTATTGATGGCCTTCTTAGTCTGGTTTTCGTAGGACGTCTGGGTGGAGAAGCAGTTGGTTACCAGCACCAGACAGTCCTGGACGTCTTGCCACTTAATGCCGCTCTCGTTTTTGTTGTACTTGCCTTGATTCTTGATGTAGGCATCGATGGCGCTGGTCAGAGCGCTGCGGGCCGCCTTCTCGGGCGAGCCGCCGTTCTCGAGCCACGATGAGTTGTGGTAGTACTCCTGCATCATGAAGGTGCGCGAGAAGCACATGCACGCGGTGATCTTTACGTTGTAGTCGGGCAGGTCCTCGCGGTCGCGACCGCGGCGGTCGGCTTCGATAAAGAAGGGCTCGGTGAGATAGTCGGTGCCGACCTTCTCGAGCACGTAGTCCTCGATGCCCTTGGGATAACAGAAGTCCTCTTCGGTAAATTCGCCATCGTCGCCCTCAATGCGCAGGCGGAAGGTCACGTTGGCGTTGACCACGGCCTGGCGGCGCATGGTCTCGCGATACCAATCGTGGGGGATGCTGATGGAGGTAAAGACCTCAAGATCGGGGCGCCATTTGATGGTGGTGCCGGTACGGTTCTCGTCGCTGGGCTCAATCTCGAGTGCCTTCTTTTTGGCGCCAACGACCTTGCCCTTCTTAAAGTGCAGGGAGTACTTGTTGCCGTCGCGCCAAACCGTGACGTCCATGTACTCGGAAGCGTACTGGGTCGCGCAGGAGCCCAGGCCGTTGGTGCCAAGCGAGAAGTCGTAGTCGCCGCCCTGGTTGTTGTTATACTTGCCGCCGGCGTAGAGCTCGCAGAAGACGAGCTCCCAGTTGAAGCGCTTCTCGGAAGGGTTCCAGTCGAGCGGGCAGCCACGGCCATTGTCCTCTACCTGGATAGAGCCATCGCGAAAGGCGGTAAGGGTGATGAGCTTGCCGTAGCCCTGGCGCGCCTCGTCAACGGCGTTGGACAGGATCTCGAAGGCGGCATGCGCGCAACCGTCGAGCCCGTCCGAGCCAAAGATGACGGCGGGGCGCAGGCGTACGCGCTCCTCGTCCTTGAGCTGACGAATACTGTCGTTACCATAGTTTGCGGTGTTTTTTGCCATGCTCGCTCTCTCGATGCTCCTTTGCTGCGTTTAAGTCATATAGATAGTCAAGGTAGCATAGCCCAGCCCTTGGGCGATTCCAACCAACACGAAATCCATCGAACAAGCGTTCGAATTAACGGGTATAGTGTTTAGTGGTAGCGCGGCATTGTTAAACAAATTTGGATACAAACGAATTTTATTTAATAGGGACCTAGTTTTACTAAACAAAATCGAACGATTATGGGTGACACGATTTCAGAAATTCGATGAGTTCGCGGATGCCCAATCTTACTCGGACAAAACCGAGTCGGTTCCGCCCGAGTAAGATGGAATGACGAATCGAAACTGCTATATCCGTATACCGATGACAGATATAGTTGACATCAATTAGTCGATGCAATATATTTCTGGCATGATGCAACGCATATTTGTCCCATACGACGAAAGGAACTTTATGCCAGGTAAAAAGAACCTTCGCATGAAGGCGGCGCGCGCGGCGGCTGGCCTTTCGCAAGCCGATTTAGCCCAGGCCGTGGGCGTTACGCGCCAAACCATCGGCCTTATCGAGGCGGGCGGCTACAACCCCACGCTCAATTTGTGCGTGGCAATCTGTAAGGCGCTGCGTGTTACGTTGAACGACTTGTTTTGGGAAGACGAAACCGACGCCGACCCTAATACTCTTTAGGAGGCCACTATGAAATATGAAGATCTGAAACTCGTGCAAAAGTGGCGTGAATATGCCGGACCAAAGGATGAGCGCCTAGAGGCTGAGAACGCGAAGATCTACAAGATTGGTTTCGTGCTGCTTTCGTTTGGCATGTTGATGATCTTTTTCTACCAGTTTATAGCTCGACAGGTTGCGTGGGTTCACAGCGACGCCAGTGAAATGCCGCATGGCTTTGCAACGCCGTTCGAGGCAGCCATGTATTTGTGGCTCGTTCTCGTGATGTTGATTTGCGCAGGACTGCAAACGCGGAAGGGCTATGTCGATACCAATCGTTTTGGGCAAACCGAGTATCTTCCTGTTGGATATTTCCTGCTTGTCAGCGGCCTTAGCGGCGCCGCGTTCGCGCTTGTTATTGCTGCAATGCGCTGTATCGCTGAGGCGCAGATCGTACCGCTCGAAAGCGTCTTTTGGTTGGCGAACCTGGCCACGGGCGTGTTCTGCGGTGCGACGATTTTCGCGGCCACGTTTGCTGTCCTGTGCGCATCGTTCTTCACGGCGAAAAGACGTCGCGCCAAGCTCGAGGCAGAGCTCGGCGATACCGTCGATATCTAATGCGCAAAGGGGCTGGCTCTGGGATATCAGAGCCAGCCCCTTTTGTGCTCGACGAACAGGGTCAACGCCGCTCGCAAAAGCGCTGAGAGTTAGCGGGACTCATCCGTTCCGGCTTCATCGGTGTCGCTACGCTCGAGTGCGGTGCGGCGGGCGCTGTAGGCGACGAGGCCGGCTCCGGCTGCGGCGAGTGCTGCTGCGGCTGCCGTCAGGGGGATGTTGCTGTCACCCGTTCCAGCAAGCGCGCCTGCTTTTCCAGAACGCTTGCTGTTACCGCGGTCCTTGCCGCTGCCAGAGCCGCTTCCGCCGGAGCTGCCTCCCGTGCCAGAACCGCCGCCGCTCGAGCCGCCATCGCCGTCCGCGGTCATCGGGGCGTCGTGAAGCCCCGTCGTATCCGCATTGCCACTTACGCCCACCAGCACCTCTGCGCGTTCGCATGCCGCATCGGGAATGTGGAGCTCGTGCAGTACGGCGCCCAGCGCGGAGTTTGCGCCCGGACGAATCTCTTCGAGCGTTACGGGGTCGAGCGCCACCAGGTCACGCGCCTTTGCGTAGAGCGTGACGCGTTTGCCCACCTCGTCGCTCCAACTCTCCGGGATGGCAAAGCTCATGCGGAACTGTGCCGTGCGGCCCGGTGCCAGCACAGCGTTGCCGTTGTCGGCTACCAGCGGGTGCGTGGCAAAGCGCTCGCCCAGTGCCTCGAGTGTGTACTTCACATGTGCCATGTCGTTGGCCGAAGCGTCCTCGGCAAGCTCCGGGTCGTAGATCGATGCCATGCGTGCGTTCGCGCCGAATCCGATGGATGCGCTGGAGAATGGCTGGTTGGAGCCCTCTCGGTACAGATCGACTGTTCCGGCGGTCAGCAGCGTGTTGCCGTCGTTTCGCACCGTTACTGTAAACGACTCGCTTGCCGCCCCGGGCACCACGGCGCCCAGGTTGGCTATCGCGCCCAGTGGCGTGGCGCATGCCACCAAGGGAACTTCGATGCCGTGCAGTTCTGCTTTGCTCTGCTCGGCGCTCACGATGTGCGTGGCAAGCGCCGAGAGCATGCCTCCGGAGGTCAAAAACGTCGTTATCTGATCGATGGGGTGCTCCAGCTCGCAGAGCACGAACGGCTCCGTGAACAGATCGTCTATCAGGGTGCTGGCGAAGATGCGGAAATGCTTGCCCATTACCGCCACCGGCTCGCCCTCTTCATCGTAGGTTTGCCCCACTTTGCCGTCGGTGTTCTCGACGTATAGGACGCACCTGCCGTTGTTGCTCACGCTAAACGACGCCGGGCCGCAGCCAGCTGCGCCTACGGGTGCCGTTGCAAACGCCGATGCGCCTCGCGTCCACGTAACATGCTGCAGCTGCTCGTTGACGGTGGCCAAAAAGCCCGTGTGCTGCGGCCACGGCACCACGCGCGGCACCGAGGCGTCCGGCAACATGACGCCCCAGCCCGCAATAGACTGACCGATCACGGCGTACGATGCGCAACCGCAGCCGTCTGCGGTTTCGTATGCAACGGGCACCACCATTTTGCCGTTGATGTTCTCGGGCGCGCCCAGCTCGATGCTCGACGGTGCCTGCGGAAAGCGGAGGACCTGACGGAACGTGAGGCTGTCGCCTGACACATCCGACCACAGGGTAAAGCACTCGAGCGCGACTTCTGCCTCGGTGCCCAAGGCCTTTTCGGCGGAGGCTCCGCGGCGATGGAGATAGGCGCCCGACAGACGTCCGTCGACAAGCGTCTTGCCTACTGTGATGCGCGGACACTGTAGGCAATGGTAACCATCCTCTTGCAGGCGGCCGCGCGAGATGCTACGCCACGACGTGTGCGATATCACGCGAACTTCGCTATTACTGATGCGCAGGCGCACAACGGACAGTATGCCGGCTGTGCTTGCCGTATCGAACCGGGTTGCGTCGCCTTCGGGGCGCTCTCCCGAGACCAGCAGCACGTAGGCGTCCGTGCGCCCCGCGCCGTCTGTGTATTCAATTACGTCGAAGTCGTAATCGAATATGCCGTTGCGTTCCACGTCGCCCTCGCCAAACCCAAGGGGGAAGTCGACCGGTATAGGTGCGGACCACGCGCCGTTTGCCTTCGTGTGTACCACCAGACGCGAACGGCCATCCTCGCCGTAGCGAACCGAAGCGATGCGGAACAGACATTCCACGCCGGCGATCTCCGCAAACTTCATGCGAGCCTCGCTGAGCACGCCGGTGAAGAGCACCTTGTCGCTCGAGGGCTTTATGCCGCCTCTCTCGTCCTCCGACACGCCGGCAGAATTGGCGTTCGAGTCCGCAACGGCGTTCGTCGCCTGCCCGATGTAGGTATACTCATACATCGGTGCGGCGTTTTCGTCATCTTCCATCAGGGCGTGGACGAAATGCTCGACCTGCCCCGTGTCGTCGCTCTCCGCGTCTGCCTCGAGTTCAATACGCGTGACCGCCCGGTCCCAATCGCGCACGACCGGCGCGGCGTTTACGGCGGTGGCTGCAACTTCGGCGCATGCGAGCAGCTCGGCATTGGTGACGATGGTGGCCGACGCGATAAACTGCGCTACGCCGCTCGACTCGGCATTGCCAGCCGCGCCAAAGCAGGCATCCAGCGTATATGGCGTGTCTCCGTCCAGTGCCAGCTCTGAGCGCTGGAGCACATACTGGTCGCCGTTGTTGACCGACATGTTCCACGAATCGAGAAGTGTGGGCCACGACCCCGACCAGGCCTTGGTGGTCCACTTGAACATGACAAACTGGAGTATCACGTCGACATCGACGTCGGCACCCACGCGCAGGCGCGGAAGCTGGTGGCCGTCTGCCTTCTCGTAGCCGATGAACAACGTGAGAGACGCGGCACCGCGCACGGCGGACGAAGCGACGCCTGCAACGCCGGCTCCAAAGGTGACGGCAAGCCCGATCTGGATGGTGAATGATCCCGACGTATTGGAATAGTCGAGCGAAATGTTTTTGAAGAACGCCGCGCCGCTGCCGTGTGTGTGGGCGCCTACCGCGAGCGCCAGCTTTGCCAACACCCAAGGATTGACGTTTAGGAAAAACGGCACCGGGCCCAAGGTGAACTGCTCGGTCCAGTTGAGGTCGGTTTTTACTTGGAAGAGAGCCTTAATATTGCCGTACGCCGGATCGTTGTTGTTGCCCCAAGTTTTGCCAACCCAGTCGTAGGCGAGCGATCCGTACACCTGTGTTGCGATATCCATCGTGAATAGCAGCGTGCAATGGTGCCGAAGGAGCTTGGTGTTTCTTGGATCGGTGCCCGAGCCGGCGCTCATGCTCTTGTATTGGTTCCACTTCCCCTCCATCTCGTCGAGGTAGCGGTTTGCCTGCTTGGCACCCGACTCGCGCGGCGACTTCTTCCAGTATTCCGGATCAGGGTTGCCCGAATCGTTCATGTAACTGACCGGTTTGTATCCTCCGCCAAACAGCACATACCCGGCAAACGAAAAGTCGAAGAGGATCGGAAACGTGGGCATCCAGCAGGTAAACTTGTTGCCGCCGATACCGGGGAACGCCGCGGGGAAATCAAACGGAGTGATCTCTTGGTCCATGGTGGTGGGGATGATGGTCGTTGAGCCCGATTCTGCCTTTGAGGCCGGCGCGGTGGCAACGGCCATGGGGGAGGAGAGCGTGTAGGTTTTGCCCTGGTAGTCGAGCACAAAGCGAAGTTTGCATCCTTCTTCCAAAAGGCCCGACGCCGCATCGAGGAACTTGTCTTCGAGCGTGAACATCGCCAGATTATCTGCACCCGTTGCACTGGCCTTGACCTGGCCAATCTGCGTGACGGTTTCGGGCGAGCTGCCCACGGCGGGCATTACCTTGTTGATGTGCAGCGTTGCCTGCCCACCCTGCGGTAGATGGGCCTGTACGGTAAAAGCATGCGTGTCGGACTGCGCATTCGCTGCATCGTCTTTGGGCATCGCCATGAATGTGGCGTCGGCGTACTGGATGTCCCATTCGTCGAACGTAAGCTGGCGAAAGTACAGCTCCCCGTCGGAGAGCGGACGCGTGGGCGCGGTAATGGCGGTACCGCCCTGGATACGCGCAAGGGGAATCTCGACATCGCGGTAGCCTGGCATGCTGATGGAGATGCCGCCGTTGAAGTCGTACGCGTCAAGGAGCGTCGCCTCGTCCACGTAGCCTTCTGAAAGCGGGGCAACCTCAAAGATAGCTGTACCCTCGTCATCGGTTGTGGCGGTGAGCTGTTTGCCTGCGGCATAGCGCGACGTCAGCGTGACCTGAGCACCCGCGATAGGGTTCATCTTGTTGGCGACGTCGACCACAACCACGCCGAACATGGTGCGCGAGAGCACGAGGACCTTGAAGGGGTCTTCTTCGTCGGCATAGACTTCGGTGGGCGCGAACGGCAGTATGAAGACGTTTGAGGTGCCCGGCACGCGCGGCAACATAATGCTCGCCAGCGAGGACGCTCCGGCAACAAGTAACGAACGGCGATCAAGCATCTTGGGCTCCCATCCCGCAAATATCGGTGGAAATACTCAAATTTTGCGAGAAAGAGCCCTGCGGCGGTAGTGCCGTTCGAGGGCCAAAATGTCCAAATGCGAATACTGAAGCGCGGGAGTGCTTGGGGCGCGTGTGGCGTGTTGGCGGGCGGTTCGCTAGCGCAGCATATGCGCGACCAGCTCGGCACGAGTTCCGATGCCAAGTTTTGCATACACGCCGGACAGGCGGTTTTTAACGGTGCCCGGTGATACGCCCATATGGTGTGCGATTTCGGCGTTGGTCCATCCGCGACAGGCGAGCATCGCCATGGTGAACTCCGTGGTGGTGAGGTCATCGGCCACGTCCTCACCCGAATCGGGGTTGTGGATGCGTCGCCAGCCGTAGCTAAAGCGGTACGTGATCTCGATGATGCGTGCGAAATCGTCAGGGTATTGCTGTTTTAGGCATGCCTCGATAAGTCCCTGCAAAAGGCCATGGTGCTCGCCGATAAGCTCGATAAGGCCATCGGGACGCGCTGTGCTCCAAGCGGTTTCGAAATGCGCCTTTGCGGCGTCGACGTCTTTGAGGCTCATACAGGCCATGGAAGCTACCAGGTGCAGGAACAGCTCCGATATGGGATAGCTTCCTTGTTTCATGATCAGGGCGTTTTCCGCCATGCCCAGGCTGCGGCCGTATTCACCGCGCAGATACAGGGCATGCGCCATCACGTAACTGGCGAACAGGCGCAGGCCTTCGGGCAGATGCGACGCAAGCGGATAAAACTCTTCGGCAGAATACGGGGAAGGCAGGTGCAGCAGGACGCTTGCGGCCGAGGCGAACAGAATGTGCATGGCGTGAACGGCAGGCGATTCCTCGTCAGTTGGCGCATCGAGGATGCCCGCAAGGCAACGGCGGGCGTCGGCGATGCGGTTGAGCGACAGACTGGCATATCCGCAGATGAAGCATGCAGAATAGCGAAGTACGGGATCGGTGGCGTCAAGATAGGGGCGTGTCGTCTCGGCAGCGAGGGCGGCCTGTCCGCGAAAGTACAGCGCTTCTGCCGTGGCAATAGCGCGCGAGTCGGGATCGGAAATGCCTGCAACCGCGGCGTCAATCTGCCCCGGCACAAAAGCGGTACACATCAACGGCATGGGAACGCGTGGGTAGCTATTGCAGTCCATCTTCCATCTCCCATCAGCTGACAACGATAGCAGCCATTGTACCCCGTCATTTGAAAGCTGGATGTTAGCGAATATTGCGTACGAGTGCGCCGAGCGTATAAACGACAAGTTTGGCGGCCCTGCCCCTGAGGTGGTTATCGAAGCCTAGCTGACCTTGGGATATAGAAAAACTACCGCCCCTGCAAAAAGCTCCATGGGAGCGATGGGAAATGGGCCTCGTTCTGCATATAATGAGGTCATATGACGGTGCGTTTGCATATGCGCAACGCATTTCCATCGAACCGAAAAGGAGCTCTGCATGGATCCCAACAAGCGTCCCGACGACATGGTGCGTATCACCACTCCCGAACTTGCCCAGGCGTTCATCGACGAGCAGGTCACCGCAATCCGTGAGCAGATCGGTGACAAGAAGGTCCTGCTGGCCCTTTCCGGCGGCGTTGACAGCTCAGTTGTCGCGGCGTTGCTCATCAAGGCAATCGGCAAGCAGCTCATTTGCGTGCATGTGAACCACGGCCTCATGCGCAAGGGCGAGAGCGAGCAGGTTGTCGACGTCTTTAAGAACCAGATGGACGCCAACCTGGTCTACGTGGACGCTTCCGATCGCTTCCTAGACAAGCTCGTGGACGTTGAGGAGCCCGAGGCCAAGCGCAAGATTATCGGCGCCGAGTTCATTCGCGTGTTCGAGGAGGAGGCCCGCAAGGTTGGCGACGAGGTCAGTTTCCTCGCCCAGGGCACCATCTACCCCGACATTCTTGAGTCCCAAGACGGCGTGAAGGCTCACCACAACGTGGGCGGTCTGCCCGAGGACCTACAGTTTGAGCTCTGCGAGCCCGTCAAACTGCTGTACAAGGACGAGGTCCGCGTCGTGGGTCGTGAGCTCGGCCTGCCCGAGAACATGGTTGAGCGCCAACCGTTCCCCGGTCCCGGCCTGGGTGTCCGCTGCCTTGGTGCCATCACCCGCGACCGTCTTGAGGCGCTGCGCGAAGCCGACGCCATCGTGCGCGAGGAGATTGACAACGCCGGTCTGACCATCTGGCAGTACTTCGCCGTGGTGCCCGACTTCCGTGCTACCGGCGTGCGCGAAGGCAAGCGTGCCTACGACTGGCCCTGCATCATTCGCTGCATCAACACCGTCGACGTCATGACCGCCGAGGTGCCCGAGCTCGATTGGGCGCTGCTCAAGCGCATTACCGCTCGCGTGACCGCCGAGGTCCCCGGTATTTGCCGCGTTTGCTACGACCTCACGCCGAAGCCCGTCGGCACGGTCGAGTGGGAGTAAGCTAACTCACCTAGCCCCCGTTTCCGCTTGGAAGCGGGGGCTTTTTGCTGGCGCTTCGCCCAATTTCGTGCATCTTGGGCCTCGCGTATCCTGCGAACTAACAGATGTGACAAAGGGGCAGTTCCTTTGTCACATCTTCGATGTTATGCGCGGGAAGAGTCACGAGCATGGTCGTTCCGCGCTCCGAGCTCTCTTCGACCTCGATGGAGCCGCCGTGGAGTGCGGCGATCTCCCAGACCAGCGCAAGTCCCAGTCCCACGCCGCCATATGACCTGCTACGCGATTTGTCGACGCGAAAGAAGGGCTGAAAAATGCTCGTCTGGTATTGCTCGGGAATGCCCGGCCCCTGGTCGTGCACGCGTAGCAGCACGCGGTCGCCCTTGACGTGGGCGCTGATTCGCACGGTCGAGCCGAGCGCGCTGTAGCGAATGGCGTTTTCAGCCAAGTTGAACAGCAGCCGGTAGATCAGCGTGTCGCTGCCGGTCGTTTGCGCGTCGCCCTCGCTTGCGAGCGCGATGCCCTTTTGCTCGGCAAGGGGCGCCAGGTCGGTGAGCACTTCTTCGATCATCGGCGCCAGGTCAATCGCATCGTTGCAGGGGACGCTGCGCAGCTCGCTCATCTCGAGCAGGGTCTTTGTCATGCGCGTCATTCGATCGGTCTGCTCCTGCAGCAGGCTGAGCAGGCTCGCTGTATCGGCGTCGGCGTCGGGGTGCTCGGCGCAAAACAGCTCAACCTGAGCTTGCATGAGCGCAAGCGGCGTGCGCAGCTCGTGCGCCGCATTGCCCGTAAACTGTTTTTGTGCAGAAAAACCTTCGTCAAGGCGGGCAATCATGTCGTTAAACGACGCGCTGCAACGCCTAAGCTCAGAGGGCACATCTTCGCTGATCTTTGTGTCGGCGAGGTTGTCGGGCCGCACGCTCTCGACTTGCGCTGCAAAGGTACGCAGCGGCTGCAACGCATGCCCGCTCACAAAGTAGGCCAGCACGCCACCGAGTAGCGTCACCGCTGTGGTTATGTACCAGCTCGTCGCACCAAACGATTCTTGGGCGTCGCTCACGACGATGGTCAGATCGTCGTCGAGCTCCTTGCTCGTCGGGTCGAACGAGTTGGGCGAGGCCGCCTCCGCCTTGCTATGCTCCGACATTTCAGTACCGATTGAGTCCATGTAGCGCATGCCGGAGTAGCCAACCAGGCAATTAATAAGTACGCAGGTCAAACATATCAGCAGAGCTGTCATCAACGTGATGCGCCATTGCAGGGACAGTCGCTTCATTCGCCGTCCTCCATAACGTAGCCCTCGCCGATTCGGTTGCGGATGGGGTCATGTCCCAACGCGCCGCGCAACTTTTTGCGCAGTGACGAGATGTGCACGCGGGTCGCGTTGCTAAAACTGTTGACACTGGTATCCCATACGTGGTCGATGAGCTCCTCCTGGCTTACCGGTCGCCCCTGGTTGAGCATCAGGTATTCCAAGATGCCGGTCTCCTTGCGTGTGAGGGATAAGGCCTCGTCGCCCACTGAGGCGACGCGCGCCTTGGTGTCAAAGCTCAGCGATCCGCAGGTCAGGACAACATCGCTTTGCGTAAAGCGCCTGAGCGTGAGGCTGCGGATACGTGCTGCCAGCTCGTCAAGATGGAACGGCTTGGTGAGGTAGTCGTTGGCGCCCGCATCGAGTCCCGCTACCTTGTCGGCGACCTCGCCGCGGGCCGACAGCACGAGCACCTTGGTCTCGCAATCGGTAATTCTGAGTTGTCTGAGCACGGTCATGCCGTCGACATGGGGGAGATTGAGGTCGAGCACGACAAGATCAAAGGTCTCGACATCGAGCAGATCGAGGGCCTGTCGCCCGTCGTAGCAGCAGTCGACGCTATAGGCCAAGTTGCGCAGGCTGCGTGCGATCGCATCGCACAGCGCCCGCTCGTCCTCGACGACCAAGATGCGCATAACGTTCTCCTTGCATAGTCATTCACGCTTAACACGGATTTTATAGTCGGTATGGTCCAATGGGTCGCGAAACGAAAGGAGTGGTCAGATTGTTCAAAGCGATTAAGCCTGTGGCGCAGGTGGCTTTGCTGATCGTTGGGGTAGCCATGGTGTGCTTTGGCGTTATGCGCGGCGAGGCAGATGCCGTGCTGGCCAAGGCAATCAGGCTGTGCTTGGAGTGTATCGGAATTGGATAAAAGAAAAAACACCGCATCGCATCTTTTGGCGAGATTCCGCGGATTGATTCAGGCGGCGGCGACGCTTGCGACCAATATTCACCTGCCTAACTTTGCCAAGGGGGGCATCTACCAGGGGGCGGGCAAAGCCGTCTGCGTGCCGGGGCTCAACTGCTACTCGTGCCCCGCGGCCTCGGGTGCGTGCCCCATCGGATCGTTTCAGTCGGTGGTGGGATCGTCTAAGTTCAGCTTTTCGTATTACGTCACCGGAACGCTCATTCTAATCGGCGTGCTACTGGGACGTTTTGTATGCGGCTTTTTGTGTCCGTTTGGATGGCTGCAAGAACTCCTGCATAAGATTCCCGGCAAAAAGCTCTCCACGAAAAAGCTCAAGCCGCTCACGTACATCAAGTATGCCGTGCTGCTGTTTGCCGTGGTGCTGCTGCCCGTCTTGGTGGTTAACGATGTGGGTATGGGCGACCCGTTCTTTTGCAAGTACATCTGCCCGCAGGGTGTGCTCGAGGGCGCGATTCCGCTGTCCATCATGAATACGGGAATCCGCTCCGCGCTGGGAAAGCTCTTTACCTGGAAGCTCGCGATCCTCATTGTGGTTGCGGTGCTGAGCGTGCTGTTCTACCGCCCCTTCTGCAAATGGATTTGCCCCCTCGGTGCGTTTTATGCGCTCATGAACAAGGTGTCTTTGCTGGGGATCCAGGTTGACCAGTGCAAATGCGTCTCGTGCGGCAAGTGCGCCAAGGTGTGTCAAATGGACGTGGACGTTACGCGTACGCCCGACCATGCCGAGTGCATTCGTTGCGGCAAATGCGTGGGCGCGTGCCCCGTCGATGCTATTAGCTTTCGCTATGGGCTGGGTGTGACGGGCGATAAGCCCGCGCAGCCCACGCAAGCCTGCGAAAACAAATAGGTACCTATATAAGTTTCGATATAAACGGAGGAACCATGAAACTGTCAAAAATTGCGGCCTTGTTGATGCTGCCCGTGCTGGCGCTGACTCTCGCGGCGTGCTCTGCCCCCAAGGGCGACGCGAAGGATGCCACGAGCGGCGATGCGCAGATTGCCGAGCTTGTGGCACAAAAGCCGTCGAGCGCCGAGGAGGCGGCCGAGCTGTACCAGCAGCTGCTGCAAAAGGAAAACGAGATCTTCGCGAGCGATAACGCCCTGTGGGAAAAGGTGTTCAATGCGGCAAATAAAGACTCGGCAATGATTGAGGACGGTAGCAATTACGGCGACTTCTTGCTTGATACCATCGAGGGCGCCAAGGATCAGTTCGCGGCTGACGAGCTCAAGACGCTTAAGGCCGGCGCGCAGCAGGTCAAGGAGATCGAGGACAAGCTCATGGCGCTGGAGAAGGAGTTTCCCGGATGCGGCAGCACGCCCGGCGAGGGGGAGAGCGTCGATGCCTCGACCGCAGGCATGACCAACGGCGAGAGCGGGGAGACGAAGTTCCCCAGCTTTAAGGGCAAGGACTTGGACGGCAACGGTGTAAACAGCGACGAGCTGTTCTCCAAGAACAAGGTCACCGTCATGAACTTCTGGTTTACCACCTGCAAGCCGTGCGTGGGAGAGCTGGGCGATCTGGAGAAGCTCAACAAGGAGCTTGCCGAGAAGGGCGGCCAGGTCGTGGGCGTTAATTCCTTTACGCTCGATGGCAACAAAGACGAGGTGGCCGATGCCAAGGACGTGCTTTCCAAGAAGGGCGTGACGTATAAGAACATCTGGTTTAAGTCGGATAGCGAGGCCGGAAAGTTCACCTCCAACCTGTACTCGTTCCCGACCACCTACGTGATCGACCAGAACGGCAACATCGTGGGAGAGCCAATCATGGGCGGCATCAACTCCGCCGAGCAGCGAGAGGCGCTCAACAAGCTGATCGATCAGGCGCTTGCTAAGAGCGAACAGTAAGTCCGAATGTGACAAAGTGACAGCCTCTTTGTCGCATCGGGGATGTTATATGCGGGATGGTGCGCCATGCGGCGTGCTGTCCCGTTCGTTTTTTGTCGCGATTCGTTACATTCCTCACTGGTGCCGGCAAAAAATGGGGATAGAGTAGGACAAACGCGTCGAATACGAACGGCGGGGGAGAGCGGGCAGGGTGCCTGCGCGGGAGAGGTTGCCGTCCATGCTGGAGCTCAAAGGAATTTGCAAAAGGTACGTTACGCAGTCGTTTACGCAGGTGGCGCTCGACAACGTAAGCCTGGCTTTTCGCGATAACGAGTTCGTGGCCATTCTGGGCCCTTCGGGGTCAGGCAAAACTACGATGCTCAACGTTATTGGCGGACTCGATCACTTTGATTCTGGCGACCTGCTCATCGATGGCATTTCGACCAAGGACTTCCGTGATCGCGATTGGGATGCTTATCGCAACAACCGCATCGGCTTTGTGTTCCAGAGCTATAACCTCATTCCGCATCAGACCATCTTGGAAAACGTGGAGCTGGCGCTTACGCTCACGGGTGTGGGGCATGTCGAGCGCCGCCAGCGTGCGCGCGAGGCGCTCGAGGCGGTTGGTCTGGGCGAGCACGTTAACAAGCGCCCGAGCCAGCTATCGGGCGGCCAGATGCAGCGCGTGGCTATTGCCCGCGCTCTGATCAACGATCCCGAGATTGTGCTGGCCGACGAGCCGACCGGCGCCTTGGACTCTACGACATCCGTGCAGGTCATGGACTTGCTCAAAGAAGTGGCACGCGACCGCCTGGTCATTATGGTCACCCATAATCCCGAGCTGGCCTATCAGTACGCCACGCGCATCGTGAACCTGGCGGATGGCAAGATTACCGACGATTCTGACCGCTTTGATGTTGCCGATGCCACGCGTCGCGAAGCCAAGCCCACGCGTAAAACCTCGATGAGCTTTATGACGGCTCTGGGGCTTTCGGCGCGCAACCTCATGACCAAGAAAGGCCGTACGGCCATGACGGCCTTTGCGGGCTCGATTGGCATTATCGGCATCGCGGCGATTTTGGCGCTCTCAAACGGTGTGAACAACTACATCAAAAAGGTTGAGGAGGATACGCTCTCGAGCTACCCGCTCACCATTTCCAAGCAGGATTACGACCTGTCGTCCATGATGGGCGGGCAGGGGGTCGCGGATGACGAGGCGTCCAACGGCGAGGATTCGTCCGACGACGGCACCGACGGCAAGGCTCAGGGAACCGATAAAATACCCGTGGTCACGGCCGTAAAGGATATGTTTGCAAGTGTTAAGTCCAACGACATGACGAGCTTTAAGGCATGGCTCGATGCCGGTGGCGATGGCATCGATAAAGAGGTCAATGCCATCCAGTACGGCTATGGCGTGACGCCGGTTGTCTATCGTGCGGGTAAGGGTGACGAGAAGCCCGTTCGGCTTGTTCCCAACGCAATGACCGAGGCCATGAGCGGAGGCGCGAGCTCGGCAGCAACGGTGAGCATGGAGTCCATGGGAACCTCAGTCTTTAACGAGATGATTGACGACCAGGGCCTGCTCGACAGCCAGTACGATGTCGTGGCGGGGCATTGGCCTACGTCTGCTAACGAAGCCGTGATGGTGCTTTCGAGCCGTGGCACGGTGGGCGATTACACGCTCTACAGCATCGGTGCGCTGGATATCGATGAGCTCAATGACCTGGTTAACAGCGCCATGGCGGCCGACGGTGGGGTCGAAACGCCCGAGACCGGCGCCGACTTTACCTACGACGATGCGCTATCTACGACGTTTAAGGTGTTGTCGCCGGCCGATGCCTATCGCAAAAACGAAGAGACCGGCATGTGGACTGACATGTCTGGCGACGCCGACTTTATGACGGCCAAAGTTGCCGACGGTATTGACGTGCACATTGTGGGCGTGGTGCGACCGAACGAGACCGCCAACGCGAGCGCGTTGTCTCCGGGTATCGCCTATACGCATGCGCTGACTCGCCAGCTTATGGAACGCGCCGCCGATTCGCAGATTGTGCAAGAGCAGCTTGCCCACCCCGAGACGGATGTCTTTACGGGCAAAACCTTCGACGAGCTGCAAGGCGAGGCCAAACAGGGCGTTGATCTGGGCAGCATGTTTAGCGTGGATGAAGCGGCGCTCAAGAGCGCGTTCTCGTTCGAAACGTCTGCGCTCTCGGGTGCGGCGGGCGGTATGGACCTTTCTGGTATCGACTTGTCCGGGCTGGATATTGACCTTTCGGGCGTTGGGAAGGACATCGACTTCAACGACATTATGGCCAAAGCGCCGGCCCCAGATTTCTCGGGCATCTTTGACGGTCTGGAACTCACGCCCGAGCAAATGCAGCAGGTCGGAACGCTTGCCAACCAGCTGTTTGAGGGCTTTCTGCAGTCCGATCAGTTTAAGGCGCTGTCGCCCGAAGATCTTAAAGACGCGTCAAAGCTTGCCGCCGCATTCTCGGCGTATCTTGAGAATGATGCTGCGGCCCAGCGATGCCTGGCTCAGCTCAAGGCGCTGGGCGGCGATGCCCTGGCCGAGCGCCTGCAGCAGTCGATGACCGACTATGTGCAAAAGCAGCTGGCTCCGTATCTGCAGCAGGCTATGGATCAGGTGATGAAGGCAATCAGCGAGCAGATAGCGTCGACGGTATCGTCCCAGCTCAAGGCGGGCGCGGCCGGGCTCATGGGCCAGATGGTGACGCAGATGTCTTCGAGTTTTGCCAACCTGGCGAGCGCTATGCGTGTGGATGCGGGCGCCTTTGCTCGTGCCATCCACTTCAACATGGACGCCGAGGACCTGAGTTCGCTCATGATGAGCTATGCCAAGGCGTCAAAGCTCACCTACGACAACAATCTGACCACGTTGGGCTACGCGGACGAGACGGACCCCATCTCGGTCAAGATTTTCCCGCGCGACTTTGAGGCCAAGGAGCGCGTGCTCGATCATATCGATGCGTACAACAAGCAGGCCAAAGCCGCTGGCCATGATGATCGGGCAATCTCGTACACCGACTACATGGGCATCATCATGGGCTCGGTGACCGACATCGTGAACACCATCAGCTTGGTGCTCATCGCATTCGTGAGTATCAGTCTGGTGGTGAGCTCCATCATGATCGGCATCATCACCTACATCAGTGTGTTGGAGCGCAAAAAGGAGATTGGCATCCTGCGCGCGATCGGCGCGTCCAAGCGCAACGTGGCCAACGTGTTCAACGCCGAGACCTTTATCGAAGGCCTCATTGCCGGCGTCTTTGCCATTGTCGTCGTAGTGACCGTGAGCTTTCCGGTTAATGCCTGGGCACTTGCCGCCAAGCAGGTACCCAATCTGATGAGCCTGCCCGTGCAGGATGCGCTGGTGCTCATCGCGATTTCGGTGCTACTGACGGTCGTCGCCGGCCTGCTGCCAGCCCGCAGCGCATCCAAGAAAGACCCCGTGGAGGCCCTGCGCTCGGAATAATGTGACAGAGGGACAGTTTCTTTGTCACATTCGAGAAAAGGCGCGGGAAGGGGTGGCCCTTCCCGCGCCTTTTAGTTTGTTTTGCCCATCAACGTGATGCGGATGCTTGGATGGGTGTACTCGTCAAACTCGTCCTCGGGTTCCGTGTCAAACGAATAATACGTTTTGACGGGGTCGTCACTCGTCCTGATAGAGATTCTCTCGTAGAGTGAGCCGTTCAAAAATGCCTGCCTAAACTCTTCGGGGAGCTTATGCGGTGCCAGGAGCTCGGGGCTCACCGTCTTGACGTCTACGGTTTGGACGGCAGAGAACAGCTCGTCAAGGTCGCGCTCGATGCGGGCGAGGTTGTCCTC
This sequence comes from uncultured Collinsella sp., assembly GCA_937995345.1. Classification (GTDB taxonomy): domain Bacteria; phylum Actinomycetota; class Coriobacteriia; order Coriobacteriales; family Coriobacteriaceae; genus Collinsella. Next base: position 173,476 of record CALKKS010000008.1, on the reverse strand, counting down.
AAGGCTCGCGCTGGGGTCGACCTCTGCCACGTAGCTCACTTCCTTGAGTGTCCCCTTGTTGTCAAAGTCCAGATACGTATAGGTCTTCTGGGCGTCGGAGTCGCCTTCGTGCAGATAGCCGCGGACATGATAGCCGTAATCTTGATATCGCTCGTAGGGGTCATCGGCGGACACGTACTCGCATACGGGCTCTAATGCCTCGCGGGCGATGGCGATCTGCTCGGCCGCGGTCGCGGCGTTCTCCTGCATCTCGATGTTTCCCTGCGCCAGCTGCGGGATATAGGCGCCGCACACGATTGCGAGGGGCAGTGCCACAAGCGCGACGATCCACTTTTTTGCACGGGGGATAGGCACGCCACAGGCCTCTGCCATGGCCTTTGCGTTGGCAAAGCTTTCGGCAAGAACGTCTGCCGCGGTGGCGACGGCGCCTACGGCAGCGGCGACTTCTGCCGCGCCGCCCAGGTTGCGTACGGTCTCGTTGTCACTGTTCTTGAGCAGACGCGCGGCGGCCTGCGTGCCAACAACGCCTGCGATCTGTGCCGAGCGGTCTTTTTCGCTCTGCTCGACGGCAAGTCGGTGCTGCATTTCTCTCCACTGCTTGCCGCGCATGCCAAAGCGCGGCGCGAGAGTGCAATAGCAAAATATGACGAGCTCAACGACGGCGAGTGCCAGGGCGGCCATCATGCCCGTGTCTTGGAATCCTTCATGGTGGAAGACGATGTCGTCGATCATCTCGAAAGGAATGATTGATAAGGGCAGCACGAATGCCATGGCAAGCGCCGCGCCGGCAACCTTTGGGCAAATGCAGTATCGCTGGATGCGCTTACGTTCTTGTTCGGAGAGTGTTGCCATAGCTGGTCCTTGGTGTCGTGGCGGTCGTTGTGGCGCGCGGCGCGCGGGATGTATCAGTCTGAGCTAGCGCTGGATAAGAACATAGAGCAAAATACTCAGCGCGATGAGCAAGATACCCGCGATGTTAAACATCAGCGTGGCAAAGTCGCCCACGATAGGGCGCTCGACATAGCTCTTGTCTGGGCTGCTGGGGTTGTAGTGCACAGTCATTTGGCTGCCGAGGGGCCAAAGCTGCTCTGCGAGAGTATCTAGGCGTGCGATGGGCCCTGTATGTACGTGCAACCAGCCCTTGGCGTCTTCGTACGCCGCGCTTTGCGTGCGGACGGGGAGCCCCGACAAGCTTTTGGTCTTTACGCCGCGGAATTGTTTTCTCACGTGGTACTGCGTGCCGTCGACGGTGTACTCCAAAACGGGATACATCCTGCCTTCGCCCATAAAGCGGTGGTCAATGACCGTTCCCATGATCATAGCGGTGCAGGCCTTGGCTTTCCTGCGGGCGGCGGCTTTCATGAGCGTGCTCATTCCGATAAGCAGGATGCCGATGCCTCCAACCGAGATGAGCGCGAGCAGGGATATCTGCGACGTGGTCACGGCGTTCTCCTTTGGCGCGATACCGTCATATGTGACTCAGTATAGGGAATCCTGCCATCGATGAGTGCATGGTCATGCGGCTAAAGGGTCTTGACGGCTCGATGGGTTCGCCATTTGCGCCTTCTCCGGTCCATACAAAAAGCTGTACGTCAGCATTCAAAGATGTCAAAAAATGTTGACTTTGGATGTTGACGTACATGTTTTGGAGTGGATGAAAGGTTAGGGTGGCGACTTTGGAATAGGGCAGGCGCTCCTATATCCACTCGATGATGCCGCTTTCATCGTGCTCGCCGCGCCGCCGATTTGTCGGCCTTTGTCGCGTTAGAGGTACCTTGCCGCGAACTTCTTGAGGCTGGCGTTGCTTGCGTTGTTGAGGATGCCGCCGTCAACGATTTTTGCACCCGGGGCGCTTGCCCTAAGGATCGACGCCGTCTTGCCCATTCCGCTTCCGCCCGAGGTGGCAAACAGAACGACCGTTTTGCTTGTCAGATCATAAGACTCAAGGAACGTGTTGATAATCGCCGGCGCCACGTACCACCAGATGGGAAATCCCAAAAATATGGTGTCGTAGTCTTCGATGTCCTCGATTTGAGAGGTTATGGCAGGGCGGCAAGAGGGGTCGGCAGCCTCGAGTGTGCTGCGGCTCTGCTTGTCGCGCCAGTTAAGGTCGGCGCTTGTGTATGGATTGGCGGGCACAATGGCGAACAGGTCGCTGTCCGTCACGCGAGCCAGGCGGCTCGCAACGTCCATCGTTGTTCCCGATGCGCTGAAATATGCCACAAGTGTCTTAGTCATTGGAGTCCCTTTCGTTGCTGCGGTTTGGGCCTTATGCTGAGGTGCATCTGGCGTTGTCTCACGACTGCGATGTTGTGCTATTTGTCCTGCATTCGGTTGAGGCGTTGCGTAGCCGGTAGATGAGATAGTCAAGGCGTTCGAGCTTCTGCTGCCCCGAGTGAATTTCGTCGAGCAATTCGCGACGATGCCGTTTTAGTAGACAAATGCGCGCGCAGTCGCTGGTGGCCGAGCCGTATAGCTCGATGAGCTCTTCGCTGCAGCCGGCGTCGTGTAGGCCGTCGATGATGCTGTCGTCCATGTCGTCACTTTGCGGTTTTGACTTTGGTAGTGCCGGCAAGCGGCTTTTCGCCGGGACGGGCCTTGGGACCAACGAGTGCGTGCGGTTGATAAGGCTCCTCGAGGAAGTCGATCTCGGCGGGGGAGAGCGTTATGTCGAGCGCGGCTACGGCGTCGTCGACTCGCTCGGGCTTGGAGCAGCCCACGATGGGTGCCTCGACCCCACGCGCCCAGTGCCACGCCAGCGCAATCTGCGGCATCGGCACGTCATGATCGGCGGCAACCTTGGCCACGCGCTCAACGACGGGCATGTCGATGGCGCGGTCATGGTCGTATTTGTTGGCCATGGTCGTGTCGGTGGTGCCGCGCGTGCTCGAGCTTTCCCACGTGGGGCGGCAGAGGTGTCCCGACGCCAGGGGGCTGTATGGCGTAAGGGCCATGTCAAACTGGCGGCACACCGGAATCATCTCCCGCTCGTCCTCACGGTAGAGCAGGTTGTAGTGGCATTGCATACTCGTAAAGGGCGTCCATCCGTGGTCGCGTGCGACGATCTGCAGGTTGTGCAGCTGGTAAGCATACATAGCGCTGGCGCCGAGTGCGCGAACCTTGCCCTCGCGTACCAAGTCGTTGAGTGCTTCCATGGTCTCTTCCATGGGAACGTCGTAATCGAAGCGGTGGATGATGTAGAGGTCTAGGTAATCGGTGCCCAAGCGCTTGAGCGAGCCTTCGATCTCGCGTTCGATGGCGTCGGCGGAAAGGCCGCCTTCGTTGAAGTGAACCTTGCTGGCCAGCACGACGCTCTCGCGAGCGATTCCCAGATTGCGCAGGGCGGCGCCAATGTACTCTTCGCTCGTGCCAAAGCTGTAGCAGTTCGCGGTATCGATAAAGTTGATTCCGGTGTCGAGTGCGCGTTTGATGACGGCGCGTGTGTCGTCGGGTCCGATGGTCCACTGATGAAAGTCGGGGCTGGGCTCGCCAAAGCTCATGCCTCCCAGGCAGAGTTTAGAGACTTTGATGCCGGAATGGCCAAGGGTTGTGTACTGCATGATGCTCCTATTTCTGGTTCTCAACGTCGGGGTGCCAGGCGGCATATTGCGCAAGCTTTTCGGGCGTGCGCTCATAGAAGGGTTTCCCGCGATCGAGGGTAGCCATGGCGGTCATGTCGCTGTCCGTGAGCTCGAAGTCGAAGACATCGATGTTGTCGGCGATGTGCGTCGGATTCTTGGAGCCTGGAATGACGATATTTCCCTCTTGGATATGCCAACGCATAATGATTTGAGCAGGCGTTTTGCCATACTTGACAGCGAGGTCGCGCACGACGGGCTCGTCCATGATGTCGCTGTTGCCGCGCCCGCCGAGCGGGTACCACGCCTGCAATGCAATGTCGTGCTGGGCGAGCAGCTTCTTCAGTTCGGTCTGCGGGAAATACGGATGGCACTCGACCTGAATAAGGGATGGAACGATCTCGCAATTTGCGAGAAGCTTCTCGATTTCGTTCTCGTCGAAATTGGAGATTCCGATGGAGCGGAGCTTGCCTTCCTTGTACGCGATCTCAAGCTTCTCATAGCCCGCCAAGTAGTCGCCTGCGGGTTGGTGCAGAATCATGAGGTCGATGTAAGGTGTGTTCAGACGCTCGAGCGTTTCGTCGACGGCGGTGTCGCTGTTGTAAAAATAGGGCCAGAGCTTGGTTTCGAGAAACACGTTTTCGCGCGGCGAGTCTGATTCGCGCACGCCACGACCCACTGCTCGCTCATTCACGTATGCATTGGCAGTGTCGATGAGCTCATACCCCATGCCGAGTGCGGAGGTAACCGACGATTGGGCATCGTCGGGTTTAAGCAGATACGTGCCAAGTCCTAGCTGGGGGATTTTGATGCCGTTATTGAGCGTGATGTATTCCATGCGCTTCCTTTCTCGATGGTTCTCTTCTGTAACGATAGTTTCGAGATTTGATAATGTTTATTGCCTATAGCAACTAGTTAGATATACGGATTGCGAATGTAAAACGAATTGAACCGAATGGGGTTCTCCGTTGTGCACGAAGGAGCAAGCATGGAACTGCGAACGCTGCGTTATTTTCTTGCTGTGGCCCGCGAGGAAAACATGACCGAAGCTGCCAACGTGCTACATGTGACGCAGCCTACGCTGTCACGTCAGATTGCCGATCTTGAGCGCGAGCTGGGCGTGGAGCTGTTCGAGCGCACCAATCGATCGTGCGTGCTCACGAGCGATGGCATGCGCTTGCGCCAGCGCGCCGAGGAGATTGTCTTGCTGGTGGAACAAACCGAGCTAGAGTTGGCGGATCGGGAGCTCGGCATTGCGGGCGTTATCCGCATTGGCGCCGGCGAAACCAAATCGATGCGGCTGGTACTCGATGCCTTTACAGAACTGCATCGGAATTATCCCGGAGTGACGATTGAACTCTATACCGGTAACGCCGATGCGGTGGAGGAGCGTTTGGAGCGTGGCCTGCTCGACTTTGCGTTGTTGCTGGAGCCCGTTAACGTCGAGAAATACGAATGGATTCGTATGCCCGAGGCGGATCGAGTCGGTGCTGTTGTTGCCGCGAGCGGTCCATGGGGCGGCCGGGACGTGCTGGCGCCTGCGGACGTGGCGAATATGCCGCTGCTGGTGAGTTCGCGCACCTCGAATCGAGCGCTGGACCTAGAAGCGTGGTCGAGTGGCGTCCTTAGCGTCGATGAACTCAACATCGTGGGGCATTTCGACCTGATCGGCAACGCGTCGCATCTGGTGCGTTCGGGCGCTGCGTGTGCGGTTAGCATTGGAAGCTTGCTGCAGATAGATGAAGACAGCGATCTGCGTTTTGTCCCATTTGAGCCGCCGCTTACCATTGCGTCGTATCTGGTATGGAAAAAATATCGCCTGCGTTCCCGCGCCTGCGAAGAGTTTCTGAACCGTTTGAATAGGATGTGACAAGGGGGCAGTCCCTTTGCCGCATTGATCTGAGAGTAGAAGATGATGGTTCTATCGTTGGCCCCTATGGAGGGGATTACCGGGCATGTGTTCCGTCGCGTGCACGCGGAGTGCTTCGGTGCGCTCGATTGCTATTACACGCCGTTCTTGCCGCCGCCACGGGTGGGAAACCGCTTTGGCGGCAAGGCGTTTAAGGAGGTCGACCCTGTCAATAACCAGGGGCTCAACGTAGTGCCTCAGCTGATGTCCAAGAACGCGGACGAGTTTGTGTGGGCGGCACAGGTGCTCGCCGACATGGGTTATCGCGAGGTCAATCTCAACTTGGGTTGTCCTTCGGGAACGGTTGTCGCCAAGGGCAAGGGTTCGGGTTTCTTGCGCAATCTCGACGAGCTTGAGGTGTTCTTGAGCGACGTGTGCGAGCACTCGCCGCTGCCGGTGTCGGTCAAGACCAGGCTGGGGTTGGAAAGCGACGACGAATACGAGCGCGTACTCGACCTCTATTGCCGCATGCCGCTGGCAGAGCTGATCGTGCATCCGCGCGTGCAAAAGGACCGCTATACGGGATCACCGCGCAAGGAGTTTTACGGCGAGACGCTGAAGCGTGCGCCGTTCCCCGTGGCCTATAACGGCGACATTTTCGATCTTGAGGATATGGACGCGCTGGTGGAGGCCTATCCCGGCACGCGCCATGTAATGCTGGGACGCGGCCTGCTTGCGAACCCCGCTCTGGCTCGCATGGTCAACGGCGGTCCCGCTACCACGGCAGCCGAGCTGCAGCGTTTCCACGACACGCTGTTTGCGGCCTATGCGGACGAGATCGGCGGCAACGCGGTCTTCCGCATGAAAGAGTGGTGGTTCTACGCCAAATGCGCCTTCGCCAATCCCGCTAACGTTCACAAGCTCGTACGCAAGACCAAAAAGGTCGATGAATACCGCGCCGCTGTCGAGCGCGTCTTTCGCGAGCAGCCGCTCGCGCCCATAGCCCGCTTCGACGGCTAGCCGTTCATTGGGGACGTTCTTTAACGACTAGTCATTTAAGAACGTCCCCAACGGCTATGTTGCAAAAAGCTGTACGCCAGCATCCAAAGATGTCGAAAAATGTCGACTTTGGATGCTGGCGTACATGTTTGGGCTCGGCAGGGGGACTAGGCAATCATTGCATCGAGCGTAATGAGCTCTCTGAGTCGCTCCGTGCGTGTTTGCCCATGACGCTTCGCCTTTGCGTCAAACGCTTCAAGAACCGATTCGCCCACGCGTGCCGACAAAACAACGCTTGGCTCATCGGAGATCGGCGGCCTTCCCAACTTGATGGTGTGACCCTTTGGCCACTCATCTTTTTCGTATGCCTCTGCGGCCTTTTCCAGCTCTCCGGGAGCAAACCCCATCATCTTTTCGAGCTGCTTAGCGTCCATAGCGCCTCCTATCGATCGATCCCGATTTCTCTGAGCACCTTGCGCGTAGGAGGGACAAGGGCGTGGTAAATGATGTAACCATCTCGATCAGGGCAACATCGAGCGATGAGCTCCATGAGACGACTTCTCCCATCAAGTCCAACGAGAACGTAATCGATACCTCCATTTTCAAGATCACGCCTGAACCATGCGAAAGCGGAGTTCCAGGCGCATCTAATATCCGTCTCCGTCAGCCCGTGTTTGAGGGCATGGGGGTGGATTGCGATGAGCTCCATAAGGGCCTCTCTTTTTGTATACAGTTTTGTAGACAAAAATGCAAGCAGTTAATACGGTTAAGCAGCCTGTTTTGACTGAACTTCTCGATGCGAAATTGGCACCGGAGGCTCCAGCACTTCTTCGCTTCTCAGCTCGGAATGTGAGCGTCCGTTGAACTCCCAGAGGGGAGCGTCTTCATAGATTATCGAGAGGAGCTTGGAGACCTCGGGCGTTTTCTTGCGTTCATAAAGCTCGGGTCGTACGACAATCAATAAGAAAGCTGCGTCTTCGGCAATTTGCTGGGCTGTCGGCATACCGTTGAGCCCAACGGAACGTAAAAGCTTTGTCATGATGAAATCGAACTCGTCTTCTCTTGCATGGAGGTCGGATGCCTTGAGTTCGGGGTCTTTCAGGACATACTGCTTGAGTCGCTCGGCAGATCGACTGCACTTTATATGTCCGCAGATGACTTCATCATAGCTAAGCTTTTTGATTGGAAGACGTTCGTGACCGGCGAATATGGCTGCCATCCTAATGCTAACGCGTCGTTCGCGCAGCGCGCGCATCTCACCGGTGTATTCGCTGTGTCGTTCATATTTTCGATAAGAGTATCCGTAGTCATCATAGTAATAAGGGGCTTCATCAACAGCGTCATCGAGCTCTGGCGCTATGAGATAGAGTTTTCTATCTCTGGATATAATGCAGGGATTGTCGATTTGTCCCGATTCGTTCCTGATTTGCCAAATAGTCTCATTTATCTCAAATCTCGAGACTGGATTGGGGGCGCAGGAGTTGTAGAGCTCAATAAGCTCATCGAGTGAAATGATTCCACAGGCATCTGTGTAGGCGCGGGCGAAGCGCCGTACTTCTTGATTTGATTCAAGCACACGGCGCTCCCAAGCATCCAAAGTGTCCTGCGGACTTCGATGGCGGGCATGACGATCGATGCGCAACGCGCTCCAATGGTTATCCGCGGCAACGTTCATCAGATCTAAGCGCAGATCTTTGTCGGCGATGTGAGCGAGCGACTGATAGTGTTCCAGATCAAGCTCCGGTCGAAAACCCATGTCTTCCGGAACAATTCGTGCGAGCTTTATGCAACGCTTGAGATAAGTCGGGCCCAGGCTTGGGCTAAAGTGCTGCTTGAGGTGGCGAGCGATGGGCGAGAGTAAGCCGTTGAGATTGGAGATGGGGTATCCGGAAATCTCTTGCTCGAGACGGCGCCCGATGAGCAGAGCCCCTTCCGAAGAGGTCTCATGGTTGATATCTTTCTGGCCGAGGTGTTTGGCCTCGACAATCCTGCTGATATCTGAGCAGGTGTTTGAAATAATGTCGGGTGAAAGGGTTGGAATCTTTTTAGCCATAGCAATGCACTCCTGTGTGACTCACGGATAACGGAAACGTTTGATTGTGAGTGCCGTTCTTTGATGGCGACGGCGAACAGGAGCGCAGCCTGTCTGAGGTGGGCGAGTGCGGTAACCACCGATCTTACTTACCGAGCTCGCTCCAGCGTGTCATTGGGGACCTCCGCGGGAGCTCTCGACCAGCCTCATGCCTTGAGGCGAGTATAGCATATAAGCAAACGTATGTTCTATAAATTTGAGAAACTGAATTCCTACCTACTCATTTAAGTACGTCCCCAATGAGTGGAACTACTCATTTAAGTGCGTCCCCAATGAGTGCTAGAGCAGGTTCTTCTGTGCCCAGGTGATGATGTCGCTCGACTCGTAGAGTGGCTTGCCGTCGATGAACAGGCAGGGAACCTGGCGCTTTCCGCCGACGGCGATGAGTGTCTGCTCGGCTTCGGCGTCGGTCGAGATGTTGCGCTCGGGGATGGTTACGCCGTTATCCGCCAGGAAGCGCTTGACCTTAATGCAATACGGGCATCCGGTCATAACGTACAGCACGAGCTCGTGATTAGTAGCCATAGGTCTCCAATCGGTTGGGGTTTTGATTGAGATACCCAAAGCCGATGCAATCTAAGCGCAGGCCAGCGACGACTCGATAGCCTGGACCAGAAATGCCGTGGCACCGGTGCCGCATGGCTTGTCGTAGTAGTCTACAAAGCGCTGGTCGGCGAGGTAGCCGTGGGCGAGCCCCAGATATGCCTCGTCCTGGGGCTCACTGCCCCAGTTGAGAGCTATCCAGCGGCGATGCATTGCGACGAGCTTGCGAGCCTCGCTGCCTTCCGGTTCGCCATCGCCCATGGCAATCGAGAGCTGGCCCAAAATGGCACGTTCAAGCTCCTTCATGTCATTCCATGTCTGAGGGTCCATGTCCAGCAGCGCTTCGTTTGCCGCATCGACGGCTTCGTCGCCATAGCGCGCCCGGGCCTCGGCACCGTAGCGCTCCTCGTTTTCCTGAACGGTGCGCCAGCGCTCCAGTTGCGGCAGGACGGCGCCCATGAGCGAGACGGCTTCGTCGAGCGACATACCGGTGTTTTGTGCCAGGCGCGGGGCGCAATCCTCAATCATGGCCTCCATCGTGGTCTCGTAGGTGTACTTGCCGTGGTCGTAGCACCACTTGCAGTAATGGTCGGTCGTTGCGCCGTGAGCATCGGTGCCGCAGTCGTCGGGCGTGAGTATCATGCCGCAGCTCTGGCAATAGTGCTCGGGCATTTCGAGCAGGTGGGACAGCGGTTCTCCGGTTATGGCGGCAATGAGCTTCATCATGTCGATGCCCGGCGTGACTTCGCCGCGTTCCCAACGGCTGACGGCTTGGCGTGTGACGAAGAGCTTGGCGGCGAGTTGCTCTTGGGTGAGATTGTTGTCGCGGCGGATGGCGATGAGCTTTTCTGCAAAGGCCATAACGGCTCCTTTCTGCTGTTTGTTGCTTTAAGCATACGCGGCGGCCGGCACCCTTCCAAGCAACCGTTGGTTGCACGACGGGGACCGCGGCGAAGAATTGCGCGCAACACCCCACGCCTCCATGCCGTACAATGACCGGCATGGAACCTATTGCACACATACATACCGACCTGCCGCAGAAGTTCGGCATCCCACGCAACAGCTTTTTGGCGCCCCATCTGCAGGGACGCATCGTCTTTGAGCCGGAATTTGCCTCCAACGCAGCAGTTGAGGGTCTGGATTCCTTCTCTCACCTATGGCTGCTGTGGCGCTTCGAAAACGGAACGCCCGGCGGCACGGCTCAGGACATAGCCGCCGATGCCAAGTCGCAGGACAGGTCCGGCACCAACGCAAAATGGTCGAAAACCGTGCGCCCGCCGCGTCTGGGTGGAGCCGAACGCGTGGGCGTGTTTGCCACGCGCAGTCCGTTTCGCCCTAATCCCATCGGGCTCACCTGCGTCAAGCTTGATCGTGTCGAGCTCACCGACGATGGTCCCATCATCCATGCGCTGGGGGCCGACCTGCGCGACGGTACGCCCATCTACGACATTAAGCCTTACATTCCGTTTGCGGACTGTCACCCGGATGCGACGGGCGGCTGGATTGAGGACGCGCCATGGCAAGAGCTCGATGTCGAGCTCCCGCAAGCGCTGCGGGACATGGTCCCGGACACAAAGCTCCCCGGCTTGATCGAGGTGCTCCGCCAAGATCCGCGCCGTGCGGGCAGCAAACACGAGCCAAACCGCGTTTACCATTTGGCTTACGCTGGGCTTGACATATCGTTTACGGTCGACGGAACCAGGTTGACGATAACCGCCATCAACGACGCGCGAGACTAACCAGCCATTCGTTCGCACCCGTCAAATTAAGCGCCAAACTCCGCTCCAAAACCGCCCACGCTGGTGGACAATAACGCCTACCGAAACAATCCGCTTTGCACGGGAGCTCAGCATGAAATACGACTTTACCTCGCTTATCGACCGCCACGGTATGGACGCCATCGCCGTTGACTCCTGGGGAGAAATTCCCGACATGGCTCCGAACGCACCCGACGAGGGCTTCGACCGCATCCCCATGTGGGTGGCGGATATGAATTTTGCCACGGTGCCCACGGTTCAGGAACACATCATTCAGCGCGCCCAGCATCCCATGTTTGGCTATTTCAATCCGCGTGACGAGTACTTCGACCGCATCATCGAATGGCAAAGCCGTCGCAACGGCGTTGAGGGCTTGGCGCCGGAGCATATCGGCTACGAAAACGGCGTGCTGGGCGGTGTCGTGTCGACGCTGCGCGCATATGTCCAGCCAGGCGATGCGGTACTGGTCCACAGTCCCACCTACATTGGCTTTACCAAGTCCATCGAGGCCGCGGGCTATCGCATTGTCCACAGCCCGCTTAAGCTCGACGACCAGGGCGTATGGCGCATGGACTTTGAGGACATGGAGCGCAAGCTCGCACAAAACCACATCCATGCTGCCGTTTTCTGCTCGCCGCATAATCCCTGCGGCCGCGTGTGGGAACGCGACGAGATCGAGCGCGCCATGGACATCTATCGCCAGCACGATTGCGTGGTGATCTCGGACGAGATCTGGTCCGACATCATCTGTCCTGGGCACAAGCACATCCCGACGCAGTCGGTGAGCGAGGACGCCCGCATGCGCACGGTCGCCCTTTATGCGCCCAGCAAGACCTTCAACCTCGCGGGCCTAGTCGGCAGCTATCACATCATCTACAACGAGACACTGCGCGACCGCGTGTGCGCCGTGTCCAACAAGACCCATTACAACGAGATGAACGTCCTCTCGATGCATGCGCTCATCGGCGCCTACCAGCCGCAGGGCTACGAGTGGGTGGACGAGCTCAACGAGGCCATCAAAGACAACGTCGACTACTTCTGCGATTACGTGGACGAGCATTTTAAGGGCGTGGCCTATTCGCGTCCGCAGGGCACGTACATGGTGTTCCTGGACTGCACGGAGTGGTGCCGCGAGCATGGCCGCGACATTCAGTGGCTGCTCGACGAGGGTGCGCGCGTGGGCGTGGGCTATCAAGACGGCCGTCCGTTCCACGGACCCTGCCACATTCGCGTGAATCTGGCGCTGCCGCTTTCGCGCGTAAAGGAGGCGTGCGACCGCCTGGACCGCTACGTTTTTAATGCTCGGTAAGTAAGCGCTGCACGTGGGGCTTTTCTGCCAGGCTGGCCGGAAGGCCCCATATGGTAAAGCGCCTGTTAACCATTGAGCGCGAGCGCGGTTCCGTCTGCTATTATTTTTTTTCACTTGAGTCTGTAAACAGGATTGTCTGGAGCTCGATGAAAAGGCCTCGTCGCTCGCTTGCCATATCGTTGTTTGTTGCGCTTGCAGCGGTGAGCGTCTTTGTCGTGGCGATAGCTGGCTGTTCCGGGTCGAATAACGGAGCCCCGACATCCGCATTAGAAGACTCGGCCTCCTCGCAGGTCAAAGACGACAGCCTTAAGACGCTTAACGTCGGAAGCGACCTCTACCCACCATTTGTGTATAGCGATGAGTACGGCGATATCGTTGGCCTGGATGTCGAGATTTTGACCGAGGCGCTGGCCCGCATTGGTTACAAGCCAAAATACCAGCTGATCGACTGGGAAAAGAAGAAAGAGCTGCTGGCGAGCGGCGAGCTCGATTGCGTCATGGGTAGCTTTAGTATGACGGGTCGCGAAAGCGAGTATCGCTGGGCCGGCCCGTACCTCGCAAGCCGCCAGGTGGTTGCCGTCGATCCCGAGAGCGATATCTACACGCTTGCCGATCTTGAGGGCAAGATCGTGGCGGTACAGTCCACCACCAAGCCCGAGGACATTTTGCTCAACCGTACCAATGAAAACGTTCCGCAGATCAAGGAGCTCTACAGCTTTTCGGACCGCCCGTACCTGAACCCGGCACTCGTCGAGGGTCTGGTCGACGCCATCGCCGCGCATGAGTCCTCGCTGCTCACCTACGAAAAAGACTATGGCGTGACGTATCGCATTTTGAATGAGCCGCTGCTAGAGGTTGGTCTGGGCACCGCTTTCGATATCAACGACACGCGCGGCATCGACGTTAAGCTCACCCATGCCTACCAAGAAATGCTTGCCGATGGCACCATGGAACGCCTGGTGTCAAAGTACTTTGATGACCCTTCGCCGTTTTTGAATATGGAGGGCCTGTCATGATTGATGTGCCCGACCATACCGTAGAGGAGCGGGGCGATCGTTCGGCTCGGCTATGGCTCCTCGCCGTTCTGTTGGGGATAGCGCTCTCGGTTGTTGCCGGCATGATGAGCTACGGTTACACGACGGCCCAGGCCGAGCGGCGCTTTGCCAACGTTGTCGATTACGTGGCGACGCAGAGCCTTTCCTACGATGCGTTCAACAGCGCCTATGCGACCAAAAACCTGATTCGCGTTATGGAGATTGCCGGAGAGGTAGCGCGCGATATGGAGCGCGACGGCTCGGTGGATAACGCCACGCTACAACAATATGCCGACCAGTTCAACGTGAGCGCGCTGATCGTGACGGACGCATCGGGCAACTTGGTGTCCGAGTCCTCGACGGATGACGTAGGATACGAATCGCTCGCTGCGCATCTCAAAGAAGCACCTGTGCTGGAGGTGGCGGCCCATCCGCTTAAGTCCTATTCCGCCCGCATCACGCTTGCGGACGATTCGGTCGCAGACATTGGCTGCGTGACTCGGCGGGACGGCGAGGGTGTCGTTATCGCGGTAAGGCATCAGAGTGCCAAGGCGGTCGCGAGCAATACGCTCAAGTTGCAGAGCTTGCTCGGTGGTTATGAAACCATCGATAGCGGCAATATCGTGATCGAAAACGATGACAAGGTTGTTGCGACTAATGCCGTTGAACCCACCACGTCGGGCGCATTCGTTTTGCCTGTGACAGACGCCACCATAGTTGACGGTATTAAGGAACGCTGCCTGGCCGGTAAGGTTAGTTTGGTCAACGCCAACGGCGAGTGGTATCTGGGCACTTTTGGTAAAGCACGCCAATTCTACGTGTACACCTACACTTCCGCGCGGCGTTACTTTGAAACCGTCGCAGTTGTAGTTGCCAGCGTGTTGGTGCTCTACGGCGGCGCTATAGCCGCAACAGCGTTGGTACGCCGCCATGCAGAGCGCCAACGCCTGACCGACCTGTTGGTGCAGGAGCGCGACTATGGCGACAAGCTGGCAAAGGCAGCGCGCGAGGCCTCGTCTGCCAACTCTGCAAAGACGGAGTTTCTGCGTCGTATGAGTCACGACCTGCGCACGCCTATCAACGGCATTCGCGGTATGGTCGAGGTGGGCAATGCCAACGCGGGCGACTTGCAAAAGCAGACCGAGTGCCGCTCAAAGATCTGGACGGCATCGGGCTTGCTGCTCGACCTTGCGAACGAGGCACTCGATATGAGCCGTTTGGAGAGCGGGCAGGTTGACCTGAATCTGGTGCCCACAAATTTGGTGGCCCTCAACCGCGAAGTGAGCGATATTCTGGAGCGCCAGGCCGAGGAGCGCCTGGTGACAATTATCTGCGACCAGCAAACGCTCGATCATCCCTATGCTCGGGTGAGCGTGACGCACCTCAAGCGCTTGTTGGTCAATATTGCCGGTAATGCCGTCAAGTACAACCGTCGGGGCGGCTATGTGCGCCTGGCGTGTCGCGAGGTAGAGCCGGTAGATGGCGTTCCCATCTATGAATACACGATCGCCGATAACGGTATTGGCATGAGCGAGGAGTTCCAACAGCACCTCTACGAGCCGTTTAGCCGCGAGGAGCAACAGGTGGAAGGCGCTTCGTCGGGAACTGGCCTGGGCGCGTCTATCGCCAAGCAGCTGGTCGAGCTTATGGGCGGAACCATGAGCTTTACGAGTACCTTGGGGCAGGGGACGGCGTTTACCATCCGCCTGCCGTTTGAGCAGTGCAAGCGCTCCGATATTCCTCAGGCAGTTCGTGTGGATGCGGTCGACGTCGATGCAGTTCGGGGCCTGCGCGTTTTGCTCGTAGAGGATAACGACCTGAATGCCGAGATCGCACAGTTTACGCTCGACCGTGCCGGTGCCATCGTGGTGCATGCTAAGGACGGCGAGTCTGCCGTCGAGACGTTTGCCGCGAGCGAGCCGTACGAGTACGACGTGGTGCTGATGGACATCATGATGCCGGGCATCGATGGGCTTGAGGCCACGCGTCAGATTCGAGCGCTCGATCGCGAGGACGCCGCGACCACGCCGATCATTGCCGTGAGCGCCAACGCCTTTGCCGACGACCGTAGGCTTTCGCGCGAGGCGGGCATGGACGCGCATCTGAGCAAGCCTGTGAGTGCACAGGAGCTCGTAGAGGCGCTTGCGCACATAGCCGCCGACGCTTCATAAGCATATGGCCCGGTTTCAATGTTGGTAGGAACCGGGCCATATTGCTCTTTGTGAGACCTGCTTTTAGGGCTTACTTTTCATGAATCTGCTTGCCGCAAAGATGTTCAATCGAAATCTCGTAGAGTTGGACGCCCTTTATGTCTTTGGCGATCTCCTCCTCGACTTCTTCGGCAGAAGGGTAGTACTTAAGCGCGAGCTGACGGACTTTGTCCTCGATAAACGCGGGCGCTTCATCTACCAGGCGGCAACGACCAAAAACCACGGTGCTCATAACATAGGGAGCCCAGTCATCGTCCTTGTACCACTCGTTGCCGTACACGGTAAAGCAGACTTTATCGTCACGCTTGAGTGAATCGACCTTGTGGCCAGCCTTGGCGCCATGGAAATAAATCTTGTCGTGCTCGGGGTCAAAGAAGTAGTTGACGGGAACGGCATAAGGGTAGCCATCATCGCCGTTAACGGCAAAGACTCCGCGCTTGCAGGTGGCGAGCAACTCGCGCGCCGCCTCATCGGAAATCGCACGTTTCTTTCGACGCAAGGGCCTAAACATCGTTGGTTTCCTTTCTACCTGTATATGGTGGTTGAGCACAAACTATAGCGAAACGGCTCCGTTTTTCTTGATGCAAGCGAGTATGTTTTTGAGCTTGTTAAAGTCGAGCGGTTTGGACAGGTGGGCGTTCATACCGGCATCGTGTGCTGCCTTGGCGTCTTCGACAAATGCATTGGCGGTGAGTGCGATGATGGGGATGTCGGTTGCATCGGCCTTCTCGCTCAGGCGAATCGCGCGGGTTGCCTCGTAGCCATCCATGCCTGGCATCATGATATCCATCAGGATCGCATCGAAGCTGCCAGCGGGACGACCAACGTATAGGTCGACCGCTTCGTTGCCGTCGGCGGCGTGAGTTACGACGATTCCTTCGCTTTCGAGCAGGGCCTGGGCAATCTCGGCATTGAGCTCGTTATCTTCTGCCAAAAGAACGTTCATACCGGCAAGCGAGCAACTGGTTTCCTGCTTATCCGTACGTCCCTGTATCTGAGGGTTCTTGTCGATATCGAGCGGAATCTGGACGTTGAACGTGCTTCCCACGCCCACTTCACTCGAAATCTCAATCGTGCCGCCCATCATGTCGAGGAGCGATTTGACGATTGACATGCCAATTCCGGTTCCTTGGAACTTGCTGCGCGCATCTGCGCCTTCTTGGGCAAACGGCTCGTAAATGTGCTTCAAAAACTCGGGAGTCATGCCAATGCCGGTATCCGAGACGCTAAAGCAAAAGAGTGCATGTTCGTCGTTGAGCGGTTTGATGGTCGACATAAACGTGACGGTTCCGCCGCGCTTGTTGTATTTAATGCCGTTGTTGAGCAGGTTGACGAGGATTTGTCGAATATGGGTGGGACTGCCGAACATGTATTGGCCGAGGGCGTAAGGTTCGCTGACGTCTGTCATTGTTATGCCGCAGCTCGATGCGCGGAGCTTGCACAGTACGAGTGCATCATCGCACAGTTCTTTAACGTTAAATGATTCGTGCTCGAGTACTACCTTGCGCTCCTCGATTCTGCCCATCTCGAGGATGTCGTTAATCAGCGATAGCAGGTGATTGGCGACGACGCGTGCCTTGGCGCGACTTTCGCGTGCGGCTTGTATGTCGTCTTCGTTCAGTTCCTCAATTTCGATAAGCCCCAGGATACCGTTGAGCGGCGTGCGAATATCGTGGCTCATGCGCGTGAGGAAAGCGGTTTTGGCGGCGTTGGCGGCAACGGCTTTCTGCCGTTCCTTCCGTGCGCGGTAAAGCGACCAGACAAGGATGACGATGCCGATGGACAAAATGCCGATGGCGACAGTCACAATGGCGGTGCGGTTGCGGTAGATAAACTGGTACGTGTCCGATTCTTGCGCCGAGTACGATGTGGGGGAATAACTGCTTGCAAAGAGCGATTCGCCTGCATTGATGATGCCCTTGTTAATGATTCCCAACAGCTCGGGCTTGCCGCGCGAAATCATACACGATAGTTCTGCCGTGTCGGTGAGTTCCTGTGTCTCGAAATCCTCGATGTCGTAGGTGTCGCGGATGGTTTCCAGGCGCGTGCTGGGGACAACGATGCAACGTGCCTTTCCCACACGGAGAGCATTGAGCGCTTCGTCTTTATTCGGATATTCGGTTACCGTCGCGTCGGGGAAGAGGCTTTCGAGCTCAAACCGGTTGATGATCGCGTTCTCTGTGCAAGCGATGTCCTTTAGGTCGCTGTCTAGGTCGTTACTGACGTGAATAGCGGTTAGGGAAACCGTTCCCATCGAGTTTGACTGGGTGACCCCCTTCTGTTCGGCAAGCCAATAGTCGCGAAAGAATGGCAGAGCGGCATCGATGGTTCCGTCGGAAAGGGCTTCAACCATCTTCTCGTTGTTTGAGAATGCGACGGTTTTAACCGTAATGCCAAACTTGTCGTGCAGCGTAGTTGCAAGCGAGGTGAGCGATCCCTCCATCTCGCCATCGTCATTTTGCGTGCAGTAGGGAAGCTGGTTGACAAGATAGCCGAGCGTGATGGTGTTGCCGTTTGCCTTGAGCCAGGAGGTTTCGGCAGTGGCGAGCGATGATGAGCCACTGTTTTGGGCAGAGTAGCTCGATTTGACCTCATCGTTATAGCGCGGGTTGACGCGGGCAATGACCGTCATGGCGGCGTTGATATCGTCCATCAAATCGGGGCGGCTTTTGGGGACGGCAAAATAGTAGTCGCTCGAGCCCACGTAGAACATCGGCGACGCATCGGGCGATGAGATGGTGTCGTTCATGATGACGGCGTCGACCTCGCCGTCTGCAAGCGCCTCAAAGAGGGCGCTGCCGGTGTCGATTTCTTTATAAGTGCAGATGACGCCTTCGTCGGCAAGCCACTGCTGGCCGACGATAGTTTGCATAACGCCAGAGTTGCAGCCGATGGTAAGGCCTTGGAGCGCCTGGGGGTCACCCTTGGCCAGATCGTCGCGATCGGGCTTGGCGTAGATGTAGTAGCGTTCGGTGCCCTCGGGGTTCGAGGAAAAGAGCAACTTTTGCTCGCGTTCTTCCGAATACGAGATGTTGGGCATGAGGTCGATCTCGCCTGCCTCGAGCATGTTCATGAGCTCGGTGAAGGTGCCGCTGACGTATTCGTATCGCCAACCCTTCGTGTAATACGAGAGGGTCTGGAGGTATTCGTAGCCCCATCCTGAGAGACGCTCGCCCGGCGTGCCTTCCTGGAAGCCCTCGTTGTTGACGAGCCAGCCGACGCGGACCGTTTTTACCTGCTGGTCGGAGTCGACGGCAAAGGCGGGGGCAGGCACGGTGGCGCTCAGTACGGTGAGCGCGGCAAGCGCGACGGCCAGGGTGCGATATAGAGCTAAGCGAAGGACAGCGGAAGGTTTCACATACAATCCTATCGAGTAGAGACAATACCGCATAAGGATACCAGCTCAGCATGCTTAGTCGGCCGCTGAGCCGCTAAACGGTCCCGCCCGGCACTTGGGCAGCCGCACCGCTAAACGGTCGCTCCCGGCAGTTAGGGACGTTCCTTTTGTGCCGGCAGAAAGGGACTGTCCCCAACTGCCGGCACAAAAGGAAGGTCCCTAACTGCCGGTTGTGGGACAATACCGAGCGAATGTGATTGGGCGTCTGGGAAAAGGGGTCGCGATGAACAAGTTGAGGACGCTTGCCGACGTGTTGCGCCAGGCTGGCTTTGCGCGCATCACGGGCCTGTTTCTCGTCTTCTATCTGCTGTGCTCGACGGCCGTCTGGCTGTCCGAGCCCACGACCCTTACGTTTGGCGACGGCCTCTGGTTTAGCTTTGAGACCGTATCGACGATCGGCTTCGGTGATATCCCGGCCGAGACGCCGGTTGCCCGCGCTATCACCGTCGTTTTGAGCGTCATCAGCATCTTCTACATCGCCATGCTCACGGGCGTGGCGGTGAACTACTGCAACACGCTCATCAAGATGCGCCAAAAGGACACCATGGCGCGCTTTATGGATGATCTGGAGCATTTGGAAGAGCTCGATCGTGACGAGCTTGCCGACCTATCGCGCCGTGTGCGCGAATATCGCCGACGCCAACGCTAGAACGGGCGCCGCGCGTCACGACGAGGGGGACTGAATATGAATATCACGGTATACCTGGGTGCCAGCGTCGGCAATGACCCGGCGTTTCTGCCCGCGGTGCAGGAGCTGGGCGACTGGATTGGCGCTAACGGACACGCGTTGGTATACGGCGGGTCCAAGTCGGGTCTGATGGGTGCGCTCGCCGATAGCGTACTCGAGGCAGGTGGACACGTGACGGGTGTTGAACCGAGCTTTTTTATCGAGGCCGAGTTTCAACATGACGGTATCGACGACCTCATCGTGACGAGTGACATGGCCGAACGCAAGGCCAAGATGATTGAGCTCGGTGACGCGTTCATCGCCTTTCCCGGTGGGACGGGTACGCTCGAGGAGATTGCCGAGGTCATGTCCGCCGTGTCGTTGGGGCATCTCGATGCGCCGTGCATTCTGTACAACCTTGGGGGCTACTACAACGATCTTAAGGCGTTGCTCGAGCACATGATTGATAAAGGGCTTTCGAGCCCGAGGCGCCAGCACGGCATCTACTTTGCCGACGATTTGCGCGAGATTGCCTCGATTATCAACGGATAAGTCTTGAGCCTGCCCCACTATGACTCCCAATGGTGCCGTTTGCGGCGCAGACGGTTGGCTCGTTCGGGTAACGCTCGCTCTACAATAAAACGTATCTTTGCCGAATTTGACCACGGGAGGTCCCGATGGATAGTCTTGCAAAACCCAAAAACCGTGCGCTGTTTTTAGTTAGCGTTGCCGTGACCGGTGCGTTCGCAGGCGCCGCGGTCTGGCTGTTCTTTTTTGCGATGGAGCACGGTGTCGACTATCTATGGACCGAGATTCCGCACGCGCTGGGCGTCGCTTCGCCTGAGCTCGCGAGCGGCCCGTTCGGTTTTCTGCCGTACCCGTTTTTTGTCTGCTTGCTGGGCGGCCTGCTGATCGGTCTGTACGAAAAGATTACGGGCACCAAGACCGATGACCTCAACCAGGTGATGGCCAAGGTTAAACAAGACGGTCGCTACCCGTACGACAACCTCGGCAAGCTTTCGCTTGCGGCATTGCTGCCGCTGCTGTTTGGCGGAAGTATTGGACCGGAGGCCGGCCTGACCGGAGTTATCGCGGGTCTGTGCAGCTGGGTCGGCGACCGCATGCGTCGCTTTGGCGCCGAGTTTAGGGAGCTCACGCTGCTGGGCACCCAGGCTGCCCTGACGGCGCTCTTTACCGCGCCCGTGTTTGGCTTTGTGGCGCCGCTCGCCGGTAGCGCCGACGGCCAGGGCGCTGGCGAGGACTCCGCGTCCGATGAGATCACCATCAAGCTGCCCAAGGCGCAAAAGACCGTGGTCTACGGCATCGCGATTGCCGGCGGTCTGGGCACCTATCTGCTGCTCGGCCAGCTTATGGGCGGCGGCATGGGCATGCCCAGGTTCGAGGCCGCCCAGGTGGGTAACCTGGAACTTGTCTGGCTCATTCCGCTGGCGTTGGTCGGCACCGTATGCGGTTGGCTGTACTTTGTCTCTGAGCATGCAAGCGAGGCACTGTCCCATGCAATAGGGGAGCGCCCGGTCGTCAAGGCCATGCTGGCCGGCCTGGCGCTCGCCATCTGTGGCACGGTCCTGCCCTACACCATGTTTGCCGGCGAGACCCAGGCCGATGTGCTCATGGAAACCTATCTGACCATTCCCGCTGGCGTGCTTATCGCGACCGGTCTTGTTAAGGCCATGCTGACGCCCGCCCTCATCAACCTTGGTTGGCGCGGCGGCCACTTCTTCCCGGTTATCTTCTCGGGTGTGAGCCTGGGCTATGGCCTTGCCATCCTCACCGGCGCAGATCCGGTCTTTTGCGTCGCCGTCTGCACCGCCTCGACGATGGGCGCCGTCATGCGTCAGCCCGTCATGGTCGTGGGCCTGCTGCTCATGTGCTTCCCGCTCAAGGGCATCGTCTGCATGATCATCGCCGCCGTTATCGCCGCCGGCATTCCGCTGCCCAAGCCGCTGCGCAAGTAGCACGGTAGCGCGCGGGCAATACAAACATCTCAAGCCCGGTGTGGGCGCTGTGTCACGGATTTGCGGGTGGACTGAATCTCGCCTGGCACCGACGCTACTTCCAAATCGCGAGCGCGGCGGTGCCCAGCACGATGAGAAAAAGGCCGATGGCGCTTCGATGCGACAGCTTTTCGTTGAAGGCCAGTCGTGCGAACAGCACCGATACGACAATCGATAATTTGTCGATTTGCACGACGACGCTCACCTGGCCTGCGGCGATGGCGTAGTAGTACAGCAGCCACGACGCGCCGGTCGCAATGCCCGATGCTGCGAGAAAGGCAAGCTCGCACCGGTCAACGCGCGCGACCTGCCCCAGTTTTCCTTTGGCGGCTACGATTGCCCATGCCATAACAAGCACCACGCAGGTGCGGATGGCAGTGGCCAGGTTGGATTCGACTCCTTCGATGCCAACCTTGGCAAGGATGGATGTGAGTGCCGCGAACACGGCCGCGCCGACGGCGTAGACGAGCCAAGTCCGATCTTGCTTCTGACCCACGCCAGTGGATTGCTTCTTCTCGATCATCAAAAACGTGCCGAGGGTGATTACGGCCGTCCCGACAAGCTTTACGGCCAGACTGCTTGTCTCGCCAAAGAGCGCGATAGCGAAGAGCGTGGCGAGCACGGTGCTCATCTTGTCGACCGGTACAACTTTATTGACGTCTCCAATGCTGAGCGCCTTAAAGTAGCAGATCCATGAAGCGCCGGTGGCAAGTCCCGAGAGGACGAGGAACAGCCAAGACTTGGCCGCGATGCTGCCAATGGTTCCGATGGATCCAGAAACGCCCGCCATTCCCCAGGCAAATACGAGCACCACGCAGGTGCGGATGGCGGTCGCGACATCGGAATCGGTATGTTTAATGCCGCATTTGGCCAAAATGGATGTGATGCCGGCAAAGAAAGCCGATGCAAATGCTGCTGTAACCCACGACACGGGTTGAGCGCCTCCTCATAATAGACCGCGCCAGATCTGCGGCGCATGCCCGATGATACCGCGCTTGCCTACAGGTCGCGTGCTCGATAGACCTTGGTGCTGACGATGCAGCTAAGTGCACATAGCACGAGGGCCAATACCGCGATGCCCGCACACAGGCAGCCGAGGACGGCGGGATCGGGATTCGCCCCGGCGAATGACATGAGCCAGTTGCTGATGGGGTTGGAGGAGCTCAGCATTGCCATGGTGCCGCAGCCAAGCAGGGCAAACAGGCCGACGGAAAGGCGCAGCGCCTCCATGTGTCCAAATCGGAAGAATATCGGCTGTGCAAAAAACACCATCATGAGGGAGATGAGCATCGATGCCGCCGAGGCGGTTGCGATTTCAAAGACCGTCTGGCCTGTCGAAGGGATGCCCATGTGATCAAAGAGCGGAAGGGCGAGGATGTTCAGAAGCGTAGCCGCGCATGCCATGACGGTCGAGAAGGCAATAATGCACAGGTAGCGTGCGCAGACGATGTCCTTGCGCGAAAACGGCAGCGTTGCCCGATAGCGCTCCCAACCGTTTTGGTTATCGTAGCCAGCCAGCGAGTTCATGATAATAATGGGTGACATGGCGCTGACCGCGCAGGTGCCGGCGCTCATGCCGGAATCGCTGTCTGTCGCGTTGGCAAGGGTCAGCACGACGAAAATGAACAGGCCGACGCCGGCGATGCTCGGGAGAAACGAGCGTGCGATGGCGGTCTCGGACTTAAAGGCGCGTTTCATTTGGAGGCTCCTGTCAGCGTAAGGCGCAGATAGTCATCGATGGAAATCCGGTCGCAGGGAATCTCGGGAAAGGCCTCGAGCGCTTCGCGGCGATTGGGGACCAGCACGCCAACGCTGTAGGCATGACGCGTGGCGCGGGCGCCTTCGACGCAAGCCATCAGCTCGGCAGCTTGTGCCTGGGTGCAGTGGGCGATGCCGGCGCGGTCGGTAATGTCCTCGCGCGGCAAATCGAACACAATCGCACCGTGATCGATGCAGACGACACGGTCTGCCGCGCGTTCAAGGTCAGACGTAATGTGGCTCGAGAACAATATGCTGCGTTGTCCGTCGGCGACAAAGGAGAGCAGCTCGTCGAGCAGCTCCTCGCGTGCCATGGGGTCGAGGCCCGCGGTGGCTTCATCCAAGACGAGCAGCTCGGCCTTGTGGCTGAGCGCACACGCGAGCTGCAGCTTCATGCCCATGCCGCGGGAGAGGTCTTTGACCTTTGCCTTGGCCTCCAAGCCTAACCGGTCGATAAGGCCAGCAAACGTTTCGTGACTCCACGTGGGGTACGCCGGGCTTACGAGTGCCTCGACCTCGGCCACCTTGAGCGTGGAAGGGAAGGGGCACGTGTCCAGAACGAGACCGATGCGCGAGCGCGTGCGGCGCCGCTGTTCATCGGGTGCGTCGGCATCGCAGTGCTGTCCAAACAGATGCACCTCGCCGGCATCGAGCTTTATAAGCCCGAGCGCGGCGCGGATGGTCGTTGTCTTGCCGGCGCCGTTTGCGCCCACAAAGCCGACAATCTGACCGGGTTCTACGGTGAGTGTGACATCGCGCAGCGAAAAGCGGTCACTTACGCGGCGTGAGGCACCTTTGAGTTCTAGCAAGTTTTGCATGGTATAGCCTTTCTTGCAGATGGCTACTGCATGGTTTCGGGGGCTACCAGGTCGAGCATCTCGTGCAATTTATCGCGCGTGACGCCCAGGGCTTCTGCCTGTGTCGCTGCCTGCGCAAGCAACTCTTCGACATGGCAGAGCTGGTTTTCGCGCAAGAGCTCTTGGTTGCCCTCGGCGACAAAGCAGCCTTTGCCTTGCACGGTGCAGATAAAGCCGAGATGCTCTAGGTCGGCGTAGGCGCGCTTGGTGGTGATGACGCTCACACCCAGGTCGCTTGCGAGCGCACGGATGCTGGGGAGTTTGGCTCCCGCGGTGAGTGCGCCCGAAAGGATCTGTGCCTTGACCTGCGAGGATATCTGCTCGTAGATGGGCTTGTCGCTCGAATTGGATAGGATGATGTCCACAGCGGCTCCTTAGCTGATGGGCTGCACGTGTATATAACCGGTAAGCACAGTATATATACACTATGTACAGTTACGCAAGAGGGAAATCAGGATGGCCGGCGACCGTTTGTCTCAATCTGTAACAGCAAGAGGGCCAAATCGGGTCTAACTGTTACAGATCGAGATCTTGCTGGCAGGTCCGTTTTTTCATCTCAATCTGTAACAGGTAGAGGCTCAAAACCCGTCTAGATGTTACAGATTGAGACAAACTGCTGCGGAGTGCTGCCACCGACCGGCAACAAAGACCCCAACTGATGAATTTGTCCTGATAGGCGCTCTGTGGCGGGGTTTCGCGGCTACAATAATACGGTTACAACGACGTAATGCACTCAATGCAAGAAAGGATCCGCATGGCAAGCCTGTCGGATGAAATCTCGTCGCGCCGCACATTCGCGATCATCAGCCACCCGGACGCCGGTAAGACCACGCTTACCGAGAAGCTGCTGCTCTATACCGGCAGCATCCAGACCGCCGGTTCGGTCAAGGGCAAGAGCTCGGCCAAGCATGCTGTCTCGGACTGGATGGACATCGAGAAGGAGCGCGGCATTTCCGTTACCTCCTCGGTGCTGCAGTTCACCTATAACGGCGCCTGCGTCAATATCCTCGATACCCCCGGCCACCAGGACTTCTCGGAGGATACCTACCGTACCCTTATGGCCGCCGACGCCGCGGTCATGGTCATCGACGGTGCCAAGGGCGTCGAGGCCCAGACCAAAAAGCTCTTTAAGGTCTGTACACTGCGCCATATTCCCATCTTCACCTTTGTGAACAAGCTCGACCACGAGGCTCGCGATCCATTTGAGCTCATGGAAGAGATCGAGAATGTTCTGGGCATCAATACGTATCCCATGAACTGGCCGATCGGTAGCGGTCGCAACTTCCGCGGCGTGTTCGATCGCCAGACCCGTCGCGTTATCGCCTTTGAGGGCGACGGTCACGCCAACGCCACCAAGAAGGTCGCCGAGGTCGAGACCGAGCTGGGCGATCCTTCCATGGATGAGCTTATCGGCGAGGAGAACCATAAGAGCCTGATGGACGACATCGAGCTGCTCGATGGTGCCGGCGACGAGCTCGACCTGGATGCCGTGGCCTGCGGCAAGCTGAGCCCGGCGTTCTTTGGCTCGGCGCTCACCAACTTTGGCGTGGAGCCCTTCCTTAAGGAGTTCCTGCGCTTGGCCCCGACGCCGCGCGCCTATACCGATACGCTCACCAGCGAGCCGGTCGCGCCCGCCGAGAACGACTTTAGCGGCTTTGTCTTTAAGATCCAGGCCAACATGGACAAGAACCACCGCGACCGCATCGCCTTTGTGCGCATTTGCTCGGGCAAGTTCGAGCGCGGCATGGACGCCTTCCACGTGCAGGGCAACCGCAAGCTCAAGCTGGCGACGGGCACCTCGATGATGGCCGACGACCGCGCCATCGTGGACGAGGCGTACGCTGGCGATATCGTGGGCCTGTTCGATCCGGGTATCTTTAGCATCGGCGACACCGTATGCTCCGGCAAGCGCCACGTGCAGTATCCGCAGATTCCGACGTTTGCCCCCGAGATGTTCGCCCGCATTACACAGGTCGACACGCTCAAGCGCAAGCAGTTTGTGAAGGGCATGGAGGAGCTTGCCCAGGAGGGCGCCATCCAGATCTTCCGCGAGCTGGGTGCCGGCATGGAGAGCGTCATCGTGGGCGTGGTCGGCGTGCTGCAGTTTGAGGTGCTCGAGCGCCGCCTCAAGGCCGAGTACCGTGTTGAGGTTCGTCGCCAACCGCTGCCCTATACGGACATCCGCTGGATCCAGAACGACCCCGACACCATCGATATCCCGGGCCTTTCGCTCACGCGCGACACGTTGCGCGTCGAGGACATGCGCGGCGGCAAGCTGCTGCTGTTCACGAGCCCGTGGAACGTGGATTGGGCGACTGACCATAACCCCGACCTCATTCTGTCGGAGTTTGGCAACGTAACGTTTTAGTGCACCGGCGCGGTGGTCCCGCGGGTCCGCCGCGCCGTTTGCTTGCCTGCCGCCGTGTGAGCGGCTATCATACCCACCGTTGCCTCAAGACTGTGGCGGCCGAGCAGTTCGGGTCCGATATCCTGCTCGTTAAACCTAAAACCAAAGGAGTACATAATGATCAAGAAGGTCATGGAGGACTATAAGGTCCTGTTGCGGAGCATTCCCGCGGCAACGGTTTCGCTGTTTTTCGTGAGCGTCATCATGATGAACCTGCTGGCCAACAAAGAGCTCATCAGCCTGCCGTATCTGGCGCTCGATTGCGGCTTTGTGGTGAGCTGGGTCTCGTTTTTGTGCCAGGACATGATCTGCAAGCGCTTTGGCGCCAAGGCATCCATCAAAATCTCTATCCTCGCACTGCTGGTTAACCTGACCGTGAGCCTGTGCTTTTGGCTGTGCTCGCTCACGCCCGGCATGTGGGGCGCCTACTACGACACGGGCATGATCGAGGTCAACACCGCCCTCAACGCCACGATCGGCGGCACCTGGTACGTGGTGTTTGGCTCATCGCTGGCCATGCTCACTTCTGCCGTGGTCAACTCCACGCTCAACCAATCGCTCGGCCGCATGCTCAAAAAGAATAACTTTGCGAGCTTTGCCTTCCGTTCCTATGTGTCCACGGGCATTGGCCAGTTCATTGACAACCTGGTCTTTGCCATTGTGGTGAGCCACACGTTCTTTGGTTGGACCTGGGTGCAGGTCCTTATGTGCTCGCTGACCGGTGCTGTTGCCGAGCTGCTGTGCGAGGTCTTCCTGAGCCCCGTGGGCTACAAGGTCGTGCGCGGCTGGGAGCGCGAGAATGTGGGTGCTGAGTACCTCGAGCGCCACGCAACCGCCTAAGGAGCACGTATGCGGGTTTTGATCACGGGCGCTTCGGGCGGCATCGGAGCCGCGTGCGTGCAGCGCTTTTTGGACGAGGGCCACGAGGTCGTGGGCTTTGATCTGCTGCCGGCGGCGATCGAACACGAGCGCTACCGCCATCTGATCGTTGATGTCCGCGAGCCGGACTCGTTTCCAGTTGACCTTGAACCCCAGGTAATCGTAAACGTTGCCGGTACGCAGGATTCGGCCGACGACATTGCCGCCAACCTGCGTGGCACCATCAACGTGACCGAGCGCTATGCCTTTGTGGGGGAGGGGCTTGCCGCAAAGCCGGCACCGGCTATTAAATCCGTGGTCAATGTGGGGTCGGCGAGCGGACATACGGGATCGGAGTTTCCCGCCTATGCCGCCAGCAAGGGCGGCGTTATCGCCTACACCAAGAACCTTGCAAATCGCCTGGCGCCGCAGGCCATCGCCAACAGTGTGGACCCGGGCGGCGTTATCACGCCGCTCAACCGTTGCGTGATGGAAGACGAGCGCCTGTGGAGCCAGATCATGGAGCTCACGCCGCTTAAGCGCTGGGCTACCGCCCAAGAAATCGCCGAGTGGATCTACTTTGTGGCCGTGACCAACCGGTTTATGACCGGACAGAGTCTGCTAATCGATGGCGGCGAGGCCGGCCGCACCCAGTTTATCTGGCCCGAGTAACAAAACGCGCCCGATGGCAAGATTGCCGTCGGGCGCGTTTTTGCATCTTAATAGTTTACTTTGGTGGAGCATCATCTCTGTAATGCGCCTTTGAGCTGGTAGAATGAACCCCTGAATAAAAAAGGGGGCATATTGGGGCTGTTCGGTTCACACGAGAAGCGCGACGCGGACCGAGCGCGTCGACTGTTTGAAGAGGCGCTTGCGCAGCAAGGGCCTAACGTTGCGCTCGTTTTGCGCGCCAGCGACTGTCTTCCGCTCTACATTACCCCAAATTTCGAACGCGTATTTGGCGTGTCGCCCGAGCGTATCGGCGACGACATCGAGACGCTGTACCGCTTTATCCCCGATAGCGACCGTGTTCGCATGCAGCGACAGGTGAGGGAATGGGACTATGTGACCCCGCTGAACCTCCTGTGCACCTACCATGCGCCCCACGGAGCAAAGCCGCAGCTCAGCATAAGGTTTACGATTTCGCTCATTCAGGACGGCGCGCAGTACCTGGTTTCTGCAGTCGATGTAACGGCCGAAAACGAGCGCATCGCCAAGGCGGAGGCAGAGCGCGATCGCGCCGTCGAGACCGCCAACGCGCGCACGGACTATATGAACCAGATGAGCCACGAGATCCGCACGCCGCTCAATGGCATCGAGGGCATGATTTCGCTCGCCCGCGAGCACCATGCGGATGAGCCTCGCCTGATGGACGACTTGTCTCGCGCCTCGCAGCTTTCGGCCTACTTGCTTTCGCTTATCAACGACATGCTCGACATGAGCCGCCTCAACAGCGGACGCGTGCGCATTGACGATGCACCGTTTGATTTGCGTCTGTTTGCCGATGAGATTGAGCGTATGTTTGCCTCGCAGGCGGCCGACAAAGGGCTTACGTACTCGGTCAATCTGGAGGACTGCGAAAACGTCTTTGTCGTGGGCGATCGCATGCGCCTGTCACAGGTCGTCATCAACTTTATCTCCAACGCGGTCAAGTTTACCGAGCGGGGCGGCAGCGTTACCGTAACCCTGCGCGAGATGTACCGGACAGACGACGGCGTGAGTTATATGCTGCGCGTGCGCGACACGGGCAAGGGCATGGACCCGCGCTACATCAGCAAGATCTTTAAGCCGTTTGAGCAGGAGGACCGCACCATTGCGCGCCGCTACGGCGGAACGGGCTTGGGTATGGCCATCACGAGCGCGCTCGTCGACCTGATGGGCGGCGAGATCGTCGTCGATACCGAGCCTGGTCGCGGTTCGACGTTTTCGGCCTACATCCCGCTGCGACTTGCCACGCCGGAGCAGGTCGAGGAGCTCAAGCTTAAGGAGCAGACGCTCGAGACGGCGCTCGATTCCATGGGGTCGTCGTTTACCTACCAGTTTGAGGACAAGCGATTCCTGCTGGCGGA
This sequence comes from uncultured Collinsella sp., assembly GCA_937995345.1. Lineage (GTDB taxonomy): Bacteria > Actinomycetota > Coriobacteriia > Coriobacteriales > Coriobacteriaceae > Collinsella. Next base: position 144,077 of record CALKKS010000008.1, on the reverse strand, counting down.
GGATAACGAAATCAATGCCATGATCGTGATTGAGCTGCTGGCAAGACGAGGCGCGGCGGTTGATCGCGCCGAGAACGGCCAAGCGGTCGTTGAGCGATTCCGGAGCATGCCCGTGGGCACGTACGACGCGATCCTCATGGATATCCAGATGCCCGTGCTCAACGGTTGGGGAGCGGCAGAGCAAATCCGAGCCCTCGAGCGCGAGGACGCCGCCGCCATTCCCATCATCGCGCTTTCGGCCAACGACTACACCGAGGACGTGGAGCGCTCGCGCAAGGCGGGCATGAACGGGCACGTGGGCAAGCCCATCGATCTGAACGTTTTGAAAGCACAGCTGGCGGCCGCGACGGCCGAGGCAGCTTACCGAGGAAATGAGTAACCGTGATTGTCGAACAGTCCAACAGCATCATCAATGAAGTGAGCCGCGCCCTGCTGGGCAAGCGCGATGTGATCGAGAAAGCTCTCATGGCCATCTATGCCGGCGGCCACATCCTGCTGGAGGATGTGCCCGGTACCGGCAAGACGACGCTGGCCCTGGCTCTTTCGCGTGCACTGGGTCTGGACTTTAAGCGCGTGCAATTTACGCCCGATACGCTGCCCTCGGACATTACGGGCTTTACGATGTTCGACCGCGACGCCGGCGTGTTTCGCTTTGTGTGGGGCGCCGTCAACTGCAACATGCTGCTGGGCGACGAGATCAACCGTACCAGCGCAAAGACGCAGTCGGCCCTGCTCGAGGTTATGGAAGAACGCGCGGTGACGATTGATGGGCAGACGCATCAGGTCCCGCGTCCCTTCGTGTGTATCGCAACCGAGAACCCGGTGGGCTCGGCGGGCACTCAGCCGCTGCCCGATAGCCAGCTCGACCGCTTTATGGTTCGCCTGTCCGTTGGCTATCCGTCGCGCCAGGACCAGATCGATATCCTCAAGGCCCGTCGCTATGCCAACCCTCTCGACGACATCAAGCCCATGGTTGCCTGCGATGACCTGCTCGATATCCAAAACTACCTGGGCGGTGTACAGGTTGCCGACACGGTGCTGGATTATATCGTGCGCCTGTGCGAGGAGACCCGCAATGACGACCTTGTTGAGCTGGGCGTGAGCCCCCGTGGCATCATCGCGCTCACTCGCATGGCGCGCGCCTGCGCATTGATTCGCGAGCGCGACTATGTGGTGCCCGAGGACGTGCGCGAGGTGTTTAAGGTCGTCTGCGTCCACCGTCTCGTTTTGCGCCCCCAGGCCCGTATCGAATCGATTACCGCCGAGGACGTTCTCGATCGCATTCTCGCCACCGTTCCCGCCCCGTCCATGGGCCAGGTCCGCGGCCGCTCGTAGCGGCTCGTTTGCCTTGCGCGCCCTACGGTACGCCCATGATTGCCAACAAGATTACCTATATCGTGTCCGTAGCGCTCCTGCTTGCCACGTTTGTGTTTACCGCCAATGCGGCTGCGCTTGCTGCTGCCGCGGCGTTGATCGCCATGCCCGTGGTCACGGTGGCGGCGTGCCGCTCGGCCGTCGCCTTGCTCAAGCTCGGCTTTGAGCTTCCCCGGTCGTGTGTCGTAAACGCGCCGCTCGTATTGCGCATCACGTTGGATCGCCCGCTTATGTTTCGCGGCCGCATGGAGCTGTCGTTTTCGGTTTACAACCAGCTGACGGGAACGCGGACGGTCCGTTCCGTAAGCCTTGCTCCCGCGATGGGCAGGCCCGCCTTGTTTGAGCTGGAGCTCGATTCGACTGTCTGTGGTGCGCACACCATTACCCTTGACACCGCGCACCTGGTCGATGAGATGGGCTTTACGTCGCTTGCTCTGGAGGACGCCGACTTTCACGGGCTGTTTACGGTCTATCCCAAAGTGCTCGACATTCAGGTCGATCCTCACCAAAGTGCTTCTGCCGGTCTTGAGGGCACGAGCTATGATCCCCATCGAAGCGGCCAGGACGCCTCCGAGGTCTTTGACGTGAGGCCCTATCACGAGGGCGATGCAGTCAAGTCGATCCACTGGAAGCTGTCGACGCGCTTTGACGATGTGCTGGTGCGCGAGGCCTCACGTCCTCAAGATCACACGATCGCCGTCTTGTTCGGTGCGTTTGCGTGCGATTTTGAGCACTCAAGCCGCCCCGAGCTGCTTTCTGCGGTACTGAGCTTTACCGCGTCGATATCGCTGGCGCTTATGCGTCAGGGATACCATCATATGGTCGTGGCCACCCCCGAAGGCTCCCTGGCCGCCTATCCCGTCGATGACCGACGTGGTTTTAATAAGATGCTCGATGCTTTGACGGCAACGCCGCTTGGCCCTACCCATCCAACATCAAACGAGCAGTATGCCAAGCTTGTGGCGGCACGGGGCGTTAGCAAAACGGTGCTGGTGACATTGGGCGTCGATGAGCAGGTCTATATCGATTTGGGCCGTCTGACCGATCTGTCGGTGCTCCATGTGTCGGATTCGGTCGAGTCGTATAGCATCGAGCGCGGCGCCAACTACATCATCACCCATTGCCCGGTATCGAGCGATTCGGCCCGTATCAAGAGTCTGGAGCTCTAGCATGGACTTTGTGACTCTTGCTTCGACGGAGCGCATCGCTTCGAATGGTCGCGTCGTCGACGTGTTCCTGTCGGTGGCTCCCGCGGTTTTACTGTCCGCGGGTTTCACCTGCGCAATTGCCGGGTGTCTGAGTGCAACGTGCATGGGGATCATGCTTGCCGTCGCCGCTGGCGTGGCTGTTGCGCTGGGCGCTTTGGGCACCTCAATGACTTCGAAAAAGACTCCCTTCTGGATCACCTTGGCCGCAGCGTTCGTGGCGCTTGCATGCGCACTCTTGGTTCCTTCGGCGCGCTGGGGCTTCTATGCTTGCGTCAATGCCGTAATCGCTCATATCAATTCAATCTGTGAGCTGTATATTCCTTTGGTGGCAGATGCTGGCACGCTGTGTGAAGCCGTGTCGCTGGCAGTGCTCGCCGGTGTGTTTGCCGGCTCATTTGGCTGGCTTTTTGCCAACTTGAGCGTCTCGTGGCCCACGCTCTTAATCGTCGTTATTTGCGGCGCTGATTCCATGATATTGCAGCTCGGTGATTGCACGATGTCTATGACGCTGGGCGTTGCGGGCTGGCTTGTCCAGTGCCGTGCTCGCGAGTTGCGGGGCTCTACGGTAGGTTTACCCCAGGTTCTTGTCGGCCTTGGCGGTCTATGTGCCGCATGTGGCGTTCTCTCTGCGCTGACGGTATCCCTTGTGCAGCCTCTTCCCGAGTTGTCCGCCATGTCGGCGTCTGCCGTCAAGGCAGTCCAGAGCCTCCGATTTGGGGACGATACGCTGCCCGAAGGCGACCTTTCGCAAGCGGCGGACATGAACGAAGGAGACTCCACAACGCTGTCGCTTACCGCCAACAAGACGCTTGATGACGATCTGCTCATGAAGGGTTTTGTGGGCACGACGTTTGACGGCGTGTCGTGGGGGCGTGGCGACTGGATGTCCTACGAGGGCAAATGGTCCGGCATGCGTGCGTGGTTGTGCCAAAACGGATTGACGGTAGCTGAGCAACGCGCCGCGTTTGATGCCGAGGCCGAGCGTGAGGGCGGCGAGCCCGTCGAGACGGCTGAGATTGCGGTCTACGCCTCGGGCGCCAACCGCAGATACACCTATGCTCCCTATACGATGCGCTCACTGAGCGGTATCAGTGCAATGTTGACGGGCTCGACGATGCTCAGTATGGACCTGTTGCCGTCTAAGGCATATAGCCTGGTCGTCGATAACGTGTCGATGGACGACGTCATTGCGGACTCGAGCTGGCTGGCGTCCTCCGAGAGCGATTACGCAAAAAGCGAGCGGGTGTACGCCGCCTTTGTCCGCGATAAATACCTGGACGTTCGCGAGGAGGAGCGGGATGCCGTCGATGCATACCTGTTCTCGAACGACAGCTGGGATGCTCAGGCGAATGTTTCGGATACAGCCGTGATCAGTCGCGTTCGCACGATGATGGCTTCACTTGCGGGGCAGACGGATAACCCGCCAGCCTATACCGGGGCGACGTCGTTTGTCGCGTGGTTCTTGGGCTCGGCGCACGAGGGCAACTCTGCCTACTTTGCCACGGCGGCAACGCTCGCGTTTCGATCTCAGGGAATCCCCGCGCGCTATGTCGAGGGCTATCGGGCACCCGACGATCAGCTTGCCGCTGCCGTCGACGCGGGCGTGCCGCTGGACTTGACGGCTGCCGATGCACACGCGTGGACCGAGATCTACCTCGACGGGCAGGGATGGACGCCTGTCGAGGTTACCCCTGGGTACTATAGCCAGACGCTCGATGCCGATAAGATTATCGACGTGGGCGAGGCGTGGAGCAGCGGCGCCGACGATAGGACGCTCGATGTGGGCTCGGTCGCTGGTCGGGGCGAGGATAAGCATCGCGAGAATGTGCCGGTGTCGCACGGCATTCCTGTTGCTGCCAAAGTCGGAGTCGGTTTGACCGGTGCGGTGATTGCCGTCCTGCTCGCTCTGTTCGTCCGCAGGTTTGTCTTGCGCGTTTTGCGCGCGCTGGCTATCGAGAACGATGAGCAGGATATATGTGTGCCGGCACTCTACGGCTATCTTGCCCTTGTGATGAAGCAAAGCGGTGTGGATGCCTTTGACGAGACCAAGCCACTCGATTGTCTGGATGCCTTTGCTGCGGCGTTCCCCGAGATTGATCCATGGGAATACCGTCGAGCGATTCGGCTCCATCAGGCTTATGCGTTTGGCGGCCGCGAGCTTAAGCCCAACGAGTTGCGCACGCTCCGTCGTTTTACCGAGCGCCTGCATCGAAGCATGCCGGCGCCTCAAAATGTTATCGAACGCTTCCGTCGCTACATGCTGTGCGCGTTGTAGAGGGAGTAGGTTTACGTGTTTTCCAAGCATCCTCAACATATGGCTCCGCATAAGAATGCGGCGTCTGCCAAATTAAAGGGCCCGCAGAATGCGTCCGCGGATGCTCAGCATGCCGCTAAAAAAATGTATCGTGCCAAGCCTTTTGCCGCAACGCGTGTCGTGGCGGTGGCGGCTTCGGTTGCTGCGGTCGGCGTATTTGGCACGGTCGCCTTTGAGCTGGCCCAGAGCAATTTGAACTTCGATCCTTCGGGATATATCGCTGCATACAGCCACGGTGACGCGGAGTCTGGCGAGGCGTATCAGATCAGCCCGCTCTCGACGGATGCCGAGGCAAATCGTCACGACGAGCAAAGCGACAGCCGGGAAACGAGTGCACGCGAGCAGCAGGCGCCGCTCGATAGCGCTCAGGGACAGGCAAATCTGACGGGGCAAAGCGGCACGACCGCCTACAACGTTACCGGCAGGGCCGATGGAACGGGCGTGGGGGTTGCGGGCGGCACGGGCAGCGGCGCGGGCGGCTCGGGAGGCGGACAGAACGCCCCCGTTATCAATGCGGGCGGAGCGTTTGGCGGCAATGCCGGCGGCGCAGGTAACGCCGGTTCCGGCGGCAATGCCGGTTCTGGCGGCTCTGCCAACTCGACGGCCAATTCGTACAAGTATCTTTTTCAGGACCCCACGCCCCAAAAGGGTGCTCCTATGGGAGACACAACGTTCTTTACGCAGTTTAACGGTGCAGCTGGATTGGTCGATCCCAATAAGGTGCAGATTTCACCCATGGAGGATGCAATCTACGATGGACAGATGCTCGATGCCTGGACGCTGTTCTGTGCCATGGATGTCCACTGGAGTGATGACATCGGCATGTACTATCTTGCCTGCACCAAGGATGAGTTTGCCACGTTTCCGTATCTGCGCATCAACTCGTGGACCAATACCGCGGGCGAGCAGAATCCGGTGCTGTGCTCGAGCCAGCCGCTCACGGTAAGCGTCTCGCTGCGCTTGTCGCAGGATGCGGCGTGGACGACGCGCAGCGTTACCATCCAGCCGGCGCAGTCGTGCCTGTTTGTGGTCGGTCAGCCCGATTCGATGGGCAAGCGTAACGTGATCTGGAGTACGCTGAGCTCCAAGGAAAACCTGCTGAGTGCCAACACGCAAGAAGCCTTTATGAAGCAGGCGGGCCACGTCGATTCGGACGGCTACCTCAATGCCCTGCTGCTGGGGTGGTGTGAGAACGAGGCGGCCGCCCCGTATTTCTACACGCTGACGCCCGGTCGCCATGTGGTGGTTCCCGGCGATGTCGCGTCCATTGATCCCGCCTACAAGGTGCGCTTTCAGGGCTATGCTCTCGACAAAAACTATCGCTTTGACGACGACCCGACCAGCCCCAATAGCTCACGCCTGCAGACGCTCGTCGATGTGGACGAGTCGGTCGTGTCGGTCGACGGCGGCGTCGAGACCCTGCGCGTGCCCCAGGGCGTCCAAGCGGTCGATGCCTATACCGATAGCCGTCAGCGCGAAGGCTTTACGTGGCAGATCGACAATCTGGAGTTGCCGTCCTCGGTGTACTACGTCAACGTCAATGCGGGCTTTCAGGTGCTCGATGCCTACCGTGTGGCGTCGGATAACCCCGTCTATGCCGCAACGGACGAGGGAATTTTGACTTCTCGCGATGGCCGGGAGTATTTGGGCGTTCCCTACCATACGCGCGAACTCGATGTCCCTGCCGATATTGACCGTGTTGCCATTCCCGATCGCAATAAGCTCGACCGAATTGTTCTGCACGCGTCCAAAGGGGGTGAGTTGCCTCAGATTGACGTGAGCAATCTGAGGGACTGCACCCTTGTCGTTGACGATGCCGCACTGCTCGATTTTATTACCGAGCATGCGGGCGAGCTGGAGCGCGCCTACGGCGTTTACGTATCGCCCGCGAGTAATTCCGACGTCCGGCTCATGTACTCGCAGGGGCTGGTGTACAACATGAATTCGCAGCTCAAAAGCGATTTATGCTATGTGCTCGACACGGGTTCCAATATCGCCCTGGTGCAGATTTCCAACACCATTATGAAGGGTGCCTTTACGGGCAACACATCGGTTAACACGTTGGTGCTCATGCCATGGTTTGCCGATAACGTGACGCTCGAGGACGGCAGTCTCGCAGGCGGTTCCGTGCAGACCATCGTGTGCGTAACCGACGAGCAGGTTGCGTATGTCGAGCAGCACAAGGCCGCCGCCGGTGCACCCGACGCGCGCGTGATCAAGGCGAGCCTGTCCCAAGACGGTTATTTGTATTATGTCAACGCCGGTAAGACGATTTTGCTCTCCGCTGCAGGCGATGAGAACGGTAATCTGCCCGCGACCTTTGACAGCACCTTGCTGACGGATAGCGGCGAGCGGCTCGAAGTCGATTCCATTGCGCCGTACGCTTTCTCGGGCGACGCGGAGCTCATGTTTGTCAATCTGGACGAGCAGACGAGTGCGATCGGCCGCAACGCGTTCGAGAACTGCCAGAACCTTCAGGGCGTGTTTATCGGCACGCCCGATAGCATCGAGGTAGGAGCCGATGCCCTTAAGGGCTGCACGAGCCTGGGCTTTGTGGCGTCGCGTGCTAAAAAGGGCGTTTTTGCCACGACCGAGAATCCCAATTCGGCCGGCTGCACCTGGTATGCGCCCGATGGCGAGTTGCAGGGCTACGACAGCCGCTTTGTCACCATCGACGGCATTTCCGATTTTGGTTGCGATGCTCCAAGCGACGACGCTGTCCTTCTCTACGGCTATTTAGATGACGATGCGGAAGGCAAGCCAAGCATCTTGCTCGGTGCGCCTTCGGTGCTCAACGGAACGATTGAGCTGCTGCCGAGTACGACTGAGATCTTTGGCGGCTATTCCTTGTCCGGCGCCAAGGACCTGCCCGGCGCCTTTGAGGGAACCGGAGGCGTGTGGGATATCGATTGGACTTCGGCTCCTCATCTGGCGTATATCGATCGCTATGCCTTTAGGAATTCTGGCATCGCGGGCGACCTGAACATCGACCTTCCCGATAACGATATCCACGTCGGTGTGTCGGCGTTCGATGGCTGTACGAACCTTACGTCCGTGTCTCTGCACGCGGCGACGATGGAAATCAACGACCAGGCATTCACGAATTGCCCGAGGCTCACGAGCGCATCGTTCGTGGCGGACACCAAGGGCGACTACGATGCAGCTACGGGTACGGGCTCTCAGAACTATCTGGCGTCTTCAGTGTTTGGCAATGATGCCAACTTTAATAACCTGACAGTCGGCGCTGGTATTGCGACGCTGGGCTATCCGTCGCCGGGCGTGGGTTTCTTCTTTGACGGCGTAACCGATGCCGAGGAGGAAGCCGGCCGCATTCATCTGTCGGTGCCTAGTGGCATGGAGCAGGACTACCTCAATGCGTGGGTCTACGGGTTCGTTGGCTACGACGACTACGACACGTATTTCGAAGAAGTCTATTGGAATATGTACTTGGACTTCTATATGGGGACGGGTCCGGAGCCGACGGTCGAGGCGATCGAGGCGCAGATGGCTGCAAATCTGTTGGAGCCCGAGAATCGCTTGCGAACCATGATGGGGCTGCCACTGGTCGAGGCTTCTACGGTTATCCAATCGGGTAGTGATGCACCTGAGAGCGATGAATGGAAGATCGAGGACAACGGTGACGGTACCGCCACGCTAGTCTCGGCGCCCTCCGATATCGAGCGGGCCGATCTGGCGAGTGTGTTGACGGAGCCAACCGTAATCGCCTCGAACGCCTTCTCGCGCTGCTCGAACCTCACCGAGATTGCGCTGTGCGATAAGGTGACCGGCATCCAGAACGGTGCGTTTATGGGCTGTAGCGGCGTGACGGTAACGCTGCCTTCCGGCTGTCCGCTGCCAGAGCTACTAGGCGGGACGGAGAGCATGTCGTTCTCGTTTGGCAGCAACGTGGAACTCGATATTGCCGAGGCCGATCGCGAGGCGGCGCTCAAGACGTGGTCCCATCAGATGGTGGGGGTTACCACAGATGACGAGGAGGCCGACTACGTCGTGAGCAAGTGGTTCGGCAATGTCGACATGGATACGTTTGAATCGCCGACGTTCGATGTGCTTAATAGGGCCGTAAATGAGCCGATCATGGAGAGCGAGAATCACCTGCGCTCGCTGATGCGCATGGAGGCCATCGGCGATATCAGCGAGCTTACCGCGCCCATCGATATCAATAAGTACCCGGATTATTGGATTGCCGGCTAGACAGGTTATAAGGTGAGGCAGCCCCAGTCGATGGGGCTGCCGCCGTTTTGCTCGAGCAGCTCATTGGCAGCAGAGAAGGGGCGCGACCCCATAAAAGCGGGGAGTTCTGCCGTGGCACGGTTGGCCGAAAGTGGCGAGGGGTGCGTGGAGGCTAAGCAGTATTTGCCGGTTGCCTTGCCCGCGCCAGTCGCGGCGAGCTTGCCCTCGACCATCTGCTGGGCAAAGCGGCCCCATGTCAAAAAGACGACCGGTTGGGGCAGCAGGCAGCAGTGCTCGATAACATAGTCGGTCAGCGTGCTCCAACCCAGCTTGGCGTGCGAGTTGGCGGCATGCTCGCGCACGGTGAGCGTGGTGTTGAGGAGCAGGGCGCCCTGTTGTGCCCAGGGGGTTAGGTCTCCCGTGGCGGGGATGGGGCAGCCCAGATCGGCGTTGAGTTCCTTATAGATGTTGCGCAGGCTCGGCGGCAGTTTGGTTTGTGTCGCGGGGACCGAAAACGACAGCCCCATGGCCTGGTTGGGCCCGTGATAGGGGTCTTGACCCAAGATGACAACCTTGACCTGGTCGGCCGGGGTGTAGGCGAGGGCATTGAGGATGTCGTCTTGTGCCGGGTAGATCGTCTGCTCGGCACGCAAAAGGGCGATGCGCTCGAGCAGCTGGTTCGTCGTGTCACGTACCGGCTGCGGCGCATCGCCCAACCAAGTTGCTATGTTGCGGTCGCGGGTTGCGGTGTCCATGGGGCTCCTTTATGGCAGATGCTGTGTTGACATCTATTGTAAAGGTGTACCGGAGACCTCTATGCCGCGGCTGTATGAAGAGTGGGGTCTACGAGACGTGCTCGGGCGCTCCTGCCATGTGAGCGTGTACTTGCGAGCGAAGGCGCGGGAGCTCGACGGTTGCCACCATGACGCCGGTGAGGATGAGGGCGGCGCCAAAGAAGGCGATGGGGCTTAGGACCTCGCCGACCAGGAAGAACGAGAAGACGGCGGAGCAGACCGGCTCGAGCGAGAAGGCGAAGCCGGTGGTCTCGGCGGGCACGTGGGGCTGCACGAGCGTCTGGGTGATAAAGCCATAGGCAGAGCAGATAAGTGCGAGCGCGACGACAACGACGATCTCGTTGGGCGTGCTGGGAAGCGTGAAGCCGCCAAAGGTGCATGCCGCGATGCCCGAGAACAGACCGCCAAAGCCCAGCTGCCAAACACCCAAGGCCAGCGGGTCGACTTCTTCGACAAAGCGCTTCGCCACAATGATGTGGCCGGCATAGATAAAGGCCGAGAGCAGCATGATGATCGCGCCGGGATTCAGGCTGGTAAAGTCGGCGCCCGAGAGCAGCAGCATACCGCAGGTGACGATGGCGGTTCCGATGAGCACCTTGCGCTCGGGGGCGCGACGCAGCAGGGCCGCATTGGCAAACGGCACGATCACGACCGTCAGGCTCTGCAAAAAGCCGGCGGTGGAGGCAGAGGTGAGGCTGGAGCCCAGGCACATGCAGGTGAGCTCGGTTGCCATGATGGCGCCGATAATGGCGGCGCGGACCATCAGGTCGCGGTTGATGCGGAACGCATGCTTGTGGAAGAGCAGCAGGCAGGCCACGAAGGCGATGATGCAGCGCAGCGCGACGATGCTCGTGGCGTTCATGCTGTCCATGCCGATCTTCATGAGGGGATACGAAAAGCCCCATGCGACGGGAACGGAAAATGAGAGCGCGATTGCTTTTTTGCGATCCATGGGACTCCTTTTATTACAGAACGGTTTCGCAAAAAGGATTCTGCGCCCAGATATGGATGTAGTAAAGCGAATGTATCTTCAGTATGATTAAGCAAAGCTGAAGTAGGCGCGAAAAGCGCTGGCAAAACGTTTTACGACTGCGTCGATGTGGAGGCAAGATGGCATCGCGGTATCAGATTGTGTGTATGGTGGTCGATCGCGGCAGCCTCAAGGGCGCGGCCGATGAGCTGGGCTATACGCAAAGCGCGGTGAGCCAGGCCGTCAAGGCGCTCGAACGCGAGCTGGGCACCACGCTTATCGAGCGCGGTAAGCAGGGCGTTTCGCTTACGCGCGACGGCAAGCAGTACCTGCCGTATCTGCGACAGATTGTAACTGCCGAGGCCGAGCTTGAGGGCAAACGTCAGGAGCTGCTGGGGCTTTCGACGACTGATATTCGCATTGCGACGTTTACCAACGTGAGCCGTACTGTGTTGCCGCGTGTGATCCGCGACTTTGGGGCCCTGCATCCAGGCGTGCACTTTACCCTCAAGCAGGGCGATTACACGCGCAACGCCCAGTGGGTGCACGATGGCGTGGTTGACTTTTGCTTTACGGCGCGCGGATTTACCGCCGGGCTCGAGAAGCGCGTGGTCTATCACGACGAGTTGGTGGCACTGCTGCCGGCCGCGCATCCGCTGGCGGCAAAGGAAAAGGTAACGCTCGCCGATCTGGCGTCCGAGCCGTTTGTGCTGCTGGATGAGGGCGAACAGAGCCTGGTGCTCGATGCATTCGCGGCGCACGGCCTGTCGCCGCACGTGACGAGCGAGGTGACCGACGACTACACCATTATGGCGATGGTGGAGGAGGGCCTAGGCGTGAGCATGCTCTACCGTCGTACCGTTGAGGGCATGCGGGCCGATATTCGCGTGCGTCCCATCGTGCACGCCCCCTCGCGCGACGTGGTGGCAGCCTGGCGCAGCTGGGACACCATGCCTATCGCCACGAGGCGCTTTATCGACTATATGAGCTCGCATATTGTCAACTAATGACTGGCGTGACGTTGAACGCGGTGTTTAGCGGGCTGTCGCTTTGACTTGGGCGGCGCGATAGGTGCGTGCCGGGTGGCAGAGTAGTACCGCCACGACCATAAAGAACGCCGTGGTGCCCAGGCTGATGGGGTAGACCATCATGATGTTCGCGAACGTGCGGAAGTGCGGGAAGACGCAGAACACCCAGTAGAAGCGAATGCCGCAGACGCAGATCATGGTGATGAGGGCGGGCATAAGCGAGATGCCAAAGCCGCGTAGGTAACCGGACATGTTTTCGTAGAACATGCTAAAGGCGTATGCCGGGAAGATCGAGCACACGCGGATATAGCCGATCGAGACGATGTTGGGATCGCTGTTGAACAGCGCTAGGATCTCGCGTCCCAAGCCGACGATGATGACGATGGTGGTGAGCGCGACAATGCCGCCTTCGACCAGGCAGACCTTGAGCGTCTTAGTGCAGCGCCCGATCTGGCGCGCGCCGTGGTTTTGCCCCACAAAGGTGGTGCAAGCCTGGCTAAAGCTGTTGAGCAGGTTGTAGCACACGTACTCCAAGCTCATGGCAGCGCTCGATGCCGCCATGACCTCGGTGCCCAAGCTGTTGATGGCGGACTGGATGATGATGTTGGCGACGGCAAAGACGGCGCTTTGGATGCCGGCGGGCAGGCCGATCTTGACGATGCGCTTGAGGGCGACGGGGTCTAAGCCTAAGTCGCGTGGGGTGACGCGGACGACGGAGTCGGTCTTGAGCAGGCGGATAAAGAGCGTGGCGGCGCTGACGGTGTAGGCGATGGCGGTGGCGATGGCGACGCCCGCGACGCCCCAGTGGAGCACGGGGACAAAGATGAGGTCCAAGCCAATATTGAGGACGGTGGACACGGCGAGTGCTTGGAGCGGCATGCGGGTGATGCCGACGGAGCGGAAGATGGCGGCTTCGAAGTTGTAGAGCAAGATCGAGGGCATGCTCAGTAAAAAGACGCGCAGGTAGAGCGATGCGAGCGGCATGGTTTCGGCGGGAACGTTGAGCGCGGCGAGCATGGGCTCGGCGAAGACCTCGCCCAGTGCGATGACGACAAAGCCCACGAGTGCCATAAGGATCGAGGTGTGGACGGCGCGCTTGACCATGTTCTGGTCGTTGCGGCCGATAGCGTTGGCGATAACCACGTTGGAGCCAAGCGACAGGCCGATGAACAGGTTGATCATCAAACTGGTAAGCGGAACGTTGGAGCCGACCGCCGCCATGGCCAGGGTTCCCTGGTCGCCCGAGAAGTTGCCGATAATGACTGTGGCGATGAGGTTCGACAGTTGCTCGAGGATGCTCGTCGCGGCAACGGGAAAGGCGAACAGGGGAATGTTGCGCCACAGCGAGCCGGTCGTCATGTCAATGTGCTTAGATGCGGTATCAGCCATACGCTCTCAATCTCTTATATGCGCTTCAATGCTAATTTGCGCAGACGATGATACTCCTAATGCGATCAGCCGGTACTTGGGGGGAACGTTTCTTTTCTGTCAGCACATAGACTAGTCATTGGGGACGTTCTTGTTTGACTAGTCGTTTAAGAACGTCCCCAATGACTAGGTGGGGGAGGCGTGAGACAATGGTGGGCGCTGTGTTGTCCGCCCTAAGGAGTTGCCATGTTGTTGTGTCCCGTTTGCCATGAGCCGTTGGTGGACGATGGGCGTGGGGCTGTATGTACGAGCGGACATCGGTTCGATCGTGCACGCGAGGGCTACCTGTACCTGTTGCGCTCGTCCAAGAGCGGCGACTCTATGGGCGACCCCAAGTCGCAGGCGCGCAGCCGTCGTGACTTTCTGAACCGCGACTACTATGCGCCGTTGCGCGATGCGATGGTCGAGCTCGTGCGTGAACGAGCGGCTGGGCACGCGATGTCTGCGAACAGGCCGCTGACCCTGCTCGACATCTGCTGTGGCGAGGGCTACTACACAAGTGCCATGGGCTCGGTGCCGAACGTTGATGCCTACGGGTTTGACCTGGGCAAGGAAATGGTGCGCCTGGCTGCCAAACGAGGCGGCGCGACTTACTTCGTTGCCAACATGAAGGACATTCCCGTGGCAGATGGCGCCTTCGACATGGTGACCGAGCTCTTTGCTCCCTTTAACGAGCGCGAGTTCGCCCGCGTGCTGGCACCAGAGGGTTCGCTCTACACCGTGGTGCCGGGTGCTCGGCATCTGTTTGGCCTCAAAGAGGTACTCTACGACACGCCATATCTCAATGACGAGAAGCTGCCGAAGACCACCGAACTCGAGTTGGCCTCAACGCAGCGGGTGTCTGCGAACATTACGCTCCAGACCCAGGCCGACATCGAGGCGGTGTTCCAGATGACGCCGTACTACTACCGCACGCACCCCGCCGACAAAGAGCGCCTGGCAAATTTGGACACCCTTCAGACCGACATCGACTTCATCATCGCCGAGTACCGCCACAGTTAACAACCTACCAAAAAGGGACAGGTTTATTTTGGCAGGTTTTATCTGGGTAAACGTAAAGGGCCGACCGCGTTGCTGCGCGATCGGCCCTTTTTATTGGCGTATATATCAGAGTCGCTGAGCGATTGACACGGATGCGGCTTAGCTCAAACGGTCCATGCCCTCTTTCTTGACGCGGTTGGCGAGTACAAAGTAGATAATGCTGACAATCAGGCCGGTAAAATCGGGGATGCTTGAGCCGGTCCCACCCAAGAGGGGCAGGGAGAGGAGCAGGCTGATGACCGAACATGCTAGGCAGACGATGGACCAGATCCAGACAACGCCAGCCTTGGCGGGATTATTTGCCGCGCGGATGCCAAAGACAGCGGTCACAATTTCGATGACGCCCAATACGATGACGACGACGCAAGAAACGATCATGGCACTCGTGATATCGCCTGCCGCGCTGCCTGCAAAGAGCGCTGTAGCACCCATGCCTGCGCTTAGAATGCCGACGACAAAGAAGAGGAACGATAGGATTTTGAGTAATTTACAGGCGTTGCTCATGGCTGGTCCTTTCGAAGTGGACATGACGTATTTGATGCGCACGCATGACGCATGTCGCGAAGCATATTGTAATTCAACAAGGTGCTGAGTACGTTCATCCAATAGTTGAACGCTCCGCTCTTGACGGGGATGGCACTTGCGCTGTGCTAGGTTTTTGCTTAACTGGATTAAACTGTGCATTTTTTAGGGGCGAATGGTGAATATCAAGCAGGTCGGCTATTTTGTCGCCGTATTCGAGACGAAGAGTTTTACTGCTGCGGCGCACCACCGCAACGTGACCGTTCAGGCCATTTCCAAGTCAATTAGCGAGCTCGAGCAGTTTTTTAACGTTCAGTTTTTTGAGCGTGGAAGTAGCGGCGTCAGGCCGACTCGGGCCGGTCGCAGCTTTTATGCCAAGGCTCGCCCCGCCGTCGAAGCATATCGCGAGGTTGAAAACTTTGACCCGTCTGGATGCGACCTGACCGTCTCGTCGGCCTCTGGTCCGCAAGCGATGCCGGAGCTCTCGATTGGCCTGTGCGCTCCCGCACTCGATAACGAGGATAAGCTATATAAGGGGCTATCTGCGCTTATCATGCGTGGTGTGCGCGTGCGGGTGAAGTTTTGCACTGTGCATCCCGGAGTTGCCCAGCAGGAGCTCGAGCAGGGCGGCCTCGATGCCTTGCTTACGGTGGGTACATATGACAATACCAATGATGACTGCGAACAGCTGGGAACCCTGCCCACGGGTATTTTCGTCGCCGCCGACCATCCACTCGGCAAGATGCCCTTTGTGACTGTGGCTGATCTTAGCTCCTATCCGGTGGGACAGTCGACTGCGTTCGATAGCTTTAACAACTCGATTTTTTGGCAGTACAAAAACTGCGGTGTCCTCGGTGAGACGCGCGTTATCGATAGCCCCGCTCAAGTTGGGGCGTTTTTGACGGCCGAGCGCGGCTATTTCTTAAATGCCATTCTTCCCGTTCCCGGTCAGGTCGCTAGTGGGTTTGAGATTGTTCCCATTGTGGGTGAAGGGGCTCTGACGGTTCCGGTGTGCTTAGTTTCCCTTAAAGATGAAAAGCCCCAAGCTTATCACGTCGTAGAGAACTACTTGATTCGTATGGTGGGCAGTGCCAACGGGTCTTCTGCTCACTAGCACATTCGTTGACGCGCTTGCCGCTGTCGGCCCGGTCGTGTCTGGCATTATGCTGTCGATTGTGCCGTGCCGTGGCAATCGAATGAATGCAAAGACTATTCACAGCAAGCCGCCCTCCGTTTCTTGTCTACTCGAGAAACGGAGGGCGGCTTTCATATACGGCGCTTTGTGCAGGCAGGTCAGATACCCTAGCTCAGGCGCTCCTGGCTTTCCTTTTTAACGCGGTTGGCGAAAACGAAGTACACGGCACTTACGACCACGGCGGTGACATCGGTGGCGCTGGTGCCGACTCCGCCCAAGAAAGGCTCGGAAAGCAGCAGGCTCACAACGGCGCATACCAGGCAAACGATAGCCCAGACCCAAACGACACCAATCTTGCTGGGGTTATTTGAGGCGCGGATGCCCAATACGGCAGCGATGATTTCGACGATGCCCATCACGATGACGACAACGCTGTAAACCGAGAGATCGCCGCTGGCGTCGCCCGAAGCCGCAGTGAGTGCCAACGCGCCCGCGGCGATGCTAAAAATACCTCCCAATAGATAGATGATGGACATGACCTTTAGGACTTTACGGTTGTTGCTCATGTTCAGTTCCTTTCCCTTGAGCCTTAATGGCACCGTGCGGGTGTTGCTCGGTGCCATGAATTACTGATTGGTAGGTTCGTTACCCAGGTCTTGCGAGGCGAGTTTCTGTTCTTCGCTAAACTCGTCCGCTTCGGCGAGTTCTTCGGCGGTCGCTGCCCTCGGAGCGGACTCGTCGGCATCGCAATGATCGAAAACGAGTTGATAGGGGGCGATGTCGCGGCGGGAAAGCATGAGCTTTACCTCACGGCGCAAAGAACGCATGACGCTGCCGCGATCGGTCTCCTTGCAGGTGGCGACAACGCGAATGGTCATAGCAGTGCTGCTAAGGTCGACCACGCCCTTGTAGAAGGGTCCATCGATAATGGCGGGAACGCGGTCATGCACGCTTTTGAGCTCGTCTTTAAGCACATTTTCAACATAGGGTAGAGATTCTCCCACCGGGATGGTGACATCTATGCTGGCGTAAGAATTAAGTTTTGTCATGTTGGTGACATTCGAAATCGAGCTGTTGCGTAGGAGCAGAACATTGCCGTTGCCGTCATTGATCTTTGTGGTTCGCACGCCAATCTCCATAACGGTGCCGGTATTGCCGCCAACCGAGATGACGTCTCCAACGCGGAACTCGCCTTCAAAGATAATAAAGAGCCCGCATAAGATATCCGTGATGAGGTCTTTGGCTCCAAAGGAGACGGCGAGCGTGATGATGCCTGCCGAGGCTAAAAGCGTTGCGGTATCGACACCCAAAACACCGAGGCACCAATAGAGCATAGCGATGAGAGTCCCGTATTTTGTCAGGCTCGAGAGAAGTCGACATATCGTCTCGCCGCGCGCTCCAAGCACGTTGGACAACATGCGAAGAAGCGCCTGCGCGATAGCGCACACTGTGAGAGCCACGCAGGCGTACATGATTGAAGCGGTGAGCGCGAATATGTTGAGACCGTGCTGCCAGTCGTTACCTAGGATGTAGGTAAATACCGAATTCGGGCCAAACAGAGCGTCTTTAAGCAAGACGGCCAAAAAGACGACAAACACCGCGATGCCGGTAAACCATCTAAGGACTGTGCCGAGTTTTTGCTCGGGGGTTTTGTCCTCCCATTTAAAGGAGATGTTGAGCCATCGGCCAATGGCGCTTTCGCTGTGTTTGACACGACCATCGGACGTCGTGACGGTGATGTTGTGCCGTCTTGTCGCGAAATCGTCTTCGCGCTTCGAACGCTTTTCTTCGACTTTTATGGTGTCGAGTGTCAGCAATGGGTAGATAAGGGCAAAGCAAATGGCGGCGATAACTCCGGTTGCGATTGTGAGCGGAACGCGCTGGTGCATAAAGGAGTCTTCGGGTGCCGCGACGTAAACGTAATAGTCGCCAGTCTCCAAGCAGGAGGCGTAGAGTTTTTGGTTGTCGATGCAGACGAAGTCGCTAAAGCCGTCTGCAAGCTGCTCATCAGTCAGTCCAATTTCGGATGCCTTTTTCCCCAAAAGAAGGTCGTTGGGATGATATGCGACGGTACTGTCTTTTTTCTCGATTGCAAAGGCGAAGCCTCCGGCGCCCGCCTTGATGCCATCGAGCACCGCGTCGATCTTGGTGCTCTTGAGCATTTCTTCTAGGCGCATGGGACGTACGGCAATCTGCACGATTCCGTCTGCAATGCCATCCTGATCGTAGAGTGCGGCTCCGATGTACTGATATGTCTCGCCAGTGGTTCTGTTGATAGAGAGGGGCTGTATATATTCATCCTTGCCGCCCAAAAGCGAGCGGAACTCGTAGGAGGAGTCACCGTACTTGGTCGAAAGGCTGTAGGATCGCTGCGACGTGCTCGAGATCGTCATATTGCCGTCGCCGTCGTAGAGATAAATTGACTCGATGTTGAGCGTTTTTGCCATGCTGTGCAGGTCGGCTCGCGTGGCGAGCTCTGGATTGTGCTCAACGATGTAGGCGATAATGTGGCAGGCAGTGGCATAGTGTTCGCTATATTGCCTCGTAAGTTCATCCTCGCGCAGCGCATTATTTTTGAGCGTTTGATCAATCTGCTCTAAGCGCTCCCGATTGACCGTTGCCTGGCTCGAAAGGGCAAAGAGCGTTTGCATATAGAAGGTTACTGCCAAAAGTAAGACGAGTCCCGCAATGGACAAGGCTGTTGCGCGCCTGCCCACGGAGGGGTTAAACCGAAGGTCGCGACCGATCTTGACGTATTCGTGATGGTCGTGGTCGTCATGCTCGTCGTCCGCTAGGACAAACAGGTCATAGAGTGCCACGGCGGCGACGATTGCGATGAAGGCAAAGAGGATGACGCCCACGGTGATGTTGCGCGCGGAGGCGGTATCGCTTTCGGGAATGGCGAGAACGTAATAGGTGTCATCGACCAACTTGACGCGACAATACAGGCTTGTGTTTTTGACGGAAGTGATGAATGTCTTGCCGTCCTCAAGATTGCCAATGTCGATGCCGTTGTCGAGCGCATCGGTACCTATCATGCTCTGATCGGGATGGTAGGTGATCAGGTGCGTTTTTGCCGATACGGCAAGGACATATCCGTGGCTGCCGAGCGAGATGTTCTTGAGCATGCTCTCGGTCGAGCCGGTGTCCTTGACAAGGGCGTGCAGCTCTTGGGGATTTTGCTCTACGATGACCATGGTGTCGTCATCGATTTTGGCGGCATAGTATCGCATGACCCAGTCTTGATCGGGAAGATCGACCTCAACTGGATCGGAGGGCTTGCCGGTCTCGAAGCACTGACGTAGCTGGTTGAAGCGGGCGCGGCTAAAATCGGCTTTGGTGTCAGCCGCTTTGGCGATGATGGAACCGTCACGTCGGGTAATGAGAACGTTATCGACCTTGAGCAGGTCCTTGAACTCGGCCATTTTGGCATCGGTCGCTTCATAACCGGCATCGTTGGCCGCCATAAATGCGATGCTTGCGGCACGCGTGCGATACAGGTCATCAAATGTTTGGGTGTTGTCTTTCGTTTCCGACCGGGCCGTTTTAACGAGATCGGGGAGTTCAGCGGCAACACGATCGAATTCCAAAGCGTATTCCTCTTGCGATAGACGCGTTTGCATCGAGGCGAGTAGGAGTCCCATCGCTAGCGTGCAGACGGCTACGGCAATGGCAAGCGCCACGGACTTTTGTTTTAGTCGCTTGGACATGGGTGGACTTCCTTAGTTCCATTTCTGGATGAGCGTATCGATTGTTTTGTCTTTGAGCATTGAGCGTACTTCGACGGCAATCTTGGGTGAAAGCTCAGAGCCCTTCTGCGTTGCGACGGCGTAGCGCTGTGGGTTGATGCCGAAATCGGGCAGGACGGTGCGCTCGCCATCGAGATAGGTTTTGGCAATTGCGCCATCGGTCGCCATGGCGTCGACGTCGCCGGCTTCCAATGCGTGGGAAAGCTCAGCGTAACTCGCATATTGGCTCAGATGCCATGTGTCGTAGTCAATGTTGCCGCTCTTGGCATCCTGCTGCTGGGGGATGCCGTCCGAAAGCCCCAGCTCCAAAAACTTCGCGGCAAGTTGAGGTGCAGCGTTTGTTCCGGATACCGTGCCAATTGTTCCGCCCTTAAGCTGGGAGAAGGATTGAATGAGCGATGTATTTTCGACAACAAGAATTACCGAGTCGGTGTAATAGGCGGCAGAGAAGTCAAACAGCTTTTTGCGTTCGTCGCTTATCGAGTAGCACGCGATCAGGCAATCGACTTTTCCCGACGAGAGCATTTCTTCGCGTGTCTCGGGCGTTACGGATGTAAACGAACAGCCTCCATAGCCAAGACGGTTTGCCAACTCGTTGGCGAGGTCGATTTCGAATCCGTAGTACTTGCCGTTGTTGGGATTACGTTCGCTAAACCCGACGATATCCGAGCGGACGCCTACGTTCAGCCTGGCCTTGCCGGACATGCCGGAAGTGCTGTTCGAGCAGGCTGGCAGTACCACGGCTGCCAGTGTGGCTCCGGCTGCCGAGATTGCCAACCGGCAGGCCTTTCGGCGTGTGACTGAATGGTCCATTTGCATTCCTCACGACGAATGTTCAGTCCTTTAATGATATGGACGGGTAAGTATGGAATAGTCGCGAAGCGGCGGGTAAACGGAGGGTTGAGGTGGAGGGCAATACCTGACGGGATTTGGTGCTTTACCACTAAATAGATGCCCGTATTCTGCGATGGGCGGTGGGCCTTGCTGCATGTGGGACAATAGCGGACGGTTGGGTGCCGACATAAACGGCACTCACGTATTCGTTTTGCTTGTTAAGGAGTGTCCATGGGTGTCGCTGATCCCTTTTCTGTTGCTCGGGCTGTAGGGCTTGAGCTAACCAGGATGCCCGAGGGCCTCACGCTCACCGATGGCGCGATGGAGCTGCGCGCCGATTTTGCCCGCATGCTCCCGCGACTCAAGCAGGGCCGTCTGCAGCAGGAGCTGCTGGTGAAGGCCGCCCGCGCGAAAGGCGTCGAGCGTCCGTGGGCAATCGATGCCACGGCAGGCTTTGGCGAGGATTCGCTGCTGCTGGCGGCCGCGGGCTTTACCGTCGATCTGTATGAACAGGATTGCGTGATCGCGGCGCTCCTCAAGGATGCCTTGGATCGCGCGGCAGATGATCCGGCGCTTGCGATAGCCGTGGCGCGCATGCGCTTACATGCGGGCGAGGATAGCGTTGCCGGCCTTCGCCATACAGCTGAGCTGATCGGGCAGGGCGAGCTCACCGCTCCTGACGTGGTATATCTGGACCCCATGTTTCCCGGGCGCACCAAGAGCGCGGCGGTGAAAAAGAAGTTCCAACTCTTGCATCATCTGGAGCAGCCGTGCGCCGACGAGGAGACGCTGGTCCAGGCAGCACTTGCGGTGTATCCGCGCAAAGTCGTTATCAAGCGGCCGGTGAAGGGCCCGTTGCTCGCCGGCGTAAAGCCGAGCTATCAGCTCGCGGGCAAGGCTGTCCGCTACGATGTCTTGGTGCCGCCGCGCCCGTAGCTTGCGCGCGATGGCTGGCGTCCCGTCAACACCGTGCCGATGCGAGGTCTATTTCCAAGGGTGCGACGTCAGGTGCCAGCCGCCACAGTATTCGCATTTGTAGCAGGCTAAACCGCGTCGTCCGCGGTTTTCGCAGTCGGCCATAACGGCCTCGGCCTCGGCGCGCGTGTCGTAACGGTTTTTGCGCTCGCACGACTTGTAGCGCCAGGCTTCATCGCGCTCGGCGTCCAGGGCGTCGCGGCGCTCGTCCTCGCGTGCAAACAGGTCGCTCATATCGCCGCCGGTAGCAGCGCCCAAAAACTCGCTTTTAGCCTTTGACCAGGCGGCTCTCTTTTTGCTCCCCATCTGCATCGCGCCCCTCTTCAAACGCTGGTATCATTGCTCAATCAAAGTGATACCAATAAACGTGAGGTCGCCGCGTGATGATCAGAAAAACCCTCGATACCGACATTCCCGCCGCCATGGCTATCTATGACGCTGCCCGCGCCTTTATGCGCGCGCATGGCAACGCCACGCAGTGGCCCGAGGGTACGCCTTCGGCCGAGCAACTGGCCGCCGATATCGCCGCCGGTGGCAGCTATGTGTTCGAAGTCGACGGTCGCGTGGTGGCGACGTTTGCCTTTTTGCCGGGTCCGGACGCGTGCTATGACGTCATTGAGGATGGTCAATGGCGTAGCGACACTCCGTACGCCGTACTGCACCGTGTGGCGTCCGACGGCACCGTGCACGGCATCGCTGCTGCGACGTTTGCCTTTGCCAAGGAGCGCGCCGACCACCTGCGTATCGACACACACGCGGACAACCTGCCCATGCAGGGCGCGATCGTTAAGGCGGGGTTCGAGCGCGCCGGCGTCGTGTATGTATCGGACGGCACGCCGCGTGTTGCGTTTGACTGGCTGCGCGAGGCATAAGGGCGCAGGCGCGTAGCAACGCTCTATGTACATGAAAATGGCCCCGGGTGGGGCCATTTTTGATCGCCGGGCTGTTAGGGGAGGTGCCGGCTTTCGCAAGGCGCGAACCTACGAAAATCGCCGCGCGGCAACGCGGGGCGATGAGCTCGGTCGGGGGATAGGGCCCGCTTCGCCCGCCGGCCCGTAAATTGTATCATCCAGTGTGGAACGAGGATGCCCGTTGCCGCGTGCGATGGGCTTGCAATAAGGGGAGAGCCATGTCGAAGCAAGCGGTCGTTGGAATCTTGGCGCATGTCGATGCCGGCAAGACCACGCTGGCCGAGGCCATGCTGTTCAACGCGGGTCGCATTCGCAAGCGCGGCCGCGTGGACGATGGCGATTCGTACCTGGACACGAACGCGATCGAGCGCGAGCGCGGCATTACGATCTTCTCGTCGCAGGCCGTGCTCGACCACGGCGATGCCCACGTCATGCTCGTGGATGCACCCGGCCACGTCGATTTTTCGGCTGAGGCGGAGCGCACGCTGCGCGCGCTCGACTATGCGATTTTGGTTGTGGGTGCCAACGATGGCGTGCAGGGGCACACCGAAACCCTGTGGCGCCTGCTTGCGCGCTATGACATTCCGACGTTCATCTATATCAACAAAATCGATTTGGAGAATCCCGGCCGCGATGTTTTGCTGGCACAACTCGGGCAGCGTCTTTCCGAGGGCTGCCTGGATGCCAACGAACTGCTGGCGGGCGGTGCCGTTCAGGAGGATGCTGCTGCGTTGGACGAGGCGGCGCTCGAGGAGTTTCTTGAAGCGGGTGAGCTTTCCGTCGCAACGCTGTCGCGCATGGTTGCCGAGCGCAAGCTCTTTCCCTGCTTTGCCGGCTCGGCGCTCAAGGACCGAGGCGTGGACGAGCTGCTGGATGGCATATGCGCGCTGATGCGTGAACAGGCGTGGCTCCCGGAGTTTGCCGCGCGCGTCTATCGCGTGAGTCGTGGAGAACGTGGTGAGCGTTTGGCTTGGGTTAAAGTGACCGGCGGCACGCTGCACGCCAAGCAGATGATTGACGGACGTTCCGGTGCCGAGGCATGGGAGCAGAAGGTCGATCAAGTACGCATCTATAACGGCGAGAAGTATGAGCTTGCGCAAGAAGTTGCTGCTGGCGGTATTTGTGCCGTGACGGGTCTTGCGCACGTTCGCCCAGGGGACGCCCTGGGCGCGGAGCCCGCGGGCGATGCGCCCGTCATTGCGCCAGTCCTCACCTATACGGTGCTGCCGGGCGAACATGACGTCCATACGGTGTTCAAAGCATTGAGTGAGTTGGCGGACGAAGATCCCATGCTCGGCGTAAGCTGGAATACGCATCTTGAGCAGATTCACCTGCAGTTGATGGGCGCTGTGCAACTCGAGGTCGTGCAGCGGGTGTTGGCAGATCGCTTTGGTCTATCGATTGCGTTTGAGCCTGGCGGCATTCTCTATAAGGAGACTATTTCGCAGCCGGTCGAGGGCGTGGGCCACTTTGAGCCACTGCGCCACTATGCCGAGGTGCATCTGCGTCTGGAGCCGTTGCCAGCGGGTTCGGGCGTGCACTTTGGCACCGTGACCTCGACCGATGAGCTCGATCTTAACTGGCAACGTCTGGCGCTCACCAACGCTATGGAGCGCGATCACCTGGGCGTGTTGACCGGCTCGCCCATCACCGATGTGCGCATTACGCTCACGGGCGGGCGTGCGCATGCCAAGCACACCGAGGGTGGTGATTTTCGCCAGGCCACGTATCGCGCGATTCGCCAGGGTTTGATGCGGGCGCGTGAGGCGGGCGCGGTGGTGCTGCTGGAGCCGTGGTACCACTTTGAGCTCGAGGTGCCGGGGGAGTGCGTGGGCCGGGCGCTCTCAGACGCCACGCGCATGGGTGCCGAGTACGAGCCGCCGACGATGGCGGGCGACCGGGCGAAGCTTGTGGGTCGCGTGCCGGCATCCGAGGTGCAGGATTACGCGCTGGAGGTGGCTGCCTACACGAGCGGGCGCGGTCATCTGTACCTGGAGTTCGCCGGTTATGCGGCTTGCCATGATGCCGAGCGCGTCATCGAGACGGCCGCCTATGAGCCCGAGGCCGATCTGCCCAACACGCCCGACTCGGTCTTTTGCGCCCACGGCGCCGGTTACACGGTCAAATGGTACGACGTACCCGTCGCGGCGCACGTAAAGATCGATCCCGCCACCTTCCGCCCCTGGCGAGCGGCAGACGCCGAGTTTTTCGGCCACATGTGACAAAGGGACAGTTCCTCTGTCACATGCTATTGGTATAACTCGGTATAAGTTGGTATAACTATTACCAGGGTTTGCCAATCCGAGGAGGCCGACATGAATCCAAATCCCTTTAAGCCAACGGCAGGCAAGCGGCCCCCGATACTCATCGGTCGCGAGTCGGTCATTGAAGATTTTGAGGAAGGGCTCGATAACGGCGCCGGAGCGCCGGGCAGGCTCATGCTCATTACGGGAAACCGCGGCTGTGGCAAGACGGTTCTCCTGAGGGAGCTGCAACGTCTGGCCGGCGAACGCGGATGGGCGGTTGTCTCCGATTCCGCTTCGCTTGGCTTATGCGACCGCTTGGCCGACGCGCTTCGCTCGAATAAACCCGTTGTGACGTCAATGGAGTTCGGTCCGTCGTTTGGTCGAATGTCGGTCGAGGCGGCGCGAGCAAAGGGCGAGACGTTGCGAGGGCTGGTCGACGAGCGTCTCAAGAAGCTCGGTCCAGGCAAGGGCATCCTGTTTGCGATTGACGAGGCACAATCTGCGTCTATCGAGGAACTGGCGGCTCTTGCCGTTCTCTATCAGCAGGTGCTCGGAGATCAGGATGCCACGGGCTTGTCCGATAGCGACCAGCGCGGTCTTGCGCTGGTGTTCGCCGGCTTACCCCGTATGGTTGACGATCTGCTCGAAGAGCCGAGCGTGACGTTTTTGCGGCGTGCCCAGCAGCGTACGCTGGGGGCGATATCTTTGCCCAAGGTGCGCGATTCATATATCCAGACGGTCAAAGACGCTGGTCTTTGCGTTGACGCGGAGACGGCGGACCTTGCGGCACACAAGAGCATGGGGCATCCCTATATGGTTCAGCTGGTGGGATATTACATGTGGCGCTCTGCTGTCCGGCGTGGCTCGCGAGTCATTGAAAGGCGCGATGTCGAGGATGGCCATGCGGATGCCGTCTCCGAGTTCTACGAAGCGGTCGACGCGCCCCTGTATTATGGATTGCGCAGTCCGCAACGCCTCTTTATCGAGGCCATGGCTGCTGACGGGGGTGAGCAGACGCGCATGGCGGATATCATTGAGCGCTGCGACCGCACCCAGAGCTGGGCGAGTAAATATCGCGCAAGCCTAATTCGCGAGCGCGTCATCGAGGCCGCCGGATACGGCCTCGTCCGGTTTACCGTGCCCATGCTGGGCGCGTACATCCGCGACCGCGTTTTATGGCACGAGTAATGTGACAAAGGGACTGTCCCTTTGTCACATCGATGTTTGAGAGAGGTCAAAGCATGGTGATTCATACCGAGCGCTTGACACTTCGTCCGTGGCGCGAGACGGATGCGGAGAGCCTGTTTGCATATGCGAGCGACCCGGACGTGGGGCCGGCTGCGGGCTGGCCGCCCCATCGAAGCGTTGAGGAGAGCGGGGAGATCATTCGGACGGTCTTTACGGCGCCCCATACCTTTGCCGTTTGCCTGACTGCGACAGACGAGCCCGTGGGCAGCATCGGGCTCATGCCGCCTCGCTGCGAGTCGAACGATCAAAGTGCTGGGCTCGAACTCGAGGTGGGGTATTGGGTCGCTAAGCCGTTCTGGGGTCGAGGCTTTGCTCCCGAAGCGGTGCGAGCCATGCAGCGTTATGCGTTCGAAACGCTTGGCTGCAAGGCACTTTGGTGCGGATATTACGAGGGTAATAACAAGTCGTTACGCGTTCAGCAAAAGTGTGGATTCGCGCCGCATCACGTTGAGCGCGACGTGCCCTGCGAGCTTATGGGCGATGTACGTACCGAGTGCTTTACGTATTTGACCTGCGAAGACTGGCGCAGACTGACAATGTGACAAAGGGACTGTCCCTTTGTCACATTCGATCAACGGGAAGGGGAACGATGACGGTGTCGCAACAACCAAGTGCTATCGAGGTGCGTGGCGCACGCGTCCATAACCTCAAGGACATCGATATCGATATTCCGCTGGGAAAGCTCGTGGGCATTGCCGGCGTGTCGGGCTCGGGCAAGAGCTCGCTGGCGCTAGGCGTTCTTTATGCCGAGGGCTCGCGTCGCTACTTGGAGGCGCTCAGCACCTATACCCGCCGTCGTCTGACGCAGGCCGAGCACGCCCAGGTGGACGAGGTGCTGCACGTGCCGGCGGCGCTCGCGCTGCACCAGCGTCCGAGCGTGCCGGGCGTGCGCTCGACCTTTGGTACCATGACCGAGCTCAACAACAGCCTGCGTCTGCTCTTTAGCCGCTGCGCCCATCACGTGTGCCCGCATTGTGGGGTGCGTGTGGAGCCGAGCCTTAACGTGGCTGCGGGCCTGTCGCTCACGTGTCCGACATGCGGCCGCGAGTTCTACGCGCCGAGTGCCGAGGACCTTGCCTTTAACAGCGGCGGCGCGTGTCCCACCTGCGGCGGCACCGGTGTCATGCGCGAGGTGGACGAGGCGAGCCTGGTGCCCGACGAGTCAAAGACCATCAACGAGGGCGCAGTGCTTCCCTGGGGTACGCTCATGTGGGATCTGATGAAGCAGGTTGCCGGTGAGATGGGCGTGCGCACCGACGTGCCGTTTAACCAGCTCACGCCCGCCGAGCGCGGCATTGTGTTCCACGGTCCGGCGGTTAAGAAGCACATTCTCTACGTTCCCAAAAACGGCGAGGGCGCCACGCCGCTCGACTTCACCTATTACAACGCCGTCTATACCGTCGAGAACGCGCTCGCAAAGGTTAAGGACGATAAGGGCCTCAAACGCATTGCGCGTTTTTTGCGCGAGGGCCCGTGCCGTGACTGCGGCGGCACGCGCCTCTCCGAGGCCGCGCGCCAACCCCAGGTGCGCGGTATCGATCTGGCACAGGCGGCGGCCATGACGCTGGGCGAGGCGATTGAGTGGGTTCGCGGGGTGCCCGCATCCTTGCCGGCCGAGATGCAGCCCATGGCGACGGATATCTGCGATTCGTTTTTGAGCACGGCTCGTCGCCTGGTCGACTTGGGGCTCGATTACCTTTCACTCGACCGCGCCGGTGCCACGCTCTCCACGGGCGAGCGTCAGCGCGTGCAGCTCGCCCGCGTGGTGCGTAACCGATCGACGGGCGTGCTCTATGTGCTGGACGAGCCCTCGATTGGCTTGCATCCTGCCAATGTCGACGGCCTGGTAGGCGTGATGCGCGATTTGGTGGATGACGGCAACACCGTGGTCGTTGTCGACCACGACACGCGCGTACTGGCGGAAGCCGACTATCTGGTCGAGATGGGCCCCGTTGCCGGAGCAGGCGGCGGCAATGTGATCGCCGCGGGCGCGGTAGGCGAGGTCGAAGAATCGCAGGGCAGCCGCATCGCCCCATTTTTGCGCTCGGAGCCTGAGCGCTTGCGTCCGCAGGTGCCTGACGACGAAATGTTTGACCGGGGCCATATCCGCATGGCGACCGATGCCATCCATACCGTCAAACCGCTCGAAGTCGATATACCGCGCGGTCGCCTTGTCGCGG
This sequence comes from uncultured Collinsella sp., assembly GCA_937995345.1. Lineage (GTDB taxonomy): Bacteria > Actinomycetota > Coriobacteriia > Coriobacteriales > Coriobacteriaceae > Collinsella. The sequence goes on along the minus strand of CALKKS010000008.1, from coordinate 115,929 downwards.
TGACGGGCGTTTCGGGTTCGGGTAAGACGACGTTGGTGCTCGAGACGCTCATTCCGGCACTCAAAGCGCAGGCGGCCGGCGAGCGCCTGCCTGCCCACGTGCGCTGGGTCGATGCCGAGGGCATTGCGCGCGCCAACCTGATTGATGCCACGCCCATCGGCGCCAACGTGCGCTCGACGGTGGCGACCTATGCCGATATTCATGATGAGCTGCGCCGCGCCTTCGCCCGTACGCCCGAGGCCAAGGCAGTCGGCTACAAGGCGGGCGCATTTAGCTACAACACCGGCGCCCTGCGCTGCCCTACGTGCGATGGCACGGGCTCGATATCGCTCGACGTGCAGTTTTTGCCCGATGTCGAGATCGTCTGTCCTGCATGTCGCGGCTCTCGCTATGCAGACGCGGCTTCGCATATCCATCGCGAGGGCAAGGACGGCAGCCTGCTTACGTTGCCGCAGCTCATGGACATGAGCGTGGACGAGGCCCTCGATGCCACACTGGGACTCAAGAAAGTTCAGACGCGTCTGCAGACCCTGCACGACCTGGGGCTGGGCTATCTCACGCTCGGCGAGCCCACACCGGCGCTTTCGGGCGGCGAGGCTCAGCGGCTCAAGCTTGCGAGCGAGATGGGCCGCGTGCAGGACGATGCCGTGTTCGTGTTCGACGAGCCCACGATCGGCCTGCATCCGCTCGATGTTCAGGTGCTGCTGAGCGTGTTTGACGGCCTTGTTGCCAAGGGCGCCACAGTTGTCGTGATCGAACACGACCTCGACCTTATCCGTAACGCCGATTATGTGATCGACATGGGTCCGGGCGGTGGTGACGCCGGCGGGCAAATCGTCTGCACCGGCACGCCGGTCGACATCGCGGCCTGCCCCACAAGCGTCACCGGCCGCTACCTCTAGCCGAATGTGACAAAGGGCAGCCCCTTTGTCACATGCTGGGAAAGCCTGCATATTGCCGACATGGCGCTTGAATAGCTTGTGTCTGAGGGCCAAAATGACCTCAACCCATTCGCGAAATTTGCACGCCCTATAGTGAGTGGGCTCTCGTTTGAGCTGATGCTGCCAAGAGGTAGCCGATAGGGGCAATTATGGACAATCGAATCTTTGGGTATGCGCGTGTTTCTACTGCGGACCAGAACCTGGACCGCCAGTTGGACGCGCTGGGAAGGTTTCCCGTGCAACAGAGCCAGATTTATGCTGACAAGGCAAGCGGTAAGGACTTTAGACGTCCCCAGTACCAGCGTCTTCTTCGCAGGCTGCGCGAGGGTGACGTTCTCGTGATCAAAAGTATCGATCGTTTGGGTCGCAATTATCGTGAAGTCCTTGACGAATGGCGACGCATCACGGTGGATAGGAACGCTGCCATCGTAGTGCTTGATATGCCGCTGCTCGATACGCGCGAGCAGCCCGATGGCATCACGGGAACGTTCATGGCGGATCTGGTTCTTCAAATCTTGAGCTATGTGGCGCAGCTAGAGCGCGAAAACATCAAGCAACGCCAGGCGGAGGGCATCGCGTCGGCGCGTTTGCGTGGCGTGAAATTTGGAAGGCCGGCATTCGAACGCCCAGATAGCTATCGCGATGTCATCAAATTATTCGAAGGGGGTGAGGTTACGAGGCGAGAGGCTGCTGCGCTTTTGAACGTCAGCGTCTCGACGTTCGATCGTTGGAGACGGGCGGATGCGACCGGTTTTGACCGTTTGTCGTCTGCTCGTCCTCTTTAGCTAGACATTTTGACGAGGGGAGTTTATTCCGCAGAGCTCACTCCTTCCCTCGATGTTTATCCAGTTCACGCCCTTGAACCAAATAGTGCCACCGCGTTGCCAATTCGTCTGCTTTTTGACGAGGGGCTAGATATCGTGTTTTGTATTTAAAGGAGGACGAAATGAAAAGGCGTTATGGAATGGCTCTGGTGACCGCGCTATTTGCGATGGTGTTTTGTGGGGCGCTTCTGCTGAGCGGCTGTTCGCAGTCTGAGAAGAAAAACGATGAACCTGATTATGCCGATGACCGTGCAATGGCTGTGATTGCTCAAGGTTATCAAAAACGGTCGGATTATATCGAATCGCTTGGAGAAGATGCTGATCTAAGCTCGAATAAAGTGCGAAAAGAGATAATTAAAACCGAGATCGATAACGACAAAGAACTCAAAAAGGCGCCTTTTAAAGACACTAAGATGCAGGAAGATGTCATCGCCTATCTCAACCTGCTTGACAATCAGCTTGATGTTACCAAGAAGTATGCGGAATCTGATCCTAAGTACTACGAGGAATGGGAAAAGGCCTACGACGCACGATCCGCACAGCTTAAGAAACTGGTTGATCGATATGACTTAACAGTCGATGACGAGTATCAAGATGAGTTTGACGAGCTAATTAAGAACGGTAGGACCGTAGAGGAGAAGACGCATAACGATGAGGTTATCAACGGTTTGCTCTCATCGGCGAACTTTGAGAAAAGTGATGATGGCTACGGTCTCTATACGTACACCGCAATCGTCGAAAATACCTCTGACATATCGTTCGAAAACGTTTATCTAAACGTTGCCCTTTACGATGCCGATGGTGTGAGGGCGGAAGAATGCTACGCAGATACATCTGCCTGGGCGCCTGGCGAGAAGGTGAAGTTTGAGGTAATGAGCGAGGTTGACGCCTCGAGGCTTGCGCCGACGGTGTCGGGTTACAGCGTCAAGGAATAGTTCGCGGGAATTGAAAAGAAAGCGCGGCCGTTTTCTTTGAACGGTCGCGCTTTGCATTGAGCCGTTGACGGAATGATTCGTGCCATCATGCTCGCGCTGGAAGATGATGGGAACGTCGGGGCAATAAAGGAAAGGTGAAACAGGATGGCAAAAACAAAATTTCTTACAACGATACCGCAAAAGGTTGCCTTTGGCGGGTTAGTCGTTGTTACGGTTCTGGCGGTTGCCTGGGGTATCTGGATGTCATTGACGCGTAATCCTACAACGATCAGCGATGATTCGATTCGCGAGGAGATCACGCCAGTCGTTAAGCTCGTGACGTACGAGTACAACTTCACCCAGCTGCTTTCAATTGATGAGGCGGGCAATCCGCTTGGGTGGGAAAACCCCTTTACGTCTAAGCGATATGTCGCAACGATTGACGGCAAAGCTGACATCGGGATCGATGCCGATAAGATGAAGGTTGCAATCGTACGGGCTAATATGGCCGATAAGAATTCAGAGGTCAAGAGCGTAAAGGTTATACTGCCTCACTCGGAGATCACCTCGTTCTCGACAGACCCCAATACGCTGAAGAAATATGTTGAGGACAATGGGTTTCTGAACTGGAACCAAGTGAGTACGGACGATCTGAACAGTTTGTTGAAACAAGCGAAGAAAGAGCAAACCAAGAAGGTCAAAGAGAGCAATATGCTCAAAGAATCCGATGATAGAGCCCGCAGTCTGATCGAAAAACAGGTCAAAGCCCTATGCGGCGACGATGTCGAAGTTAGCGTTACGTTCAAGTAAGGGTGATTGGCATGTCGGATAAACAGCAACAGCTTGTTGAGGCGAAGCTCGAAAAGCAGCAGAAGTCCGGTATTGGCTTTTCTTCGCTGGAGAACATAATGTCTGGAGCATTTAATGGCGCTGGAAACGCCATCATGGATGTGGTCAAGGAGGCTCAAAAGAAATCGGGTGAATTGGCGGAAGCCGCTAGCCCGTTGGCGGATAATGCGCTAAAAGGTGTTTCGGACTTTGCAAACGGGATCGCTTCTGCAACCGCAGCCGCGGCGAACGAACGCTGCAACGCAAAGCGGCGAGAGCAACTCGGCCTGTCGTCGACGCTCATTGACGCTAACGGTGATTGGGTGTTGCCCGATCCGTTGCTGACCAATCGGGAGCTTGCCGAGCTTGAGGTATTGACCGAGCAATACGAAAAGATGGTGGCGCCCTCAAAGCTCAAACAGCTGACCGATAAGGCTGGGTCAAAGATACCGGAGAATCTTCGCGCTACCGTTGGAGATGCGGTCGGCGAGCTTACAAGTGAGATTCAGCAACAAGAGCTGTATGCACAGGTTATGAAGCAGGTTGTCGATGGCTTCAAGGTTATCGAGGAGCAAGCTGCCAAGTATAGCGTTACTGAGGCGCAGATTGTTGAGGCTGCAAACACCACACTTGAAGGCGTTACCATCCGTTCGATTGATGAGCTATTCATGCTTCGGAGTTTTGACGTCGCGAGGATTGCGGCGGGTGAAAACGGTAGGCACCTACTGCTTGCGGCGACAGAGGGTGCGGTGACGGGTGTTCCTGGCTTTGCCGGCTTGCCCTTCAATATCGTATTCAGCATGTTCCTCTATTATCGTGCGGTGCAGTCAGTTGCCATGATGTACGGATTTAACGTTAAAGAAGATCCGGCTGAAATGGTCATTGCGGGCGATGTGTTTTCAAACGCGATGGCTCCGTCTGCAGGTTCTGCTGACGGCATGGCTACTGCAATCGGTAAGGTGATGCTTGTAGCCGAGATGGAGGGTGTGAAGCAAACAGTCAAGAAAGGCTGGACGGCCATGGCGTCACGGGGCGGCGCGGCTATGCTAGTCACGCAGATTCGCGCTCTTGCTAATGCCGCTGCACGTAAGGCACTCGAGAATGCCGGTAAGAAGTCGCTCGAGAACAGCGTTTTCAAAAACGTACTCGAACAAATCGGCAGGAATATCACTCAAAAATCCCTCGGCAAAGCCATTCCCGTATTTGGTGGCGTTGTCGGTGCCTTGTTTGATGTCTCGCAGATGAATCGTGTTTTGCAGTATGCCAACATCTTCTACCATAAGCGGTTCATCATTGAAAAACAGGAGCGTGTTGCAATGCTAGCCGGTATGGAGACGGTCTCCGTGAACGGTGAGGTTGAGGTTTGCGCTGCAGAAGGATAGCCGGCCGACTGTGACAAAGGGACTGTCCCTTTGCCACATTGACTTCTATTTCACGCATTGAGCCGCGAGATAGTCGCGGAAGAACGGTAATTCAAAAGCGACGATACCGCGCCCGCGTTCCCCAATAATGCCTGCGTCTATCATGCGGCGTCGGTAGCGGGAGACCTGTTGCGGCGAACGCTTAAGGCGCTCGACAAGGTCGGCGGTGGTGGACTCTTCCTCGTCATCGAGCATGGCGATGAGGAATCGCTTGTCCTCTGCAGTGAGTTCCCGATAGGTCGCCGCGAGGATCCGGTCGTCCATTTCGTCGCGTGCGATTTTGATTCCCTGGTCAAAGTCGCGAGACGATATTTCTCTCGAGTTGCTCGTGAGATCCCAGGCACGGTAGCCTACGAGTTGCAATAGGAAGGGAAAACCAGAGATCGAGCGAACGGCTCTATCGATTCCCTCAGCATCTGCCAGGCGATCGTTTTCCTGGATCGTGCGAATCAAGGCCTCGCGTACGTCATAGTCGGCAATGCGACCCAGATGATATTGTTGGGCGCGGCGAAGGAACGAGACCGTCTTGTGGTTCAGCAACGTCGAGACGTTGTTGGGAAGTCCCGCCATGAGCAGGGCGACGCGTTTCCCATCGGTCACAAAGTGCTGATACGTCGCTGCGAGCTGAATCATCTCGTCGAGTGTCGGGTCTACCTCATCAACCGTGACGAGCAGACCGGTGCCCGCCTCGTTGAGCTGGTCGATGATGTCGCTCATGCGATAACGCCAGGTTGAGGCATCGTGAATGCGATTGACCTCAACGCTGCCGAGCGGTGCAATTCCGAGACCGGTGACTTCGAAGTGGTTGGACGAGTCGATGAGATGGGCTGCGGCGCGTTTCGTCCCGAGCTCGATTTCCTCAAGCATTCCCGGGAGCGCGGTCGTCTTTACGGCTATCCAGCCGTGGGATTCCGCCCTTGTCGCGAGCGACGACATGAGAGCGGTTTTACCGGTTCCACGCGCGCCTGAGAAGATAGAGGTCAATTCTGGGCGCCTGCGCTGGCTCAAGAAGGCACGGTCCAAATCCCGAATAATCTGTTGTCTGCCGGCGAGATGGGCAGGAACCTCGCCAAAACTGGGGGTAAACGGGTTCTCGAGATATTCCACAAGGCTCTCCTTTCACACCGCCGTTTAACTTCATTTTATTCTAGTTAATTCTGATTAAAAGCGATGGTCCGTTATTTAGAGCATCAATTAGGTGTGTGTCATCGACATGGTGCTTGAATGTGACAAAGGGACTGTGCCTTTGTCACATTCCCGGAAAGCCTGTTTGGCGTAGGGCCTCGTAGAGGACGATGGCGGCGCTGTTGGAGAGGTTGAGTGCGCTGATGCGGTAGTCGTCCGGATTGACGAAGTTGCCGCAGATATCCTGCCGAAGGATGGCCTCATGGCCGTCCTCAGTATGCCCGAGCGATTCCTCGTGGGCTTCCCAGGCCTCGGCGTTGTCAAGCGAATCGCAATCGCGCAGCATCGGGATGCGTTCGCAGCGCTCGGGCGCCGCGGCGAGCAGCTCCTCGGGAATGCCCGAGCTCTCGCTGCCAAAGACCAAATACTCACCGTCGCGGTAGGTACTCTGCGCATAGGTGCGGCGTGCCTTTTTGGTCAGCAGATGTAGGCGCTCGTCGGCGGGGGAGAGGCCGTTGCGCGCAAGGAAATCCTCCCAGCCGGCATAGGTCGTCACATCCAAGTTTTGCCAGTAGCCCAGGCCGGCGCGGCGCACCGTCTTGTCATCGAGCGAAAACCCCAGCGGCTCCACCAGATGCAGGCGGGCGCCGGTAACCACGCAGGTGCGGCCGATATTGCCCGTATTGGCCGGAATCTCGGGCGCATACAGCACAATGTTGAACATGAATCTCCTTGGCTTAGAACGAAAAACCACCACGAAGGGCAGCGCACCTTCGTGGTGGTTTGGCGGTTACGTGGGCGGAAAAATGCCCGCTTGGATAAACCTAGGCGCGGTGCCAGTCAGTCAGGCAGGCATCGAGGGAGGCGATGAGCGCATCCTTGTCCATGTGACGGCCGATGATGCACAGGCTCGTCATGCGGTCGCCCGTCTCGTCGTCCCAAATCTGCATGATCTCAGGGTTCTCGTCGATGATCTTCTGCTTCTCGCCCTCGGGTGCGGAATCGACAAACAGGCCGTTCTCCATCAGGCGCATCTGGTGGCCGGCCTGCTCAAACATGTAGCACATGTCCGGATCGCCGGTCTGCCACAGCGGGCCCTTGACGCGGATGACCTCGTCGGGCCACTCCTGCTCAACAAAGTCGGTAAACTTCTGCAGGTCAAACGGCTTGCGGCGCGAGTATACAAAGGTCTCGATGTCGTACTCGAGCACCTCGGGGTCGTCGTGCTCCTCGGGATGCTCCATAGCCTCGATCCAGGCGGCGGAGTTGTAGGCGCGCATAAAGTCGAAGCGGTCGGTATCGAGCAGTTCCTCCATGGGGACCTCGCCGTTTTGGGCCTCGACGATCACGGCGTCCTTCTGCAGGCTGCGCACGATGGCCTTGAGCTCGGCAATCTGCTCGGGGCTCACGGTGTCGGTCTTGTTGAGGATCAGCGTGGAGCAGAACTCGATCTGCTGGATGAGCAGGCTTTCGATGTCGTCCTCGTCGATATCCTCTGCCAGCAGGTCGCGGCCGCCATTGAACTCGTCGTACATGCGGGCGCAGTCGACCACGGCCACGATGTTGTCGAGCGCGAGCTTGGGCTCGCCGCCCACCTTGGCCTCGTCGCAGAAGCTCGAGATGGTGTAGGCGATGGGGATAGGCTCGCAGATACCCGAGGCCTCGATGATGATGTAGTCGAAGTTGCCCGAATCGGCGATGCCCTGCAGCTGGTTGGCCAGGTCATCCGAAAGTGTGCAGCAGATGCAGCCGTTGGTGAGCGGGATGAGGTCGTCGGTCTCGGAAAGGCCGCCGTCGGCGATGAGGCTGGCGTCGACGTTGATCTCGCCGATATCGTTGACGATCACGGCGGCGCGGATGCCGCCGTCGTTGGCGAGGATGTGGTTGAGCAGCGTGGTCTTGCCGGCACCGAGGTATCCGGTAAGCATGATGATCTTCACGGGTTTGTTGGGCATGTGCCCTCCTTTGTTAGACATGGCTTACAGTTGAATCTTATGCCAAACGCCTGCTCTTATACCCACGCGCCGGCAAATAACACAGGCTACTCCCAGGCTCCCCATACATCGGGGCAATAACCGACGGTGGCCTTTTTGCCGTTGCGCACGATGGGCTCGGCTAGAACCTGCTGGTTTTCGAGTAACTTGTCGAAGCGCTGGCTAGGGGTGAGGTGCTGGATGAGCGCGAGGGTCTCCTCGTCCTTGGCCTTGGGGTTGAGCAGCTTGTCGATGCCGCCGACCGCCTGCATCACGCTCGTGAGCTCGCCTTTGCTCATCTCCTTTTCCTTAAGGTCAATAAACTGCACCTTAATGCGCCGCTCCTTAAAGAAGCGCTGTGCCTTTTTGGTATCGAAGGATTTTTTGGTGCCGAAGATTTGAATATTCATATTATGTTCCGCCGTTCTAACGAACGGCGGTCACATCGACGCTGCAAAGCCATCTGATGGACAATCTGCCTTTCAATCGTCGGGCGCGGACAAAAGCCCAGCACCCTCCTCTTTCAAGGCACCTTGCCTCATCAGCTGGCTTTTCGCTGACTTTGACAGGACATCGAGGCGACCACCGCTGGACTTATCGAATGAAGTTGGTGCGCTCGCGATCGGCCTTGGGCGCTTCGATGCCGGAGGCCTTGCCTGCCTCGATGCAGCGCAGGAGCCAGGCCATGTTCTTGCCGATGTTTCGCATGGTAGCAAGACCCTCGGCGTCCTGGGCGGCCTCGCCCGGCATGGCACCAAAGACGTTGTTCCAATAGGTGGAGGCGACTACGGGCATCTGGTTGATGGTGAAGTATTTATTGAGTACATCGAAGGTGGTCGACGTGCCGCCGCGGCGGGCAACGGCGACCGCGGCGCCCGGCTTGTGAGCAAAGGCCTTGCTGCCAGCATAGAAGGCGCGGTCGAGGGCCGAGAGGATGCGGCCGCTGGGATGCGCATAGTAGACGGGTGAGCCAAAGACAAAGCCGTCTGCCTGCTCGGCAGCGGTGATGAGCTCGTTCACCACGTCGTCATCAAAGGTGCAGCGACCGCCAAGTTTGGCGCACTGGCCGCAGCCGATGCAGTCGCGGATGGGCTTGGCGCCCAGTTGAAATACCTCGCTGTCGATACCCTCGGCTTTAAGTTGCTCGGCGACTTCGGCAAGCGCGCGAGCGGTGTTGCCGTTTGCCTTGGGGCTGCCGTTGACCAAAAGAACCTTCATCACAAACTCCCTCTGCTGTCGGTGACTTCTGCGGAGGATTATCGCACGAGAGGGCGGATGGCGTGGGGCGCGATGCGAAACGGCTTGTGTTTCACATCGCGCCCCACGACGCTAGTCCAGTTTGGTGCCCGGTACCTGCGGCGCCTCTTTAATCAGCGCATTAAGTTCGTTCAGAATGGAAACAGGCTGTCGATCGACAGCGTCCAGATGGAGCGTTGCCACGCGAAGGGGCGGCTGATATTCAAATGAGCCCAAGAGCACGGGCGATCCCAAGAACCGCTCGATTTCGTCTGCGACCGCGTCGATCTCTTTGGGATCAAAGTCATCGAAAAGCGCCACGAACATCGGTCCGGTCGAGCGGAACAGACGACCCTTGCCGCGCGAGCAATCCATGAGGCAGGCGGCGCTTTCTGCCAAAACGCGGTCGCCGGCATCAAAGCCAAAGCGGGCATTGACCTGTGCGATTTCGTCGATTTTAATGGCGACCAAGCCCGCGTTTCGTGCCACGCGGCGCATCTCGCCAATGGCGTTGACCAGGGCGTGGATATCGCCCAGGCCGGTCACGGAATCGGTCGTATCTGCCAAGCTTCGGTTGGTAACAATGCCCACATACATGTTGGGCTCGGTATCGGTGCCGTCCAGGCGGTAGCCCGTGCAGTCGCAAAGCGCGTATTTTCCGGCGGTATTCATGACGCGATACTGCATGCAGTGGAAGTGCCACGTGCCGTTTACCACCATATCGAGCTCGGCGCGTACGTTGTCGCGGTCCTCGGGGTGGACGCGAGCAAGCCACATATCGACCGAGTTAAAAGGATGCTGGGAGGGTAGGTCAAAATCGCGCACGGCATTAACCGACCATTGCGATTCGCCGGTGTCGAGGTTAATGATGAACGGATAGCGCGTCTCGGAGCTCATGGAGATCGCTTGGAACACTCGGTCGTTGCAGGGGGGGGGTTGTTCGGTGACCGGGCGTTGCGGCGCATCGCCTTCTTCCGGTTGTTGCACACGGTACATGAGCTTGTAGCGATACATTTTGCGGTCGGCGTCCTTTGTCATCTGGCGACGCGTATCGCCTGCAAGCGGGTCGACGCGCGAGCAGCCAAAACTAAAGCTGGCAATCATGGGCGCCTTGCCGTCCGATGTTGCCTCGATAAGATTGGCACGCGTCCGCTCTAGGCGCTGCTCGAGCTCGGCTTCGTCTGTCGTGGGGGATATAAGTACAAATTCGTCTCCACCGATACGGAACAGCAACTCATCGGGCTCCATTGTCTCGGTGAGTGCACGGCAGATGCTCAGGATGTAGCGATTACCCTCGGTGTGGCCAAACTTATCGTTGCAATGCTTAAGGCGGTCGATATCGATATAGGCGCAGGTGAAGGGGGTGCCTTTGCGCCAGAGCTGATCGACATGGCGGTCGAGTCCGCCACGGTTGCCAAGATTGGTGAGCGAGTCGATATAGGCGCCGCGCTCAAGCAGCTCGCGTTCTTGCTGCAGGATGGCAAATGTCTTCTGTAGCTGCTCGCCGATGGCGCACAGCTCCGGGGGCAGCGCGGCAACATCGAGCTCGGTGGTTGAGGCCCCGTTCGCAAGCCGCTGAAGATGAGCGATGATTGATTGCTCGCCCAGGCGATACGACTCGTTCATGATGGATGGCCTCCTTGGATGGAACAATGGTTTGTATCTTACTCCCAATTCGGTTTAGATTGGGGTATTAGTTAGCTCATGGGAACAAACGCTCCCTCGACGGTGGCGTTTGCGCGCGAGCGTATTAGTTGTTGTCGGCAGTATCGAGCAATGCCTCAAAATCCTTCGCCGGCATGGGGCGGTGGTAGAGGAACCCTTGTGCGTAGCGGGCGCCCATCTGGCGCAGCAGCTGTGCCTGCTCATTTGTCTCGATGCCTTCGACCACAACGGGCAGGTGCAACGATTGCGCCATCTCGAGCATAGACGACACGATCTGGGAGCTCCGGTTGTCGGTTTTCCCATCAGGCAAAAAGGTGCGGTCGAGCTTGATAACATCGACGTTGACGTTCTTGAGCATTGCGAGCGTGGACTGGCCGGTGCCAAAGTCGTCCATATAGGTCGAAAAGCCCTGATTATGCAGGTCTGCCGTCAGCTTGTCCACCGCCTCGGATTCTCCGGTATAGGCGGTTTCGGTGATCTCGATACGCATGAGCTCGGGCGGAAGGTTGTATTGGGCGGCGAGCGCCCCCATATGTTCGGCGACATCGCAGGCGAGGATGTCGACACGCGACACGTTAAGGGAAATCGGAATTACGCGAAGCCCCTGGTCGATGCGCTTGCGCAGCCACGAGGCGACGCCCTGCCAAATGTACTTGTCGAGCGTCACCACAAAGCCGCTTTCCTCGAGCGCCGGGATAAAGGACGCGGGCGGAATTAACGATCCATCTTTGTCGATCCAGCGTGTGAGCGCCTCGGCGCCAATAATCTCGCCGGTTTCCATATCAACCAGTGGCTGCAGGTAGTAGGTGATGCGGTCGTTTGAGAGCGCATACTGGAACTCGGTGAGGGTGCGGTGAAACGCAACCTCGCGCTTGTATTCCTCGGGGCTAAAGACGGCGATGCGGTCCTTAAAGTCGTTTTTGGCGCGACGGTTGGCGTACATGGCCTTTGCCTGTGCGTCGATGGTGATCTGCTCACGGTGGTCGATGGGATATACGCCCATGGATGGCCAAAAGCCCACACCGTCATCATGCTTGGCGACTGCCTCGCGCACGCGAGCGTAAATTCGATGTATGGCATCGTGTTCAAAGGGAGCGAGGATACAAAAGTCGTCCTGACCCCAGTAGCCCGCAACGCCAAGCCCTGCATTTTCGATGTCCTTGAGCACTGTTCCCACATCTGCAAGCACGCGGTCGCCTTCGGCCTGCCCGTGCCATTCGTTAAAGAGGCGCATGTGTCCCATGTCGACCGTGGCGATGCACCAGGCGCCGTCGCGCACTGTTGCCAAGAAGGCATTGGCGCGCAGCATAAACTCACTGGGGCGGTAGAGGCCGGTGAGCGGGTCAATGCGCTCGGCAACAGCGCCCTTGCGGTCGATTTCGGGTATGGAGAGGCTCTTGTTCTGAAACGGCCCGTTGATGGCGCGTAATCGACGATCGAGTTCGTCCAAGACGGCCGGTGCTTGGTTGACCAGGCGTTCGTAATAGACGGGAACAACCAGGCAGGTAGGGGTAATGGTATCGTCGGCAATTTGGACGGGGGCCGAGATGACGCGCTCCAAATCGCGTGCGAGGCAATCGAAGGCGTCGCGGTCCAGACCATCGGTAAGTACGACAAACTGTACGCTGCGCGAGCGGAACACACGGCTTCTGCCGCGGGTGAGCGAGAGCATACGACCAGCATATTCGGAGAGCATAGCGTCAACGGCGTCAGCCCCATAGTGCTCATTGAGCTGCGTCGTACCGCGAACGCGCACGGCGATCAGGCCCGTCTGATGGTTATCGCGACGGCAGCCGTCGATGGCGTTGACCAGCATGCGTTGGGTGCCGAGTCCCGTGGCGGGATCGACCGTTTCAACGAGGGAGTGGTTAACGAGCTCGCCGACATAGAGCGAGGGCGTATTTCCGTTTCCGTCGATGCGATAGCCCCGAACGCGACAAAGCACGTAATCGCCTTCGGCGTTGCGTACGCGATATTGCATAACGCGATAGCGTTTAGAGCCATAAAAGACCTGGTAGATGTCTTGGGTATATGCTTCGAGGTCATCGGGGTGCACGCGCGTCTTCCAGTAACTGCGGCAGTCATCGATGTGCTCCGAGGGAAGCCCAAAATCGCGCAGCGCCCCCTGCGACCAGAGCGTGCGGTTCTTATCAAGGTTTTCGATAAAGAAGTAGCGTCCCTCATCGAGCATCGAAATAGCGTCAAAGACGCGGTCATTAATCTCAAAGTCATCTGCGTGGACTTGACTGATGTTGCGGCGATCGAGATGTATGGCATTGCGCAGCTTGTAGTCATACATGCGATGGTCGGCGTCCTTCGTCATGCGGTTTTGGGCTTCGCCCAGTTTGGGATTGGCATGCGACACGCCATAGCTAAACGAATGGGGCATCTCGGCGTCGTTGTTTTTGAGGAGCACCGAGCGGCAATGCTCCAGGCGCTCGGCAAGGTCATCCTCGGTCGAGATGGTGGAGAGCACGGCAAACTCGTCGCCACCCAGGCGAAACGCCGCCTCGCCAACCTTGATGTAGAGCTTAAGGTACAGGCTCACCTGCATGATGTAGCGGTTACCCTCGTCGTGCCCAAAGACATCGTTGCAGTGCTTAAGGTTATCGATATCGATAAACGCCATAGTGACCGGCGTGCCCTGCCCCCAGATCTCTTCGAGAGACTTGGTAAAACCGCCGCGGTTGCCAAGACCGGTGAGCTGGTCGGTAAAGGCGGTCCTAATCAGATCATTCTGACGCTCGAGAAGGTCACGGATGGTCTTTTCGAGCGTTTCGGTGTAATTGCTGACAGTATCCATGTTCTAAGCGGCTTTCTGAGGTCGGGGCGGATTGCGTCGGGCGAGCTCGTTGTGTACACGCGTCGTTGCTCAGCGCATTGCGTGTATCCAGGCCTCCGCCTTGCTGCGTTGTTGGGTTACTTTGCCGGCTAATGTTCGCTGTTGATAACTGCTGAGTAGTATAAACAACAGTACAAAATTATATAGGGGTGCCCATACTATGGGTGACAATTATTTGCCAAGCGGTAACACGACGATGCGATGTTCGATGAAAATGCGACTGAGACGATATATGTTGACGGGTATACTTGTCCCGTTTTAAAACGCAGGAACGGAGATGGTCGCATGGCACAGCCGAATACGACGTGCACGGTGGGGCTTGCGCTCGAGGGAGGCGGCTACCGCGGTATGTATACGGCGGGCGTGCTCGACGTTTGGATGGAACACGGTTTGACCTGCGACCATATGGTAGGCGTTTCGGCGGGCGCGGCGTTTGGCTACAACTTTAAATCGCGGCAGATCGGCCGCGCCATTCGCTACAACAAAGCCTATTGTGCCGATAAGCGCTATGCGAGTGTAACGAGCTGGTTGCGAACAGGGGACATGTTCAATGCCGATTTTGCCTATCACGAGGTGCCCATCGAGCGCGATCCCATCGACCTGGAGACATATCGCGCCTGCCCCATGCGGTTTACGTGCGTGTGTACCGATATCGAGACGGGCGAGGCGGTCTATCACGATTTGCCGTATGGTGACGAGCGCGATATCGAGTGGATCCGGGCGTCGTCTGCTATTCCCGTGGCAACGCGTCCTGTCGCTATTGACGGGCATAAATATCTGGATGGCGGCGTGGCCGATTCCATTCCCAGTGCTTGGCTGTTTGCGCAGGGGTATGACCGCAACGTGGTGGTGCTGACGCAGCCGGCGGGCTTTGTAAAGCAGCCCAACAGCGTGATGCCCATGCTGCGTCGTGTGTTCCGTCACTATCCGGCGTTTGTCGCAGCGCTTGAGCATCGGCATGAGGTCTACAATGCTACGCTCGATGACCTGGCACGTCGCGAGGCCGCCGGCGAGGTCTTTGTGGTGCGGCCGAGCGAATCGGTAAAGGTGCCGTCGCTGTGCCGCGAGCCCGATGAGCTCGAACGCATCTACCAGATAGGCCGCCGCGATGCGGAAGCGACGTTGCCCGCGCTGGAAGCGTATCTGGCGGGGTAAGGGCTGCGGCGGGCTCGGCGGAAACGGCATCCCAGAATTTGCGCTCAGACTGGGACACAGTTTCCCGCTGGTCCTCTATACGGAAAGCGCATCCCGGAATGGACGTCCAAACTGGGATGCGCTTTCCATTGCTGAAGATATGAGGCCACGGAGCAGCTGCTCGGCTTATGCTTATGCCTGCTGCCAGGTGTCGACGAGCTCCTTGGCTGCGGCGTGGGGGTCATCGGCGCTGCAGACGGCGCTCACCACAAAGAAGCCGTCGACGCCGGTGGCCTTGAGCTGCGGCAGGTCGGCCGTCTTGACGCCGCCGCCCACCACGATGGGCACGGGGCTTGCCGCGTGGAGTGCGGCCAGGTCCTCAAAGCTCTTGGTGATGATGGAGCCGTCGGCCGCGCGTCCGCAATCGCGCTTGGTCTCGGTCTCGTGGAGCGGCCCCACTCCCAGGTAATCGACCAGGCTCATGTCGGCAGTTTTGACGTACTCGAGCATCTCCTCGCAACGGGCCGAGAGGCCCACGATGGCGTCGGGGCCCAGCAGCTTGCGGCAGACCTCGACGGGGATGTCGCTCTGGCCCACGTGCACGCCGTCGACGGCAATGCCCTGTTCGCGCGCGGCAAGCACGCAATCCAGGCGGTCGTCGATGAGCAGCGCGACCTGACCGGTCTTGCCCGCACGGGCGATAGCCTGCGCGGCATCGTCCGTCAGCGCGATGATCTCGCGGGCACTTGCCACCTTGGAGCGCACCTGGATGCAGGTAAAGCCGGCGTCGAGTGCCTGGGCCACTACATCGCCCACGGGGCGCCCGAGCGTGTTTTCGGGGCCGAGTACCAGATAGGCCGAGATATCAAGGTTGTCGCGGACGCTCATCGTGCTTCCCCCTGTTTCTTGATCTGTGCTTCCATGCGCTCGAGTTTGCCGGTCATGGTGTCGGTAAATCCGGGTCGAATATCGGCTTTGAGCACGACTTCGGTGCGGATGCCCCTGCTCGCTAACACAAAGGTCGCGTCGCGCACGACCTGCATGACCTCGTCCCAGTCGCCCTCAATCTCGGTGAACATCGAGGTGGTGCGGTTGGGAAGGCCGCTCTCGCGAATGACGCGCACGACCTCGGCGACCTCGGCGGACAGCTCATCGCCGGTGCCGCACGGGGCGATGGCCACGGCGACGAGTGTGTTCATGCCGGCGCTGGTTGTGGATTCGGACATGGCTTATGCCTCCTCGAGTTCGAGTTGGTTATCGGCAATATCCTGGGCGGTTGCGCGGTAGAGCTCGTCGATAAAGGCGACCTTAAAGCTTGCCGGGGCATCGGCGACAGCGGCGGCACGCGTGCCGGCGACGTTGTAGACGGCGGTGCCGCAGATGGCTGCCGTAAACGGGTCGGCAGCGCAGGCGTACACGGCCAGCACGCCGCCCTGCGAGCAGCCGCAGCCGGTGATCTTGGACATGAGCGGGCTGCCGCCGTGGGATTTGGCTACGGTCGTGCCGTCGGTAATCAGGTCGACTTCGCCCGAGACCACCACAGCGCCGCCAGTGTAGCGGGCGAGCGCCACGGCGGCATCACGGGCGGCGTCGACCGTGTCGGTGGTGTCGACACCGCGTACGCGGCTCAGATCGGCCGCCTCGCCCTCAAGACCCCACAGGCCGGCGAGCGCGATAATCTCGGAGGCGTTGCCGCGCACGATGGCGGGCTTGTACTGCTTGAGCTCGTTTACCAGCTGGGTGCGCAGGCTACCGATGCCCAGACCCACCGGATCGAGCACCCAGGGCTTGCCGGCGTCGTGTGCCGCCTTGGCCGCGCGGGGGATCGTCTGCTCGTAGATGGGGAAGAGCGTGCCCATATTGAGATAGATGGCGCCGCCGCCGGCAACGAGTGCCTCGCCCTCGTCTGGCAGATAGACCATGGCGGCCGAACCGCCCACGGCGAGCTGTGCGTTGGCGACAAAGTCGATCGTCACCGTGTTGGTGATGGAGCCGGCCATCGGATTGGTGGCGCGAATCTCCTCCACGGCCTTGACCACATTTTGCTTAAGCTGTTCCGAATCAATCACTGCACATGCCTCCTTGGCATAGAAAAGGGGCGCTGTGCATAGACAGCTCCCCTGTAAAGGCGGCATGCTCCCTACGCCAGCATTAACTGACAGGTTCAAAGGATTGGGCCCCATGCCCTCTCAGCCTTGTGGTTTGCACCGCCGGCACTCCCGCATCGAATCTGTTGTTCCCTATACTAGCGCACCTGCCAAAAAGGGACAGGTTTATTTTGGTAGGTGCCAACGGGGACGATGCGTTTTCCCAGATAAAACCTGTCAAAATAAACCTGTCCCTTTTTGGCAGGTCGTTACAATGGTTACGGTGAAAATGACTGGGGGACCCTATGATCAAACTTGTGCTGACCGATATGGACGATACGCTGATTCCGGCTGGGCAAGACGGCGCCAGTGACTATGCTATCGAGGGCATTCATGCCATGCAGGCGGCAGGCCTGCACTTTGGCCCGGTTTCGGGCCGTCAGCCGTCCGCGATGGGCTGGATGTTCCGCAATCGCTCCGAGTGCTTTTCGACCGGTGCGTTCTGCAACGGCCAGGTCATGTTTGTCGACGGTCAGGCGGTCGCTTCGCGCACGACCGACAACGATGCCCTGATGCGTCTGGCCAATTACCTCGAGCAAGAGACCGATGATACCTATCTAAAGGTCTACAGCCTGGGTGACGACTTTTGGGATAACGATGCCTATTGCGTGACGAGCGACCCCGAGCGCGTGCGTCGCGCCATGGAGTCGGGCGGAAATGCGTGGCTCAAAGGCGAAGAGGCTCCGTGCCGCCCTGTCGTCGATGATGTCCCGGTATACAAGGCGAATATCTGGAGTGCCCGTTCGCGTGAGGAGCTCGCGGAGCTACGCGAGCGCGTTGCCGCCGAGGTGCCGGAACTCTCACTCGTGTTTCCCAACAATCGTGTGCGCCTGTTCGATATCCTTCCAGCAGGTTGGGACAAGGGTTGCGCCGCGCTGGAGCTTGCGCGCGCTTTGGACCTGACGCTCGACGAGGTGGCCGTATTTGGCGATTCCGATAACGATCTGCCCATGATCGATGCCGTTCCCAACTCCGTTGCAGTCGCCAATGCCAACGAGGCCGTCACGGCTGCCGCGCGCTGGCATATCGGCGCTGCGGCAGACGATGCGGTTGCCGGGGCTCTGCATCAGATTGCCGCCTGCGCCGCGACGGGGGAGATGCCGCCGTTTATGCGTCAGATGGATGCGACGGGTTTCGACGTCACGAACGTCTAGGGAGGGCGCTATGAAGCTTCAGCAGCTCAGATATGTCGTCAAAGTTGCCGAATGCGGCAGCATCACCGAGGCCTCGCGCCGACTCTTTGTGTCGCAGCCTTCGATCACCGCATCGATCCGCGATCTCGAAAACGAGATGGGTGTGCATATCTTTGAGCGCACCAACAAGGGCGTCATTGTGTCCGAGGAGGGCGAGACCTTCTTGGGCTACGCACGCCAGGTGCTCGACCAGGCCGACCTGCTCGAGGGCAAGTACAAGGGCGCGTCCGAGCAGGTGCCGCACTTTAGTGTGAGCTGCCAGCATTATTCCTTTGCCGTCAACGCGTTTGTCGACGTGATCCGCGAGTTCGATGCCGCGCGCTACGACTTTACCCTGCGCGAGGAACAGACTCACGAGATTATCGAGGACGTCGCGCATATGAAAAGTGAGCTCGGCATCCTGTATCTGTCGGAGCAAAATCGCGAGGTCATCGAGCGCATGCTCGCCGCCAACGAGCTCGTGTTCGAAGGGCTCTTCTGCGCCACGCCGCATGTCTTTGTATGCGCCGACCATCCACTGGCGGACCACGCCAGCGTGACGCTCGAAGATCTCGAGGACTACCCGTTCCTGTCCTACGAGCAGGGCAGCTATAACTCGTTTTATTATTCTGAGGAACTGACCTCGACCTTTGAGCGCCGCAAGAATATTCGTGTGCGTGACCGTGCGACGTTGTTCAATCTGGCCATGGGCCTCAACGGCTACACGGTGTGTTCGGGCGTGATCAGCCACGAACTCAACGGTCCCGGCATCATCTCGATTCCGCTCGATGTAGACGAGTACATGGAGATCGGCATCATCACGCGCAAGAACACGACACTTACGCGCTACGGGCAGGCCTATATCGAAGCGATTCGTCAGCACATCTAGTTTGTTATGTCTGCCGTACGCATAATGCTTAGCGGTGCGTATTGGTATAGTCATTCCCTATGGCAAACAGAAAATAACTCATATTTTACGATGGCTATTTGAGCCCTCATACTTTGTCTCGTTAAAGCATCCACGCAAAAAGGAGATCAGTATGACTAATTCCGTCCAGCTCAAAGCGCCGTTTCGTGCTGATATCGTCGGCAGCTTTCTTCGTCCGCAGGCCGTAAAGGATGCCCGCGCTGCCTATGCGGCAGGCGCGCTTGATGCCGAGGGGCTTAAGGCCGTCGAGGAAGAGGCTATTCGCGACCTGGTGGACAAGCAAAAGGCCGCCGGCCTGCAGGTCATCACCGATGGCGAGTTCCGCCGCAGCTACTGGCACCTCGATTTTATGTGGGGGCTGAACGGCGTCGAGCGCCGCACCTCGCGTACGGGCTATATGTTCCACGATGAGGAGACCACCGCCGACACCGCCGTGGTAACCGGTCCCATTAGCGGCGAGAACCATCCGTTCGTCGAGCACTTTAAGTTTGTCAAGGCACTTGAGGGCGAGGGCCACGTTGCACGCCAGACCATCCCGGCGCCTATCCAGACGTTCTCTGAGGTCACGCTCGATCGCTGCGACGGCCAGCAGGAGAGCCTGCGCGCTGTCTATAAGACCGACGAGGAACTCGCCGATGCCATCGCGGCTGCCTATCGCACCGTGATTGCCGACCTGTACGCTGCGGGTTGCCGCAACATCCAGTTCGATGACTGCACCTGGGGTATCTACTGCGATACCGATTTTGTCGCCAAAACCGGCATGAGCCCGGTCGACCTGCAAAAGGTGAGCGAGCTGGGCGTGGCGCTCAACAACGCCGCCATCGAGGGCAAGCCCGACGACCTGGTCATCAACACGCATGTGTGCCGTGGTAATTACCACTCCACCTATGCCTTCGAGGGCGGCTATGACCCCATCGCGCCATACCTGTTCGCACACGAGAACGTCGATGCGTTTTACCTTGAGTTCGATACGCCGCGTGCCGGTGGCTTTGAGCCGCTCAAGTACGTTGCCCCCGGCAAGAAGGTCGTGTTGGGCCTAGTGACCACCAAGGCCGCTGAGCTTGAGGACGAGGATGCCATCGTCGAGCGTATTCACGAGGCTGCAAAGTATGTTCCGCTCGAGAACCTGTATCTGTCGCCCCAGTGCGGTTTTGCTAGTTGCGAGATTGGCAACAAGCTGACCGAGGACGAGCAATGGGCAAAGGTCGCTCTGGTCAAACGCATTGCCGAGCGCGTTTGGAAGTAGCAGTACCGTTTGCGGGGGCGGTGCGTGCGGGACGGCATATATCACGTACAATGGTTCGGATCGTATCGTTCGGGCAGGTTATCCAATATGCCCGATCGCCCTTCCATTCGAAAGGACATCCATGTCCCAATCCTCGACGCCTGCTGTCGCCGATGCCATCTACGATGCGTCGTCGCTCGGCCGCCCACGCATGTTCCTACTCGGTCTGCAACACCTGTTTGCCATGTTTGGCGCCACGGTGTTGGTACCCGTGCTCACCGGTCTCTCGGTATCGGCAACGCTTTTGTTTGCCGGTTTGGGCACGCTGCTGTTCCACTTCCTGTCGCGCGGTAAGGTGCCGGCATTTTTGGGCTCATCGTTTGCCTTTATTGCCGGTTATGCCGCAATTGCGCCCAACGGCGAGGCCGAGCTTTTGCCCTACGCCTGCCTGGGCGTAGCTTGTGCCGGCCTGCTCTATCCGGTGTTGGCGGCGCTCTTCCGCGCGTTTGGCGCCAAGCGCGTTATGCGCTTCTTTCCGCCGGTGGTGACCGGCCCCATCGTCATTTCCATCGGCCTGATCTTGGCAAGCTCTGCCATCGCCAACTGCCAGACCAACTGGTTTGTTGCCGTTGTCGCTGTGGCAGTGATCATCACCTGCAACATTTGGGGCCGCGGCATGGTCAAGATCGTGCCGATTTTGCTGGGTGTTGTGGTGAGCTATGCCGTTGCCGCTGCGCTCGGCGAGGTCGATTTTTCGGGCGTTGCCGCCGCTCCCTGGGTCGGTCTGCCCATCATGTGGGACAACACCGTGTTTGCGCTCTTTGGCCCGCAGTTCGACAGCGGTCTTGCCACGACGGCCATCATCACCATTATGCCGCTGGCCTTTGCGACCATGATCGAGCATATCGGTGATATCTCGGCTATCGGCTCCACTTGCGAGCGTAACTACATCGCCGATCCCGGCCTGCATCGCACGCTGCTCGGCGACGGCCTTGCCACGATTCTGGCTTCGCTCTTCGGCGCTCCGGCCAACACCACGTATGGTGAGAACACCGGCGTGCTCGCCCTGACGCGTGTGTTTGACCCGCGCGTGATTCGCATTGCCGCGTGTTGCGCCATCGTGCTTTCGTTCTGCCCCAAGTTCGCGGCTGTCATTGCGGCCATGCCGGCGTGTGTAATCGGCGGTGTGTCGCTCGTGCTCTATGGCATGATCAGCGCCGTGGGCGTTCGCAACCTCATCGAGAACCAGGTCGATTTCCAGAACAACCGCAACGTGCTGGTGGCTGCACTGGTACTCGTGCTTTCGCTCGGCATCGCGTACAGCACCGCCGGCGCCATCGTGTTGGAGCTGGGCGGCGTGACCATTTCGCTCTCGGGCCTTGCCGTGGGATCGCTGGTGGGCATCGTGCTCAATGCCATTCTGCCCGGCAACGACTTTGAGTTCGACGTTTCCGAACTCGAGGAAGCCGCCGAGTAACGGCTGGCTGTTGATAGGGCTTACTATGGCTCCCATGCGTGCTGCAACATGTGGGAGCCATTTTTAGTGCGTGAGTATCCAGTGGATGCCATGCGCCATGCGCAGGTCGGTCTGGGCAAAGTGATTGCCGGGGTTGAGTTCGAAGGCCGCGGGGATGCCTCGGTCGCCGAGCAGCTTTTCCATTGCGTGCGTATCGTCGAGTACGTGCCGCATCATGCGGTTGGGTGTCTTGGTCTCCTTTTTGCCGAGCGACAGATAGACGGCGCTGGGCGTAGCTGTCATCGCGTGGTTATGCGCATAGTCGATAAAGCCGGGAAACCACAGGGACCCCGATGCGCTTGCGGCGCGGTCAAAGGCATCGGTCTGCCAGAGGGCCCAAAGCGAAAAGAGGCCCGCTAACGAGTAGCCGGCAATACCGCGCCAAGTGGGCGGGCGGGGAAGTGACGATTCGACCTCGGGGATTATCCGGTTCAGCAACTCATCGAGAAATCCGGACGCCTGTCCGCCAAAGGGCTCGGAATCGCGCACGCATCCGTCGCATCCCCAGGGGCTCAGCTCGCGATTCCAGTTGAGGCTGCCAATGCCGACAAGCGTGAAGGGCGGGCAGTTGAGCTCTCGACAGCGTTCATAAACCTCCGTGCCGTCGCCCATGACCACGGGAAGATAGATGACTGGTGCGCTTTCGGCATGCTGTGCATGAATGGTTATCTGCTTTTGATGCGCTTCCATGACGGGCTTCTCTCGGCGTTGTGATATCGACGGCCCCCATTGTCGCACGCCGGCTCATGCAGGTTGGGCTAGACCAAAGACAATCTCGTGCATACCCTGCGGACGCATATGGAAGACGCCACCGCCGGAGGGGAGCTCGGCGGTGGCGTTGTTAAACGGTGCTGGGGCTTCGCGGGAGCTGCCATGTGCGCAGAGGCGTCTAAGAGCGCTTGCGGCTCGCCATGGTGCCTGCGGCGATAGCGGCTGTTCCCGTAAGGACCGTTGCCACGATGGCCGCACCCGAGGTGTCGCCGGTTGCCGCGAGCACGCCGGTAGTCTTGGCTTTCGTGGTTGAAGCCGCAACGGTCTTGGTCGGTTTTGAGCCCTCAGGCTTGGGGTTCTGCTTGGACTTCGCGGGCTTGCTTTCTGCGGGCTTGGTCTCGTCGGGCTTGGGGTCTTCCGGCTTGGCTACCTCGGGAGGTGCGATGACCATGCTCTTGGCGACAGCTTCGTTATAGGGGGAGTCGATCACAGCGTCGCCCGTGCCGATGGCTTGGCCTGCCTCGTAGATGCCGTCACGGAGCTTGCGATAGTCAATGACCTTGCCGCCTTCGGGCGTCTGGATGGCGGCGTTCTCAATCTTGATGGTGCCGATTGTCTTGCCGTCAGCGCTCGTGGCACGGGCAAAGATTGCCGCTGTATCTCCTTCGGCCGTTACCTTGCTGCGAATGATCGAGATGACTGCGGGTGTGACGCCCTCGCTGGTCTGGGCGATGATGCCGATGTTCTCGCCTTGGGGTTCGCGCCTCGTCTCGCCATCTTGGTTTTCGCTGTAGGGGATGGGGCTGTCGCCGTTCTCGACATAGCGGGCTATGGCCTTGACAACGGAGTCGCTGATGTAGATGTGGCCACCCTCCTCGTTGGGTCGATCGTTTCTGGTGGAGAATGCAGCCGAAACCTCGCCTTCCGCAAACGCGTCCACGGTGGAGCCGTTCTTGACGACGATATCGTCCTGGTAGGTGAAGAGGGCAATGGCGCCACCGTATCTGCCTTTACTTGCGCGGACTGTCACGTTTGCATGATCGAGTGTGATGCCCTTGTGGGCATAGACGCCATATTCAACACCGTTTGCGTTGAGGGAGGCGTTTGTGGCTGCGAGGCTGCCCTTGGCCTCGACGGCAGCGCCTTTCTCGGAGCTTGCCTCGACCGTCCCGCCACCCTTGATGGTGAGGTTCTTGTCGGTTCCAATACCCTTGTCCTTGGTAGCCCTGGCGGTGACGGCTCCGCTGTCGTCAATCGTGATATTGCCATTTGCCCTGATGCCATCCGATGCACCCGTGGCGTTGACGTTGCCCGAACCTTTGATAGCGAGATCACCCCCGGCATTGATGGCATCAAGCCCAGTGCTCGTGGCGTTGACGGATCCGGCTCCGCCGATGTTGATATTACCCGTGGAGAGGATAGCGTCCTCAGTAGATGTCACGCTGAGCGTGTCGCCCTCGTCGCCTTGGATATTGAGCTCGGCATTCTCGTTAGTGCCATGAGAAACCTTGATGCCTTCGATCCAGTCGGCAGTGACGATGTTGGTTCCCGAGTAATTCACGTTGAGCTTGCCTGCGGCCTGGATCTCGCCGCCGTTATAGTTGTTGAGCTTCAAGTCGTCGGCGCCGTCCCACGACCAGGTACCGGCTTCGTCGCTCGCCGCGGTGTTGTACTTGTTGCCGCCGACCTTGACCCATTCCGCTGCGAGCGAGACGCTCGGCATGAGCAGCGAGCTTACCGTGAGCGCGCATACGGCTCCCACGACGATGCGGCGCGTCACGCGGCGCCAGCTGCCGTGCGCGAGTCCTATGCGACGGCGAACGTCGGGTTCGGCAACATGGGTTCCGGCGGTAGCGTCATTGCGTTTGGGGGTCGTGAACAAGGCTGCCATGGTTGCTCCCGTTCTCATAGGGCCTATACGACTAGATTCAGCGTATCTGCTGAATGTTGCCGGCGGTAGTGCCGTTTGGAGGGCAAAATGGCCAAAATGGGGGAGAAATAGGCCGCACGCCGGCGCAGGGACCGGCGCTAAAAGAAAAGCGCGGGGCCGCATGGCGACTCCGCGCTTTATTGTTCAGCTTTTGCAGCCTTGCCCTCACGCTACGAAGAAGTAGACGAGGAAGGCAAGGGCCGCGATCCACTCGTCCTGTGCGAAAAAGTGTTTACGAGCGTTTGCGGCTCACCACGGCGCCTGCGGCGATGGCGGCTGTTCCCGCAAAGGCGGCTGTCACGATAGCTGCGCTCGAGGCGTCGCCGGTTGCCGCGAGCTTACCGGTGGTCTTGGCTCCCGTGGCTGCAACTGCAACTGCAACGGTCTTGGTCGTCTTTGTGCCTTCGGACTTGGAACCCGGCTTGGTCTCGCCAGGCTTCTCCTCGGGTTTGGCCTCCTCGGGCGGCGCGATGACCGTGCTCTTGGCGACAGCTGCATCGTAGGGGGAGTCGATCGTGGCGTCGCCCGTGCCGATGGTCTGCCCTGCCTCGTAAACGACGCCGTCGCTGAGCTCTTCCTTGTTGCGATAGTCAATGACCTTGCCGCCTTCAGGCGTCAGGATGGTGGCGCCTTCGATTTCGATGGTGCCGATCGCCTTGCCGTCCGCGCTCATGGCAAGGGCGAAGATCGCCGCCGTGTCCCCCTCGGCCGTGACCTTGCTGCGGATAATCGAGATGGTCGCAGGCGTAATGCCCTCGCTGGTCTGGGCAAAGATGCCGATGTTCAGGCCCCTGCGCTCGGGGATGGTTTCGCCATCCTGGTCGTTGCTGTAGTGGTCGGGGCCATCGCCACCGGTCTCGATATAGCGGGCTATAGCCTTGACAGCGGAGTCGCTGATGTAGATGTGGCCGCCTGACTCGCCAGGGTTGTAGTTTCTGCTGGCGATAGCAGCCGAGAACCCGCCTTCCGCGAGCGCGTCCACGATGGAACCATTCTTGATGACGATGTCGTCCTCGTCAGTGATGAGAGCGATAGTTTGCCAGCCGCCGCCCGTGGTTGCACGGACCGTCACGGTCGCGTGGTCGAGCGTGATGCCCTTGCGGCCATAGACGCCATACTCAACACCGCTTGCGTTAAGGGATGCGTCGGTGACCGTGAGACTGCCCTCAGCGTCGACGGCAAGGTCTTCCTGGGAGCTCGCCTCGACTTGACTGCCGCCCGAGATGTCGATGTTGCCGTCTGCCCAAATCGCCGCTTTTTCTATAGAGCTTGCCTCTACCTTGCCGCCGCCTTTGACGATCAGGTCGCTGCCCGCGGCGATGCCGTAGCCTTCGCCTCCTTTAGCTAACACTGTGCCAGAGGAATCGATGGTGGTCTTGCCCTTGGATTGGATGCCTTCGGTACCGCCCGTTGCATTTACGGTGCCCGAGCCCGTGATAGAGAGATCGCCCTTTGCCTCAATTCCGTCGGAAGTAGTGCTTGTGGTGTTCACAGTGCCTGGGCCAGAAATGGAGAGGTCGCCTGTGGATTTAATCGCGTCTGCCTCGGCTGTCACGTTGAGCTCATCCGTGCTATTCGAGCTCGTTATGTTCAACTCTGCTTTCTGGTTAGTGCCGTCCTTCGCCTTGATGGCGGCACCGGTGTAATCGGGCTCTGTTTCCACGGTGTTGGTACCCTCGTAGGCAATGTTAAGCTTGCCCGCGGCTTCGATCGCACCGCCGTCATAGCCGTTGAGCTTCATGTCGTCGGCACCGTCCCAACTCCAGGTGCCTGCCTCGTCGCCTGCCGCGGCGTAGTACTGGGTTCCTTCGACATCCACCCACTCCGCCGCGAGCGAGACGCTCGGCATGAGCAGCGAGCTTACCGTAAGCGCGCATACGGCGCCTACAACGATGCGGCGCGTCACACGGCGCCAGCTGCCGTGTGCGAGCAGCGTGCGACGGCGCACGTCGGGCTCGACAAAATGGGCTCCAGAGGTTTTGTCATTGCGCTTGGGGGTCGTGAACAAGGCGGCCATGGTTACTCCCATCCTCATAGGGCCTATGCGATTACGCCCAGCATATCTGCAGGATGTAGCCGGCGGTAGTGCCGTTTGGAGGGCAAAATGTCCAAAATTTGGGAAGCAATATATCGCGCGCCCGTGCTCTGCCCGTCTTTAAAAGAAAAGCGCGGAGCCGCTCGTTGCGACTTCGCGCTTTGGTGTTCTGCTTTGGCAGCTTTGCCGTTACGCTACAAAGAAGTAGACGAGGAAGGCAAGGGCTGCGATCCACATGAGCGGCTTGATCTTGGAGGCCTCGCCCTTAAAGAGCGCGACGATCACATAGGCGATAAAGCCCAGGCCAATACCGGCAGAGATGGAGTAGGTGAAGGGCACGCCGGCGACAATCATGAACGCCGGGAAGCCCTGCGACACGTCGGACCAGTCGATCTCGGAGGCCTCGCTCATCATGAGGTAGCCTACGTAGACCAGAGCACCGCAGGTGGCGGCGCTGGAAACGATGGTGACGATGGGGGAGAAGAACGCGGCGAGAATGAACAGCACGCCGGTGGTGACGGAGGTGAGGCCCGTGCGGCCACCGTCG
The DNA here is from genome assembly GCA_937995345.1 of uncultured Collinsella sp. GTDB lineage: Bacteria > Actinomycetota > Coriobacteriia > Coriobacteriales > Coriobacteriaceae > Collinsella. Next base: position 88,815 of record CALKKS010000008.1, on the reverse strand, counting down.
GCGGCGCCAGAGGTGGACTCGACGAAGGTGGTGATGGAGGAGACGCCCATAAAGCCACCGGCAGCGGCGGCCACGGAGTCAACGACCAGGATGGGGCGGATGTCCTCGACATTGCCGTCCTCGGTCAGGAACTCGCCCTGCTTGGCGACGGCCATCGCGGTGCCCATGGTATCGAAGAAGTCACTCATGAGCAGCGAGAAGGCAACGACGAGCAGCATCGGGTCGGTCAGGACCTTCACGATGGCAAGGTTGCCGTCGGCAGTGCTGGCAAACGGGGCGCCGAAGGTCGAGAAGTCGAGCGGTGCGATGAGGCCCTCGGGCGCATGGGTGACGCCCAGCGGGATACCGGCGATAACGGCGACGATGATGCCGATGAGCAGCGAGCCCGGCACGTTGCGGGAAGCCAGGGCAACCGTCACGACGATGGAGATGATGCCGACGATAAAGGTGGGGGAGGTGATGTCGCCCAAGCCGACGAGCGTGCCGGCGCCAGCGGTGATGATGCCGGCGTCGCACAGGCCGATCATGGCGATGAACAGGCCCAGGCCCACCGAGATGGCGTGGCGCAGGACCACGGGGATGGCGTCCATAATGGCCTCGCGCAGGCCGCAAAGGACGAGCAGCAAGATGACGACACCCTCGAGGAAGATAACGCTCATGGCCACGTGCCAGTCGCCGCCGCACATGGTGGTGGCGATGCCCGCGATCATGGCGTTGATGCCTAGACCCGACGCGCAGGCGAGCGGGCGGTTTGCGAAGATGCCCATGCAGATGGTCATGATGCCGGCGCCCAGGCAGGTGGCGCAAGCGAGCGCTCCCGCATCGATGCCGGCGCCCGAGAGCACTGCGGGGTTGACGGCGATGATGTAGGCCATCGCCAGGAATGTTGTCAGTCCAGCGCGAAGTTCGGTCCCGATTGTGGACTTGCGCTCGCTGACGTGAAAAAGTTCGTCCATGCATACCCTTTCCTTGTTCGGCCCCGAGTTTAGGCCGATTGACACGAACTCACTTACTATATCGTCTTTATAACCTTGCTGTTTCTCGCATGTTGATGTTCGGCGCTTTGTAGCAGACGGACGGTATTTTTCGCATGAAAATGTGTGGGTACCGTATACTTAAGCGGTTACAACGACCCCTATGGAGGAACGTATGATTAAAGAGCTTTGCCACGACGAGGCTATCCTGTCCCAGCGTTGCGAGGTTGCGACCGTCGAGGACGAGTCGGTTGCTCAGGACCTGATCGATACCATCAAGTCGCTCGACGATGCCGGCTGCCTTGCCGCTAACCAGATTGGCGTCACTAAGAAGGTCTGCGTCTACCTGGACGACGCCGGCGAGCCCCACGTGCTCTACAACCCCCGTCTGGTGTTTGGCCTGGGCGCCAGCAAGATGGAGGAGAGCTGCCTGACGCACGAGGAGGTCACCAAGTCCACGCGCTATATCAAGTGCAAGGTTGCTTATGACGTGATCGTCGACGGCAAGATGCGCGAGCGCAAGCAGGACTTTGTGGGCTTCGAGGCTCAAATGATTCAACACATGATTGATCACTGCTTAGGCAAACTCGTCTAGAGTGGTTCAATTGGGGGCCGAATTTGCGGTCTTTGTCCCGGGCGTGACATTGTTGTCATGTCCGGGCTTTTGTGTTTAGCGCCTTTTTGTTTGGTGACAATGAACTTAGCAAGAACGTAAAGCTAGGAGGCGCTATGTGTACGAGCATTCGATTTACCGATAATTCTGGCCACATGTATCTGGGCCGCAACCTCGACTGGAGCTTTGACTACGGCCAGCAGGTTCGCGTGATGCCGCGCGGGTTCCACATTCCGTATTCGTTTATCGACGACGCGACGGCGGCACACGCGGTGATCGGCATGTGCATCGATTACAAGAACTACCCTATGTTCTTCGACTGCGGCAACGATGCGGGTCTGGCAGTGGCAGGTCTCAATTTCCCGGGTTATGCCGAGTATGCCGAGGGCCCGGTTGATGGAAAGACCAATATCGCGGCCTATGAGTTTCCCCTGTGGGTGGCAGCGACGTTCTCGACGATCGATGAGGTCGAGGCCGCGCTGCGCGACACGGTGATTGTCGCCAAATCTGCCGGAGAGGGGCTGGGCGTGTCGCTGCTCCATTGGATTATTGGTGACAGCCAGCGTAGCATCGTGGTCGAGATGATGGCCGATGGCCTGCATGTATACGACGATCCGGTCGACACCCTTGCCAATCAGCCCACCTTCCCGTGGCATATGGAAAACCTACGCACCTATATCACCGCCACAAGCGATTTTCCGCAGACGGCGACATGGCGTGGCGCCGAGCTCAAGCCCTATGGCGCGGGTGCCGGCATGCGCGGTATTCCGGGCGATTGCTATTCGCCGAGCCGTTTTGTAAAGGCGGCGTACCTCAATGCCAATTACCCGCAAAAGGAGAGCGAGACCGAAAACGTCGTCCGTATGTTCCGTTCACTCGAGGGCGTGGTGATGATTGAGGGGGCGTCCAGGATGGGCGATGGCAAGTTCGAGAAGACTATCTATACCGGATGCTTTAGCGCGCGCACGGGCAATTATTACTACGCGATGTATGGGGATCCGTCGATTCGCTACGTGAGCCTGATGGATGCCGAGGGCGCGAGCCCCGATAGGCTCGTGGTTCCCGAGCCGCGTCGTTCGTAGCCGACGGCTTTACTGAAATGCAAAGCGCCCCTGCATCTCCTGTGAGGTGCAGGGGCGCTGTCGTTGATTTGTGACGTCGCTAGAAGTTGGCGTCGTTGAGTTGTTCGCTCTCGAGGCCGTCGAGCTGTTGCTGTTCGGGCGTATCTGCAACGTTCTCGAGCAGCTCAGTGGGATCGACGTTCATATCCTTACCGGCCTCGTTGCCGTTGACCAGGTCGTCCGAGAAGATATCGACTTCCATTTCCTCGGCTTCCTCGATCTGGACCTCGAGTGGCACCTGGGTGCGTACAAGCTTGACTGCCGGACGCATGCGGGCAAAGAGGGGCACGTACTCGATGATGATGGCCGAGTTCTCTAGGCCGTACCAACGTGCCGGGCTTCCGCAGGCGCGGCGGACGGCGTACTTGATGGCCATCACGCGGTGGTCATTGCGGTTGATGTCCGTTTCGGGGGCGAGCATCTTGCGCAGCATGCAAAAACGGAAGTCGCCCACGTTGCCGCGTGTCTCGTAGATGGAGTAGGTGTGATGCTGCGGCGGCAGCTCGCCCGATGCCATCAAGTCGCCAACGATCTGGCGCAGGTAGGCATTAACGCGCTGGTTGACCTTAAAGCCCAGGTCCAGGCGCACGCGGAACAAAAAGTCCGTGCCAAAGGTCTCAACGGAATACTCATGCGTATAGGGCTCATCAGTAACGTGCACGTTGATGAACCAATATGCCTTGGCGCGCTTGGGATGTTTGTCCAGGATGGAATAGAGCACGTCGCGGTCGAGTGTGAGCGGATCGGGGCTGTTGGTGAGGAACACCAGATTGTCGGCGAGCACGGGGTAGGTCTCGTCGTTGCGCAGGCGGTTGAGCTGATCGATGTACTTGGAGACGGGCAGCAGGATCGTTTGCGTGCGCTCGATGGCGGTGCCGCGGCGCCACACATACATAAGGCCAAACAGCAGCGAGGCCAAGAAGATCATGACGTAACCGCCGTCAAAGAACATGGTGAGGCACGAGGCGAAGAAGCACAGCTCAATGGCACCGAAGAGCAGGGCGAAGACGCAGGCACCCAGCTTGTGCTTGAGGATGCCGGCGATGTAACTCGTCAAAAGCGTCGTGGTCATGAGCATGGTCACGGTAATGGCGAGGCCGTAGGCGCTCTCCATGCGCTCGGAGTTTTGGAACAGCAGCACGATGAAGATGCAGCCGATCCACATGATGTTGTTGACGAGCGGAATATAGAGCTGGCCCTTGGTGTCGCTGGGGTAGTGGATGCGCAGATGCGGCATAAGGTTGAGGCGCGTTGCCTCGGATACCAGCGAGAACGATCCGGTGATGAGCGCCTGCGAGGCGATAATGGCCGCCACGGCCGAAAGCACGATGGCAAAGGGGCGCAGCGCCTCGGGAAGCATCATGTAGAACGGGTTGACGATGTCCATCGCGAGCATCTGGGGATTGGAGTTGTTGGCGAGCAGCCAAGCGCCCTGACCCAGATAGTTAAGGATGAGGGCCGCCTTTACGAATGGCCAGGATGCGTAAATGTTAGCCTTGCCCACGTGACCCATGTCCGAATAGAGTGCCTCGGCGCCGGTCGTCGACAGGAAGACAAAGCCGAGCACCATGATGCCCGAGTGGTTGATGGGCGAGAACAGGAACATGATGCCGCGGATGGGGTTGAGCGCACGTAGGATGGACAGGTTGCCGAGCATGTTGAACAGGCCGGCGCCTGCCAAGAACAGGAACCATAGTGTCATGAGCGGGCCGAAGAGCTTGCCGATTGACGAGGTACCGGCGCGCTGCATGGCAAACAGGCCGCAGATAATGATGATGGTGATAATGATGACATTGGTCTGGCCATCACCCAAAAGCGCATGGCCCCACTCGATAGTGCGCAGACCCTCGATGGCTGTGGTGACCGTGACGGCGGGGGTGAGGATGCCGTCGGCAAGCAGTGCTGCACCGCCGATCATGGCGGGCAGAATCAGCCATGGTGCCACCTTGCGTACGAGGCTGAACAGGGCGAAGATGCCGCCCTCGTTGTGGTTATCGGCCTTCATGGCGATCAGCACGTATTTGACCGTGGTCACGAGCGTCATGGTCCAGATGACGAGCGAGAGCGCGCCCAGGATCATGTCCTCGCTGACGGTACCGATGCCGCCGTTGTTGGCGACGATTGATTTCATGGTGTACATAGGGCTCGTGCCGATGTCGCCGTAGACGACGCCGAGCGTTACGAGCAGCATGCCAGCGGAGAGGGGAATGGCTCCATGCCCGCCCTGCCCATGCTGGTCTTGGAAGTTTGCCTCCAGTTTGTTGTGTGCCACGTGGACTCCCTTAGACATCCGGTTATCTGTCTAGGGCAGATAACCTTTATGCCATCTTTATACATATAAGAGCAGTTTGGCACATCGGGGTGTTTTAGACAATAATCCCCATCTGGGGAGCAGTTGTTTGCGCAGATAGCATTTCAAAGCAGGAGCACTTCCGGCTGTGTGGTTTGCTGCAATGTGATAACCGCGGACGCGCCCCTGCTTTGAGCTGAAGAGGGGCTTTTAAGCACGTGCTGCCTGGGCGATGCCGGCCTTGGCGTTTGCGCGTTTGCCGGCGAGTTCGCAAAAAATCGCGCCGCCGATGATGAGTACGGCGCCCATGAGGCGGACCGGTGTTATGGCTTCGCCTAAAAGGGCGGCGGAGAACACGACGGCCGAAAGCGGCTCGAGGTAGCCGACGACCGCGACGGTCTGGACGGGCAGCTTGGCGACGGCACTAAAGTAGAGCAGGCAACCGATGCCGGTGTTGACGACGCCGAGCATGGCGACGGCGCGCCAATCGATGCCGGCGGCAATGCTTGGGGAGAGGAGCGAGGGGGCGCCCTGTGTGAGGAGCGTAAGGACCAGCGCGGTCATAAAGGCGGCGCTCACCTGGAGCGCGGAGTTTTCGAGGCCTTCGACGTGTGGCGCACCCTTGCTAGCGATGACCATCAACGCGTAGCAGAAGGCCGAGGCGATGCCGCACACGATGCCTGCGATGGGCATATTGCCGCCGAGGCCTTGGGCTGCGATGAGGAAGGCGCCGCAGGCGACGGCGACAAAGCCGGCGATTTTGCCGCCGGTCAGCTTTTCGCCAAAAATGAGCGGGGAGAGGGCCATAACGATGATGGGGCCGCAGTAATACAACAGCGAGGAGATGCCAACGCCGATCGTCTGATAGGCGCGGAACAGGAAAATCCAGCTGGCGCCCAGCGCGGTGCCCGAGACGATGAGCGCTGCGGCCTCGCGGGGGCGAGACGGAGCCTGCAGGTTATGGCGCTTGGTTATGAAGAGGATGGCGGCAAGGGTGAGAGCGCCCAAAAACGTGCGCAACAGTACGATATCGGAGCTCGGCAGCGCGATGGCAGCGGCGATGATGCCGTTGGAGCCAAACAATAGCAATGCTGCTAAGTACGTAAACAGTCCGTTGTTCATGTGCCGACATCCCCTCTTTATCTGAGCATGTTTACTATGGGTGAACTGGCTTTAGAAGAAAAGCGAATATAATGCATGGATAACATGACAAAAACTCATGTAAAGGTGGAGGGGTGCCGTGGAAACGAATATTCAAAAGATGCAAGTGCTGCTCGAGACGGTGCGTGCCGGCAGCTTTACGCGCGCTGCAGAGCGGCTGAGCTATTCGCAGTCGGGCGTGAGTCGCATGGTAGGCGACCTTGAGACCGATTGGGGTTTTAAGGTGCTCGACCGCAGCCGCGAGGGTGTGGTGCTTTCTGCCGATGGGCGGCAGATCATGCCGGCGGTTGAGGCACTCTGCGAGGAGTTTGGCCGCCTGCAGCGACACGTGGACGAGATGCGTGGGCTCATGCGCGGCAAAATCTGCATCGGTTCGTTTTCGAGCGTGGCGACCCACGTACTGCCGTCGGTGATTGCGCGGTTTCGCGCTGATCACCCGGATGTCGATTACGAGCTTCTGATGGGTGATTACTCCGAAATTGAGCAATGGGTGGCGGAAGGACGCTGCGACCTGGGCTTTATTCCGCGCGAGCCACGCGGCGCCGGCATGGCGTCGCGGCCGTTGGTGCAAGACGAGCTGATGGGCGTGGTGCCAGCGGACTCCTCGCTTGCCACCGCGGAGGTCGTTTCCCTTGCCGATTTGGCCAACGAGCAGTTTATTCTGCTGGAACGCGGCACCGATGATGAGATTACGCCGCTGTTCCGTCGGGCGGGGCTGACGGTGCGCTCCAAGCTGTCGACCTGGGATGACTATGCGATTATGGCTATGGTCGAGGATGGCCTGGGCGTGAGCGTTCTTCCTGCGCTCATCTTGCGCCGCTGTCAGTTCGATGTTGCCGTGCGTCCGCTCGAGGGGCATCCCCATCGGCAGATCAACGCCATATATCGAACGGCCGATGTTTCACTTGCCGCCGCCCGATTCCTTGAATATCTCTAAAAGCGCGCACGTCATTGTCCGCTTTGGGCAAATCTCGGAGTTCGGTACGTTTTCTTATGAAATTGAACTTTCGAATGAGGTGCCGCGTTATACTGCTGCCTAAATTGAACTCTGGTTCAATTCGTGTTCTATAAATTGAACTTTGCCAGCAAGGAGGTTCTAGTGGCCCAAGAGACGTTTAGCGATCGCCTGCGACAGGCTATGTCCGATCGCGACGTTCGACAGTCGGACGTGATCCGCGCATCGGAGATGCTCGGCAAAAAACTCGGTAAGAGTCAGATGAGCCAATATGTGAGCGGCAAGACGATCCCGCGGCGCGATGTGGCAGAGCTGCTCGCGCGTATTTTGGAGGTCGATGTTTCCTGGCTGCTCGCCGGTGACGCCGATCAAGGCGAGGAATCGTCGCCTCGCAACGTGCCCAAGCCCGAACCCCATCCCTCAGCTCAAATTCCAAGGAGCACCACCATGCGTACTTTTTCTAAATCCACCAAGCTCGATAACGTCCTGTATGACGTGCGCGGTCCCGTCGTCGACGAGGCCGCCCGTATGGAGGACGAGGGCGAGCGTATTCTCAAGCTCAACATCGGCAACCCCGCGCCCTTTGGTTTCCGCACGCCCGATGAGGTCATTAAGGATATGCGCCAGCAGCTGCCCGACTGCGAAGGCTATTCCAACTCGCGCGGCCTGTTCTCTGCGCGCAAGGCAATCATGCAGTACTCGCAGATCAAGGGCCTGCCCAATGTTCAGATGGAGCACATCTACACGGGCAACGGCGTGTCCGAACTCATTCAGCTTTCGATGAACGCGCTGCTCGACAATGGCGACGAGATTCTGATCCCCAGCCCCGACTATCCGCTCTGGACGGCGTGCGCAACCCTTGCCGGCGGTCATCCCGTGCACTATCTGTGCGACGAGCAGTCCGATTGGTATCCCGACCTAGAGGATATGGAGTCCAAGATCACGAGCGCGACCAAGGCCCTCGTCATCATCAACCCCAACAACCCCACGGGCTCGGTCTACCCGCGCGAGGTGCTTGAGGGCATCGTCGAGGTTGCGCGCAGGCATCAGCTGATGATCTTTGCCGACGAGATCTACGATCGTCTGTGCATGGACGGCTACGAGCACGTCTCGATTGCATCGCTTGCCCCCGACCTGCCCTGCGTCACCTTTAGCGGCCTGTCCAAGTCACACATGATCGCGGGCTACCGTATTGGCTGGATGGTGCTTTCGGGCAACCAGCGTTGCATGAGCGACTTTATTATGGGCATCAACATGCTTTCGAACATGCGCCTGTGCTCTAACGTTCCGGCTCAGTCGATCGTTCAGACGGCGCTCGGCGGTCATCAGTCGGTTAACGACTACATTCGCCCCGGCGGCCGTGTCTACGAGCAGCGTAACTTTGTGTACGAGGCGCTTAGCAAGATCGATGGCATCTCGGTGGTCAAGCCGCGTGCGGCGTTCTACATCTTCCCCAAGATGGATGTGAAGAAGTTCAACATCACCGATGACGAGCAGTTTGCCCTTGACCTGCTGCACGAGAAGAAGATCCTGATCACGCGCGGCGGCGGCTTTAACTGGGCCGAGCCCGATCACTTCCGCATCGTGTACCTGCCGCGCATGGAAGTGCTCAAAGAGTCGCTCGAGGACCTGGCCGACTTCTTCGACCATTACCGCCAGAGCTAATTAGTTCCGCCGTTCTACCGAACGGCGGACCACTTGACGCTGCGCGAGCCGCATTCACGCCAATCTGACGTTCAATTTCGAGGGCGCGACCAGAAGGTCAGCGCCCTCTCATTTCACGTCACCTTGGCGCAAATGCGGCTCGCTCGCTGTCGTGTGCTCAACCTGCGTCGTTACCTTGGCTGTCTAAATAACGATGCCGTTGCAGTGGTCGATTTCGTGTTGGATGATCTCGGCGGTGTAGCCCGAGAAGTTTTTGATGCGGTGGACAAAGTTCTCGTCCAAATACTCAACCTTAATGCGGCGATAGCGAGTACAGAGGCGCTCGCCGGCAAGCGAGAGGCATCCTTCGCTCGTTTGGTAGGCATTGACCTGCTCAAGAATCTGCGGGTTGTACATAAGCAGCGACTTGCTGCCGTCCTTTACGCAGATGATGCGTTTGCGCACGCCGATCATGTTGGCGGCGAGGCCCACGCACTCGTGCTCGTGTTCGTGCAGGGTGTCCAGAAGGTCCTGACCGGTTGCGGCGTCCTCGGGGGTGGCGTCTTCGGAGGGCAGGCGTAAAAAGAACTCGGATTTCATGATGGGTTTGATCATGGCGGGCTCCTTAAGGTGGGCGCATTTGATTCAAGTCATGATACCGCGACATGTCGCATTAATGTGTGCACATAGATTCTGCAGCTAGATTGGCAATCGACACCATAAACTAATGGACGTTTTGCCGAGAGGCATGAATGTTTAAAGCGCAAAGATTGCGCGACGGGCCCCGCGAATGGGGCGATGATGCCCGAGAGGGCCAAGAAGGAGTCTCATGTCTGAGAACGAAGAGATCATGAACGAGACCGAGAACGAGACCATGGCTGCCGAGGTCGAGGCAGTCGAGACCGTGGAGACCGAAGCTGCTGAGGTTGAGGCTGCTGACGAGGTTTCCGCCGAGGAGGAGGCCGAGGTTGTCGAGGCCGCCACTGATTACGATGACGAAGAGCTGATGGACAAGATGCAGAAGGCCGCTCGCCTGCTGCGTAGCCGTCGCTTTGCTATTTCCAAGGAGGAGGAGGCCAAGGCCGAGCGCATGGCGAACATCGAGCGCGCCATTAAGCTCCTTGACCTCAAGCCCAAGATGGAGCAGAAGGAAATGTCCGACCTGCTGGGCATGCGCCTTCGTGAGCTCGATGGTCTGATGGCCGAGGCCGAGGCTGCCGATCTGGTCGGCCGCATCGACGACGCCGAGGGCGATATGCGCAAGATCGTTGTCTTCGCTGCCGAGGATGCCGCTGAGGGCCTGGTCGCGCTTGCCAACAAGAAGGAGAAGCTCCTGCCCGAGCTTTCTTACGAGGAGGCCACCGAGCTCATGGCTGCCCTCGATAAGGTTATCGCCCCGCTCGTCGCCATGGGCCTGGACGAGGACCGCGGTCCTCGCGGCGGTCGTGACGATCGCGGTGGCCGCGGCGGCGACCGTGGCGGTCGTGGCGGCTTTGGCGATCGCGGTGGCCGTGGCGGCGACCGTGGTGGTCGCGGTGGCGACCGCGGCGGCCGTGGCGGCTTTGGTGACCGCGGCGGCGACCGTGGCGGTCGCGGCGGCTTTGGCGGCAACCGTGGTGGCTATGGCGACCGCGGCGGCAACCGTGGCGGCTTCGGCGGCAACCGTGGCAACGACCGCGGCGGTCGCGGTGGCGATCGTGGCGGCCGCAACGGCGGCGGCTTCCGCGGCAACCGTTTCTAGGGGTTACGCGGTTTTACCAAACCGCGTAACTAGTTGACGCTGCGCGCCACCCAGGGCGACAATTTGTCATTCAAAAGGCAAGGCATGACCAGAAGGTCTATGCCTTGCCTTTTTCATGCCAACTTGTTCGCCCTGGGCGGCGCTCGCTGGCGTTGCCAAAACATCGGCGTTGCCTTGATCAAAACCTGCCAAAAAGGGACAGGTTTATTTTGGTCGGTTTTATCTGGGCAAACGTGGTTGTCTATCGCAATGTAGTCGTTGGGAACGTTCTTGTTTGAGTAGTCGTTTAAGAGCGACCCCAATGACTACATAGCATGAGAGTGGATAATCTCCCGGTTTGAGCCTGCATCCAAGCTTGAAGTGGGAGATTATCCGCTCTCGTTTCGTTTGTTGATTTCGATGCCTACATTTGTAGGAACAGTTCGTGGAGGCGGGTGTCTTCATCGAGTTCGGGGTGGAAGGTTACGCCGAGCTGGTTGCCCTGGCGGGCGGCGACGACGCGGCCATCGACCTCTGCCAAGGCCTTAGCGTCGCCGTGGACCTCGACGATGCGGGGCGCGCGGATAAACGTCAGCGGCACTTCACCGTCGATGCCGGCGACAGGTCCTTGAGTGCGAAAGCTGCCGAGCTGTCTGCCATAGGCATTGCGCTCGACGAGCACATCCATGGTTGCCAGGCGCGGCGTCCCCTTATCGTCGTGGGCAGCAAGGTCGCGCGCCAGCAGAATCAAGCCGGCGCAAGTTCCCAATACAGGCATACCTTCAGCGATGCGGGTACGAAGCTCCTCGAGCATGCCCAACTCATCAAGCAGCTTCCCTTGAACGGTAGACTCGCCGCCGGGAAGTACTAGACGGTCAAAGTCCTGCTTCAAATCAGCCACCTGCCTTAGCTCAATACAACGTGCGCCCAGCTCGGACAGCCTCGCCTCGTGCTCGGCAAAAGCACCTTGGACCGCCAGCACGGCGACCGTCTGGTCTGCGTAATCGCTCATGTGCGATCCTTTCTACCGGACTAGCGCCCGCGCTCCTCCATGATGATCTCGATCTCGTCGGCGTTGATGCCCACCATAGCCTCGCCCAGGTCCTCCGAAAGCTCAGCGATGAGTTTGGCGTCGGTGAAGTTTGCCACGGCCTTAACGATGGCGGCGGCGCGCTTGGCGGGGTTGCCGCTCTTAAAGATGCCCGAGCCGACAAAGACGCCCTCGGCACCCAGCTGCATCATCAGCGCGGCGTCGGCGGGGGTCGCTACGCCGCCGGCGGCAAAGTTCACGACGGGAAGCTTGCCTGTGGCATGGACCTCGCGGACCAGCTCGACCGGAACCTGCAGTTGCTTGGCTGCCTCAAAGAGCTCATCATCGCGTAATGCAACAATGTCGCGGATCTGCTTTTGGATTTTGCGCATGTGACGCACAGCCTGGACGACGTCGCCCGTGCCCGGCTCGCCCTTGGTGCGAATCATCGTGGCGCCCTCGGCAACACGGCGTAACGCCTCGCCCAGGTCGCGGGCGCCGCAGACAAACGGCACGTCAAACTGGGTCTTGTCGATATGGTAGACATCGTCGGCAGGGGAGAGGACCTCGGACTCATCGATGTAATCGATCTCGATGGCCTGCAGGACCTGCGCCTCGACAATGTGACCGATGCGGCACTTGGCCATGACGGGGATGGAGACGGCCTCTTGAATGCCCTTGATCATCTTGGGGTCACTCATGCGCGAGACGCCGCCTGCGGCACGGATGTCGGCCGGGATGCGCTCGAGTGCCATGACGGCGCAGGCGCCCGCCTCTTCGGCGATGCGTGCCTGCTCGGGCGTGGTGACGTCCATGATGACGCCGCCCTTGAGCATCTGCGCGAGCTCGCGGTTGAGTTTAACGCGATCGGCCTTGCTGGTCTGTTCTGCCATGGTTGCTCCCTTGGTTGGCATGTGTATTGCTTGACGGAACATCCTATCGGGGAGCTGGGTATGGCGAAATACTCAGTTTTCGAGATAATAACAAGGTCAGACTAATACCAGATTGAATGATACGATAAGGCCAGGTGGCGAACCCATGCTTGACTACAGTTTGGAACAACGCGGTGAAGCATCGCTCTATGAGTATGTTTACCAGCAAATTCGAGATGATATTGTTGCCGGGCGCATTGCGGCGGGGGAGCATCTGCCATCTAAGCGCGCCTTTGCGAGTCATCTGGGAATCAGTGTCATTACCATCGAGAATGCATATAGCCAGTTGCTTGCCGAGGGCTATATTTGCTCAAAGCCGCGCCGTGGTTACTACGCGTGCGAACTTCCGGATGCGCCGGTTTTGGCTTCGGCTGCGGAGGGCATCGACCGAGATTCCGCCTCCGTGGGCCCCAGCGCGCATGATGTCAACGGACAGGTCGAGCGATTCGATGCGCTTTCTCCTTCCGCCTTGGAGGCAGCGCGGCTTTGGCAAAGCGCGCTACGGGCGACACTGACGTCCGAAGACGAACGTGAAATCTTTTCGCCCGCGCCGGCGCAGGGCACCGCTCGGCTGCGACGTGCGATTGCGCACCATCTACGCGGGACGAGGGGTATGAATGTCGACCCCAACAACATTGTTATCGGTGCGGGCGCCCAGCTGCTTGATACCATGTTGGTTCAGTTGCTTGGGGCCGACAAGGTGTATGCCGTTGAGGATCCGGGCTATCTGCGCCTGACGCGCATCTATCAGGCTATGGGTTGCGAAGTGCGTCATATCCCGTTGGACGGTGAGGGCGTGGACTTGAGCGCTCTGCAGAAAACCGGGACCGATGTCCTTCACCTGATGCCGTCCCATCAGTATCCGACCGGCCTTGTGACGAGCATTGCGCGTCGCTACGCACTGCTGAGCTGGGCTGCCGAGCAGTCGGATCGGTATCTCATCGAAGATGACTTTGATTGCGAGTTTCGCCTTGCCGGCAAGCCGATTCCCGCGCTCGCGTCAATCGATGCCGCCCAATCGGTCATCTACACCAACACCTTTTCAAAAAGTCTGTCGTCGGCGTTGCGTCTAGCGTACATGGTGCTGCCTGATGAGCTGATGGAACGGTTTAGGCGCAACCTTGGTTTTTACGCCTCGTCGGTGAGTTCTGTTGACCAGGTCGCTTTGGCTCGCTTGCTGGAATCGGGTGATTACGAGCGACATGTGAACCGCGTGCGCGTTCGTGCTCGCGAGGCGCGTGATGGCCTGGCGGCGCTTGTACGGAAAACGTTTCCGGCAGGGGAAGTCTCGATCGAGCATGCAGACGCGGGTCTTTACTGCGTCGTGGCTGTGGAGCGTGACACGGGTGGAAGCTCTTTTATGCGGACCCTTACGCGCTTAAGCATCCCGTTCATCGATATCAGTGACTGTTATTGGTGTGCCGATGGCGCATCTGTCCCTGAAAGCTCAAGTCAAATTCTTGTTCAGTATGACGATCTGAGTCCAAAAGTGCTAACAACCTTGGAATTGCAGCTAATGGGGCACTCTGCAACCTAAGTGAGTAGGCTTTTGGAACTTTGGCGACCAGGCAGTTTTGTAACAAGCTATCTACCTGCGGTTTTGAAAAGCAGGATGACTTGTCTGCTCGGGATGTTCCAAAAAGTCTACTCACTTGCCGCGCAAAGCTTCCGCACGAGAAAAAAATGGGGTTTTCAACAGGGCCCCGTCCAGTTCTTGGCAAGCTTTTGGCCAGTTGGGGAGGGCTGTTGAAAACTTAGCGGTCCGTTCGGCGCCATTTTCGGTGCGTTCGCGCCAATGCGAGACAGGCTGGGTTGAAATTCGTGTTTTCCTGTGCCTATGAAGGATCTGCTTTGTGACATATCGGCTTTTAGGTACTGGCGTTTGCCCCCTCAAGTGCGTGCTTTGTGTCCGCCGCTTCCGCGACCGGAAGAAGACCGGCAGCGATATGACCTCGCCCGTAACCCGACGGCTGCGGTTGCGCTCGGTTTTCCGTTGTATACATTGGTTCGGACGAGAAACAAACGGACTTGCCCTGCCAGCATTAGGCAGCGGCTGTTCCTTGGTGAGCTCCCCAGGGAATCCGTGCTGGAAACGGAGCATGGGTTTTTGGTTACGTCTCCTCTACTGACGGCATTCATTATGTCGCGGCATCTGACGGATCTTCAGCTTCTTTTGGTATTGGCGGAGATGTGTGGCTTGTTTGCGGTGTGCGCTCTGCCGGCGGCACTTGAGGCGGAGCTTACGCGTGCAATTGATTCGGGCGCGATTTCGACAACGTTCGGTTGGGTGCGCTGCCCGTCCGAGGACGGTACCGCTTCAAATTTATGGCGTCGAGACGCTTTGGTTTTGGGCAGAGACCTTGACCGTTTTTGTTCAGATGTTTGCGGGATGCGTTACGGCAATAGATTTATGGCGGTAACGCAGCTCGTTCCATTGGGCGCCGCGTCGCCTTTTGAGGTCGAGGCGTATTTGTTGCTTGGACTGCCGCGAGCCCTGGGAGGTGAAGGTTTTTGCGGCATAGAGCTCAATGTCGAAGTGACGCTAAGCACAAGTGCTCGAGCGATAGTGGGAAAGTCCCGTGTATATATCGACCTACTTCTGTCTTCGCCGGACGGCAGGCGACAGGTGGCCATTGAATGTCAGGGAAAGGCCTCGCACGGACGCGCAGGGGATGGCTTGCGTGACGCTGACCGCATGACGGCGCTTCAGACCATGGGCTACGATGTACTTCTCCTGACACACAGACAGATATCCGATGAGGATAGATTCCGCGCGATCGTTAAGGCCGTATGCAGGATGCTCGATGCTGAATATCGTGATAAAAGCTCAGATGAGCAAAGGGCTGAGGCATTGCTCCGGTCTGAACTATTCGTTGACTGGACAAAATTGGGAGTAATCGACGGAAAGATGCCCGTTAGACACAAAACAGCTCGATCGTGGACGGCTGCGGTTCTAAGTGAGTAGACTTTTGGCACTTTGGCGACCAGGCTGTTTTGCAACAAGTCATTTACCTGCGGCTTTATAAAGCAATATGGATGGTGTGCTCGGCAAGTTCCAAAAAGTCTACTCACTTAGTTTTTGACGAGAAACCGATGCCTAAGGCGGTCCTATTTCAGGGCGTTAACGAGTCTTCGAGACACAAAAAGGCCCGAACCGATACGGTCCGGGCCTTATCGAGCTAGAGATTATCTCTCAGGCGGCTGGCTTAGCCAAAGTAGCGCTTGAGCAGACCGGCGAAAGCCTTGCCGTGGCGAGCCTCGTCGCGAGCCATCTCGTGCACGGTGTCGTGGATGGCATCGAGGCCAGCGGCCTTGGCGCGCTTGGCAAGATCGGTCTTGCCGGCGGTGGCGCCATTCTCGGCCTCAACGCGCATCTCGAGGTTCTTCTTGGTGGAGTCGGTCACGACCTCGCCCAGGAGCTCGGCGAACTTGGCGGCATGCTCGGCCTCCTCGTGGGCAGCCTTCTCCCAGTACAGGCCGATCTCGGGATAACCCTCGCGATGAGCAACGCGAGCCATGGCCAGGTACATACCGACCTCGGAGCACTCGCCCTCAAAGTTGGCGCGCAGGTCAGCAACGATGTCCTCGGAGACGCCCTCCATCTTGGCGACGCCCACGACGTGCTCGGCAGCCCACTCGAGCTGACCCTCCTCCTGCTTCAAGAAACGAGAACCGGGAACGCCGCACTGGGGGCACTTGAAATCCTCGGGCAGCTGGTCGCCGTCGAACTCTTCCACATAACCGCAAACGGGGCAAACAAACTTCATAATTCGATCCTTTCGATCGATGGCGATGGTGCGCTCGTCCGGTCCCGTAAGGGCCCTCTCCGGACGTGCGTCTTGACGAGTTCTATTATCCATAAATGCAACCAAATGTGAAGCCTATTAGGAATGATTTTTAATAAATAGTTTTGAGCATGTGAAGATGTTGATTGATTAACGATTGCCAGGCCGCTTGCGTCCTCCGATGAGTACAATCGGTCGAGCGAATGTTGACCTATCAACAAATGAAGGAGTTTCCTTTATGCATCTAGCCCGTCGTGCCTGGTGCCGAACGTATCAAACGGTTTTTCGTATCGCATTGCCGGTGTTGCCCTATACCGAGCCGCGCATTTTGGAGCATGCCGAGGATGTGCCCGCGGTGCTTCAAAAGTGCTCGATCCAGAAGGTCCTTATCGTGACAGACCCTGGTATTGCTCGTTTGGGACTCACGGCATCACTCAAGCGTGCGCTTACGGCTCAGGGGATTGGCGTTACGGTCTATGCCGAAACGCGTGCGAACCCCACGGTCTCAAACGTGGAGGAAGCGGCGTCCCTGTATCGCGAGAGCGCCTGCCAGGCCATTATCGGCTTTGGCGGCGGCTCTGCCATGGACTGCGCCAAGGGCGTGGGCGCACGCATCGCACAGCCAAATAAGCCCATCAACAAGATGCGCGGCCTGTTGCGTATTCATCGTCGCCTGCCGCTGCTCATCGCCGTTCCCACCACGGCAGGTACGGGAAGCGAGGTCACGCTTGCCGCGGTCATCACCGATGACGAGACGCACTACAAGTACCCCATTAACGACTTTGTGCTGATCCCGCGCTTTGCGGTCCACGACCCCGAGTTTACGCGTGGGCTGCCGGCTTCCATTACGGGGCAGACGGGTATGGATGCTCTGACGCATGCCGTCGAGGCGTTTATCGGCCGCAGCACCACGCCCTACACGCGCAAGATGGCGCGCCAAGCGGTTCAGCTCATCCACGACAATTTGTTCGAGGCCTATGAGCATGGCGACAACATGCGTGCGCGTCGCAATATGCTTTCGGCGGCGTATAAGGCGGGCGTCGCATTTACGCGCTCCTATGTTGGATATGTGCATGCCATCGCGCACAGTCTGGGTGGCCGATACGGCATTCCGCACGGTTTGGCCAACGCCATTATCCTGCCGCACATGCTTCGCGCCTATGGCGATGCTGCTGCTCCTAAGCTTGCCGATCTTGCTCGCATGGCGGGCATTGCGCCGGCTAACGCGCAGGACGGCTTGGCTGCCGAGGCCTTTATCGATTGGGTCGATCGCATGAACGAGGCCTTGGGGATCCCCAAATATATCTCGGGTATTCGCCGCTCCGATATTCCGCAAATGGCGGCCCATGCCGATGCCGAAGCTAATCCGCTGTACCCTGTCCCGCTTTTGATGGACCGTTTGGAGCTCGAGCATATGTACGAGGTCGTCGCGGGTGGTATGTTTGAGGACGAGAACTAGGAGGGTCCATGAACACCGAGGAAATCGCGCGCATCGTTAGCGGCCAGCGCGCCTATTTTAAGACGCATGCCACGTTTGATGTCGATGCTCGCCGCCGCGCGCTCATGCGCCTGCGCGATGCGGTTCGGGCACACGAGGACGATATCGCCCATGCGCTCAAGACCGATTTGGGCAAGTCGCATGACGAGGCGTATATGTGCGAGATCGGCACGTCGCTTTCCGAGATTCGCCATCAGATTGCGCACGTGGTCCGATGGAGCCGTGCGCACCTGCGTCCATGTGACCTTGCCAATGCCATTAGCGTGTGCAAGACGCAGCCGGTTCCCTATGGCGTGACGCTGATCATGGCGCCTTGGAACTATCCGTTTTTGCTGACGCTCGAGCCGCTTGCCGGCGCGCTCGCTGCGGGCAACACCGTGGTCATCAAGCCGAGTGCCTATGCGCCGGCGTCGAGCGCCGTGCTCAAACAGATTTGCGAGGAAGCGTTCGATCCGCGCCTGGTGACAGTCGTCGAGGGCGGTCGTGCCGAGAACGAGGCACTGCTCGATGAGTGCTGGGATAAGATTTTCTTTACCGGCAGCGTTCCGGTCGGCAAGCTCGTCATGGAGCGCGCGAGCAAAAACCTCACACCCGTGACACTTGAGCTGGGCGGCAAGAGCCCCTGCATCGTGGATGCCTCCGCAAACTTGAAGGTGGCGGCACGCCGCATCGCCTTTGGTAAGTGGCTCAACGTGGGCCAGACCTGTGTAGCGCCCGACTATCTGCTGGTCGATGCGCGCGTGCACGATGAGCTGTTGGGCCTCATCAAGGAAGAGGTCCGCCGCATGTTTGGCGAGCACCCGCTCGACAACGAGGACTACGGCCATATCGTCAACGCCAAGCATTTTGCGCGCGTGCGCGGGCTGATCGATCCCGATAAGGTCGTGCTTGGAGGTACCGCGCGCGAGTCGTCGCTCAAGATTGAGCCGACGATCCTAGACGGCGTGGCGCCTGAGGACGCCGTGATGCAGGAAGAGATTTTCGGTCCCATCTTGCCGGTGCTGACGTTTGAGAGCCTGGATGAGGCCGAGGCGTTTATTGCAGATCGCCCGACGCCGCTGGCCCTGTATATCTTTAGCCAGGATCGCGCAGTTCAGGAGCGCTTTGTGCGCTACGTGCCCTTTGGCGGCGGCTGCGTCAACGACACCATCATGCATCTGGCTACGAGCCATATGGGCTTTGGCGGCATGGGCGCGAGCGGTATGGGGCAGTACCATGGCCGGGAGAGCTTCGATACGTTTAGCCACAAGAAGAGCATCGTGAACAAGGTAACCTGGCTGGACGTGCCGTTTCGGTATGCGCCCTACGCAAGCTGGAAGCACAAATTCGTGCGCATGTTTGTGCATTAGAAAAAGGCGCGGATAATACGAACAGGTGTTCCTATTATCCGCATTGTGCGTTAGACTACTGCCATGGGGCACGGATGGGCCGACTCCCTTTGGAAGGGATTTGGCATGAACGTAAGCGATGTTATTTCGTTATTGGCGTTGTTGATCGCGGCTATCGAGCTCGGCCTGTTTATCGGCCGAACGAAATAGCCGCCCCCGCATAAGCGAAGACGGCCACTTCTCACGATGAAAACGTGTATCGGAGTTGGCAAGACCCGCTGCAACGGGTGCCATCCGTGTTCCTATCTTATCCGCAAGCGTTCCGTCGCGCAAGCGTTGCGGCAAGTGGGTGAAAGGCGCGAGTGGGTGAAATTATGTCCGCACGAGTCCGTAGACTTCTCAATAAGGTTAAGCGCCGGTTTATCCGGCCGTTAGAGGAGCTGCCATGTACGAGCCTTCACGTGTTCTTTTGTCGTTTCATATTGCAGGATTTCAGTATGCCGATGGCGCCTTGGTCTTGGGCGATCTTAAAGTGGGCGATAAGCTGACGCTGTGTGCCGAGCGCGATAATCCCCATGACCCCGAGGCGGTTGCGATCTATTTCGGCAACACCAAGCTTGGCTATGTTCCGGAAAACGAGGTCGGCCCGCTGTCCTTGATGATGTATTACGGCCACGAAGACGTATTTGAGGCCCTCGTGCAACAGGTTGCCCCCGAGCGCAGCCCGTGGCATCAGGTGCGCGTTGGGCTCTATGCGGTGGATGCTCGCTAGTCGGCAATGGAGGCGGTCGTGTTTGATGACGATGACCTATTCGATTTGGTAGATGATCCGTTTGAGTGGGATCTGCTGCTCGACGATGATGAGCTGAGGCAGGACCGTAAAAAGCGGCAAGACGGGAAAGGTCAGGGTGACGCTTCGAAAAAGCAAGACAAGCGCCGCCGCGGACTGTTCGGCGGGCTCTTTGGATAACCGCCGCATCGCTGCGTCTGTATACTTAGCACGAGTTTGACACATTGCGAAATGAGGACAGAGACGATGATGTGGTTTACCGCCGACCTGCACCTGGGCGATACGAATATCTTGCACGACATGGATCGACCGTTTGGCTCGGTCGAGGAGATGAATCGCAAGGTCATCGATGCCATCAACGAGTGCGTGGCTGCGGATGACCGCCTCTATATTCTGGGTGACTTTACCTATCGTTTGCCCCTGGCGGAAGCGGTACGCCTGCGCGAGCGCATCGAATGCCAGAATGTAACGCTCGTCCGTGGTAACCATGACGGCGACTGGGAAGATCCCGACGTACCGCAGATTTGGGATGAGGTACGCGATTACCTGGAGATTGCTCCCGGCTATGCCAAGGGCCATCGTCTAGTTATGAGCCATTACCCCATGCTCAGCTGGAATGGCAAGGCGCGCGGCGCCATCATGCTGCACGGGCATATCCACAGCAGGGGAGACCGCACCAACGCGCGCAACCGCGATCGCGAGCGCCCTATCTTTCGCTATGATGTCGGTCTCGATGCCAACGATTACAAGCCCGTAAGCCGTGATCAAATCCTTGACTTCTTTGGGCTGTAATTCTCGAACCACCGCACAAACCACCGCAAAGGTGCCTGTCCCCTTTGCGGTGGTTCTGGCGCCGTTGCCATTATGGCAGCGGCGCCTTTTTTGTCCGTGCGGCGCGGTAGAGTGTAGGCGGTTGAAATTTGCGTCCATCGAGGAGCTGCCATGAACGAGATCAAGTGCCCGCATTGCGGTGAAGTTTTTAAGGTCGATGCGTCCGGTTATGCGGATATCGTCAA
Organism: uncultured Collinsella sp.; assembly: GCA_937995345.1. Classification (GTDB taxonomy): domain Bacteria; phylum Actinomycetota; class Coriobacteriia; order Coriobacteriales; family Coriobacteriaceae; genus Collinsella. The sequence continues at coordinate 67,958 of CALKKS010000008.1, read as the reverse complement.
GCAGGTGCGCAATGCCGAGTTCTCGCGCGACCTGGACGAGCGCGTGAAGGCAGTCCAGCGCGAAGGCGAGCAGGCGCTGGAGCTTGAGCGCTCGCGTTCGACGGCTGCCTTGCAAAAGGCAGAGTCTCAGCGCGACGCTGAGCTCGTAGAGCAGAAGAACGCTGCGGCTCAACAGCTGGCGCAAGAAGTCGCCAAGCGCGATGCGGAGCTTGCCGAGCTGCGTGCCAAGCTCGAGGGTGCTGCCGCAGAGCGTGAGAGCGCAAGTCAGCGTGCAGCTGTTGAGGCTCGTGCCGATGCTCAAAAGGAAAACGCCGAGCTGCAGCGCGAGATTGATAGCTTACGTGCGCAGTTGGGTCGCAAGGATGACGAAGCCAAGCTCGCCGAGTCGGCGGCGCGCAACGCTGCTCAAAACGATGTAGCTGCACGTGATGCCCAGATTGCCGAGCTGCAGGCTAGGCTTGCCGCGGCGGACAAGGCCCAGGAGATGGCGCTTGCCGCTGCCGCGGCAGAGTCGCAGCGTGAGCTCGATGCCGCTCGCAGCGAGGGCGAGCGCGCGCTTGCTGATTATCGCGCGAAGGTACAAGAGAAGTTTTCCGCCGCAAGGGCTCAGTCTGAGCAAGAGGCCGAGGGCCTGCGTGCCCAGCTGCGCGAACAGGAGCTGACGGCCAAAATGAACCTATCGGAGGCGGTCGCCGCGGCGGAGCGTGAGCGTGATGAGGCCCGCGCAAAACTCACGAGCGAGCTGGCGGTGCGCGATTCTCGCGAGGAACAGGTCAAGGTGGCACACGAGCTCGAGCTTGCGCAGGCCAAGCGCGCGAGCGATGAGCTAATTCGCTACAAGGACGAAGAGATTGAGCGTCTTAAGGACATGAAGGTCCGCCTGTCCACCAAGATGGTGGGCGAGTCGCTCGAGCAGCACTGCGAGACCGAGTTCAATCGCTTGCGCATGACGGCGTTTCCCAACGCTTATTTTGAGAAAGACAACGATGCATCCGAGGGCACCAAGGGTGATTTCATCTTCCGTGAGTGCGATGCGGGCGGCAACGAGATCATCTCGATTATGTTCGAGATGAAAAACGAGAACGACGAGACCGCGATCAAGCACAAGAACGAGGACTTCTTTAAAAAGCTCGATCACGACCGCCGCCAAAAGGGTTGCGAGTACGCAGTGCTCTGCTCGCTGCTGGAGCCCGAGAGCGAGCTCTACAACGCTGGCATCGTGGACGTGAGCTACCGCTACGAGAAGATGTACGTGATCCGCCCGCAATTCTTCATTCCCATGATCACGCTGCTGCGCAACGCTGCCATGGGCTCGCTGCGCTATAAGCAGGAGCTGGCGGAGTACAAACAGCAGAACATCGATGTCACGAACTTCGAAGCCAAGATGGAAAAGTTCAAGGACGGCTTCTCGCGCAATTACAACCTGGCGAGCAAACAGTTCGAATCGGCGATCAAGGAGATCGATGCCGCCATCAAGCAGCTCGAGAAGACCAAGGACGACCTGCGCCGCAGTACCGAGAACCTGCGCCTTGCCCACAACAAGGCCGATGAGCTTACCATTCGCAAGCTCACGTGGGGCAACAAGACCATGAAGGCGGCGTTTGACGAGGCACGCGGGGCTGCGGCAGAGACAAACGACGAGCCAGCCGAGGCGGATTCGTATGAGGTCGAGGATGCCGAGTAAGGCATAGCGGATAGTGCAAAAACGGGGCCGCTGGCGATAGTGCCAACGGCCCCGTTTTATTCCGTTCCAGTATGTTTGGCTAGTCCTCGAGCAGGTCCTCGATAAAGCCAACGCGGTAGTTTTTGAAGATGACCTCGCCGCCGTCTTGCGTGGCGTCCAGATCGACATCGCCCATGATGCCAAAATCGTGGTCGCCATCCTCGTCGGCAAAGATCTGGTGCACGTGCCACACATGCTGTGCCTTCTCGGCGCTCTCGTCGATGGTGAACATCGCGGAGCTGCGGGCGTCGCCGTCGGTGAGGATCTCCTCGTGCTGCTCGTGGTAGGCATCGAGCGCTTTTTGCCAGCGGACCTCGCTCATGCCCCAGTCTTCGTCGAGCTCGCCGAGGTCGCGCGCGTGTCCGCGGGCGGCAAGGGTCACGCGGCGGAAGAGCGCGTTGCGCACCAACAGCGTGCAGCCGCGGCGGTCCGCCACGACCTCGTTGATACCCTGCGGCGGCGCGGCGTCGAGTGCGGCGGGGTTGCCGGCGTTCTCCCACTCGTCCACCAGGCTCGAGTCCACCGAGCGCACCACAAAGCCCAGCCACGAGATAATGTCGCGCAGGCGCTCGTCGCGCTTCTCGATGGGCACGGTGCGGTCGAGCGAACGGTAGGCCTCTGCCAGGTAGCGCAAGAGGATGCCCTCGGAGCGGGCGATGCCGAGCTTTTGGATGTAGCCCTTAAAGTCGCTCGCGCTCTCCAGCATGTCGCGCAGGACGCTTTTGGGCGAGAGCTGGTAGTCGTTGGCCCAGGGCACTTCCTGGCAGTACTTGTCAAAGGCGGCGTCGAGCAAATCCTCGAGCGGCTTTTCGTACGTGACGTCCTGAATGCGCTCCAGACGCTCCTCGTACTCGATGCCGTCGGCTTTCATCTCGGCCATGGCGCGATCGCGTGCGGCGCGCTCCTGTGCGCGTAGCACCTGTTTGGGATCCTCGAGCGTAGCCTCGACCATCGAGATCAGATCCATGGTATAGGTCTCGCTCTCGGGGTCGAGCAGCTCCAGCGCGGCGAGCAAAAACGGCGAAAGCGGCTGGTCGAGCGCAAAGTCCTCGGGCAGGTCGACCGTCAGCGCATAGTCGATGTCTGGTGCGGCATCGGCCGAGGCGTCGGGCGCGGGCGGCACCTCGGTGCGCACGACGACGCCGGAATCGATGAGCGTGGCGAAGATTTCGTCGGCGCGAACCTCGAGCTTGGCCTTTTCCTCGGGGGTCTGCAGGCTCGTCTCGATGAGGTCGTGCACGCGGGCGCGGGCATCGCCGCCCTGCTCGACCACGCTAATCACCATGGAGTGCGTGATGCGCAGACGCGGCTTGAGTGTCTCGGGCTGCGTCTCGATCAGGCGCTCAAAGGTCTGCTTGTTCCAGGTGACGAAGCCCTCGGGTGCCTTTTTCTTTTTAATCTTGCGGAGCTTTTTGGGGTCGTCGCCCGCCTTAGCCATAAGCTTGGCATTCTCGATCTCGTGCTCGGGTGCCTCGGCAATCACCATGCCTTCGGTATCGAAGCCCGAGCGGCCAGCACGACCGGCAATCTGATGAAACTCGCGGGCACGCAGGCGACGCATCTTGTAGCCGTCGAACTTGGTGAGCGCGGTAAGGACCACGGTGTGGATGGGCACGTTGATGCCGACGCCGAGTGTGTCGGTGCCACAGATGACGGGCAGCAGGCCCTGCTGCGCCAGGCGCTCGACCAGTAGACGATAGCGCGGCAGCATACCGGCGTGGTGCACGCCGACGCCGCAGCCGAGCAAACGCTTGAGGATCTTGCCGAAGGCCGTCGAGAAGCTCGTTCCCTTTGCCGCTTCTTTAATGGCTTCGCGCTGCTCTTTGCTGGCGATGCCAAAATTGGCGAGTGACTGTGCCGTCGCAAGTGCGGCGTCCTGGCTAAAGTGCACGATATAGAGCGGGGCCTCACCGCGGCGCATGGCGAGCTCGACCGTGCCCTCGAGGGAGGTCGTCACATAGTCGTAACTCAGCGGAACAGGGCGCGGGGCATCGACGACCAGGTCGCAGGCAGCGCCGGTGTGCTCCTCGAGTGAGGCGGCGATGGCGGTGACATCGCCGAGCGTGGCACTCATGAGCATAAACTGCGTGTGGGGCAGGGTGAGCAGCGGCACCTGCCACGCCCAGCCGCGGTCGGGGTCTGCAAAGTAGTGGAACTCGTCCATGGCCACGCAGCCCACGTCGGCGTCCTCGCCCTCGCGCAGCGCATCGTTGGCAAGGATTTCGGCCGTGCAGCAGATGACGGGCGCCTTGGTGTTGATATGCGTGTCGCCGGTGATCATGCCGACGTTATCGCGGCCGAGCACCTGCACCAGGTCGAAAAACTTCTCGCTGACCAGAGCCTTGATGGGGGCCGTGTAGTAGCAGCGCTTGCCCTGCGCCATGCCCATAAAGAGCATACCTAGCGCGACAAGCGACTTACCCGAGCCGGTCGGCGTGCCCAGAATGACGTGATCGCCGGCGGCTAGATCCATGAGGGCCTCTTCCTGGTGGTCCCACAGCTCAATACCGCGATTGCTCGTCCATTCAAAGAAGCGCTCGAAAGCCTGGTCGGGCGTGAGCCACGGTTCGGGCTCGCTGCCGTCCTCGGGCTCCCACCAGGTGGGGGAGAGCGCGCCGAGCGAGCCGAACTCGGCCTCGGTGCCCGTGCCGCCCGAGAACGAGCTGGCCGCGCCGGCGCCGGAAACGGTGCTGGCGGAAGAATCTGTCGTGGTCTGTGCCATGTGGTTTGCTTTCTCTCGCGTTTGTCCGCCATCCATTATGGCGTAGCGGCGGCGTGGGGCGCCGGCACGCGAGAAAATGCAGGAAATGGGCGTTCTGCCCAGCCCTTTGGCGCAGCTGCCAGCTAAGTGAGTAGACTTTTTGCAATATCGCGAGCACATGGCTTTTGCGCAAGGGCTCTACCTGCGGTTTTATTTTTCGCTATGCGGGTTGTGGTTGGCTATTGCAAAAAGTCTACTCACTTAGATTTGAGGGTCGTTCGCTGGCAGCTATTTGCGCTTGTTTGCCGACGCCGCGACCATCAGAGGCCTCTAGGACTCCTGCGGTAAACGCTTCTTGCCCTTGCGGGCGCGGTTCTTAAAGTTTTCGACGGCTTCTTCCATGCCGAGGGGCACGTAGGTGAGCTCATCGAGGTCGTTGGGCAGGTAGCAGGCGAGGCTCTGCTCCTGCGCCCGGCCCGCCGCGAGCTGCTCTTCGGTAGGCTTCGCGTCGGGTGTGGCGCAGATGCCGTAGACGACGGCACCCATCTCGCGCGTGCGGCATTCGTACTCGGTCTCGGGATGCTCGGGATGGTCGCGGCGCACGTCATCGCTTACCCAGAGCGTGCCGTAACCGGCCGCGGCAAACTGCCCCAGGGCGTAGTCGCGCAGCGGCTTGCTGTCGGTACGTAGCGTGACGGTGGCGCCGGCAGCAAAGAGCGGACGGTAGAGCATCAGATGGTCGACATGGACGAGGCGCTTTTTGGCGTACTTGGCCTTGGGCTGCGGCGTGGGAAAGTTGATAGTGACAGCATCGAGCTCGCCTGCAGCAAATAGCTGCGGCAGCGATGCGGCGCCTCGTGGCAAGACGAGAGCGTTGGGCAGCTCCTGCTCGCAAATCTTCTGCGCGGCATAGGCGATGCAGATGGGCTCCTGGTCCATGCCGATAAAAAGGGCGTCGGGCTCGCGGCGAGCGCGCTCGACTAGGTAAGTTCCTTTGCCGCAGCCTAGGTCGAGATGAAGGCGGTCGAAGGGCTTGCCGCCAGCCGGCGTGCATGCCTCACACCAGTGCCCGGCATAGTTCTCGGGGCTCGTCTCGATGGCGTCGGCGTAGCGCTCCAGGCGCTCCTCGAGCACGAAGTTCTTGGGCGTGCGAACGTGGACGGCTCCCATGAGGCTCCTTGGTCATAAGTATGGAACGCATGGCCGCGCGTTCCAGCAATGGGTTGGAAGGGGCGGACACAATGTGCCCGAAAGATGCGGTGCGGCTCGGGGCGAGCTGCTTGGCCTTACAATCGCTTGAGGATCACGTAGCGGTTGAGCTCGCCGCTGCGACCGTCGGCATGGAAGCGCTCAAGCTCGCGCACGGGGACCTCGCCGCTCTTATAGAACGTACGGACGCCGCGCACCAGGTCGGTGATCTGCTGATCGTCAAAGTGATGGCAATAGCGGTAGGCGTGGCGGTCGTTTTGCCAGCCAATGAGATGGTCGCCGGCTTCAAACTGCGCGGAATCGTAACCCTCAAACGGCGGGGTGAGCTCGGCGCGGGCCTCGGCGCGAACGGCCTTGCGCGCCATGCGCTCGTCATTCATAAACTCCCAAAAGCTGATGGCGATGATGCCACCCGGGCGTGTCTGGCGCACCAGGGCGTCGAGCACGCGTACACGGTACTCGCACGACGGCACGTGGTGCATAAAGCCAAAGCAGACCGAAATGTCGGCGAGCGGGGCGTCGAAAAGCACGTCGGGTGTCTCGGCGGGGTTGAGCTTCATGAGGGCATCGAGCACGTCGAGTTCCTGGAAGTGCAGGTTGGGAATGCGCAGGGCGTGGCCACGTGCATCGATAGCCAAATCCTGGCACGAGTCGACGCCATAGAACTCAAATGGGCAGCTGGCATCTGCCGAGGGGTTTGCGCCGTCGACGCCCTTGGCGGCAAGTGCGCCGCCGGCGGCAAAGTTCTCGAATCGCATGTTGCCGCAAGCAAGATCGAAGACGCGGACGGGATGCTCGATCGTGGCGACGTCGAGCTGTTCGAGCGCGATGTCCATGGTGCGCACCCAGCCGGGCCACGGGGCCTGGCGCGTATCGGAAAAGGAGGCGGAGTGCTCGCGATAGAACGTATTGTTGAGCTGAATGAGCGATGAGGCGAAATCGCGGTTCACGGCGCGGAACTCCCTCCGTTGGCGGTGCGGAATAAACAGTACGACCATACTACCGTTAACGCCGCAACGGGGACAACCGAGCTGCGGGTCATTGCTTTGTTTGGACACATTTCCGCAGCTCATATATGCCCGCAACCGCCGGTTGTCAAAAATCTCACTAGAATAGGTGGCATGCTTTTGGCGGTGGCGGATAGATTTTTAACTGTGCAAGGCGCCTTAAGAACAAAAACGGTCCGGCGGCACGGCTGGCATCACATAGGAGGAACCATGAATGTAGAAACTGCGCAGCGGCTCGCCGACCTTCGTCGCAGCAAGGGTTTTAGCCAAGAAGGGCTGGCGCGAAAGCTGGGGCTGTCGCGCCAGGCGGTCAGTAAATGGGAGCGTGCGGAGAGCTCGCCCGATACCGAGAACCTGATCTCGCTCGCAAAACTCTATGGCGTGAGTTTGGACGAGCTCCTCAATCCGAGCGATGAGATCGAGGACGATATCGAGTTTGAGAACGAGGACCGCGCCCGTCAGCGCGAGGCCGAGGCAGCGGAGCGCGCCCGTACCCATGAGGCGGCGGCACGTGCTACCGAGGCGGCAACGCAGGCGAGTGATGCCGCGGCCAAGGCGGCCCAGGCGGCAAGCTGGAGCGCTCAGGCCGCTAATGCCGCAACGGCTCAGGTAACGGGCGGCGGTGCGGTCAATCCGACTCCGATGAAGGGTCCGTTCCAGTCGTTCCCGTATTGGGCTGTGTGCTGGCTGCTGTTCTTTTTGCTGATGTTCCTCTTTGGTGCCGGTCCCTTTGCCGCGCTGATCTTCTTTACGATCCCCATCTATCACTGGGTGGCGCGTGCGCTCGATGGCGATTGGGCGCGCGGGGATATCCAGGTTGGTCCGGCGCCGATGGCGGCTAAGGCTCAGAGGAAGGGTGTTTCCGCTGCGGTTGATGATGCGGCTGTTGCGACCACTGCTGAGCCGAGTGCCAAAGATGGTGATGAATGATGAAGCTCTCACATGAATCCAAGGTGCGCTTGGGCGTTGGTATCGGAGCGTTTGTGCTCATCATCGGGCTTGTCTTTGGTATTTCGCGGATGCTGATTCATTTTGATGGACCGTGGGATTTCGACGATGTTGTATCCGGCTTGTCTGGTATGGGCGATGCGTTTGACGAGGACGATTCCTTGAATAGCGGTAACTATTCCGCTCGGCCTCAACAGCTTTCGAGCGAAACGTTTGATGCCGACGCGTTCACATCGCTTGACTTGGATGTGACGTCGGGTACGGTTGAGGTCAAGTGCGTTTCCGACGGGCCGGTACGTGTCATCGAGAGTGGCCGCGTCGCAAAAGGAGTAGCTGCTTACGATGCGGCAACCCAGAATCTGGCCGAGGTTCAGGGTTCTACGCTCAAGCTTCGCCAGTTCGATTGCGATGACGAGCGCGCCATTGACCGCACGGTTGCCGTCGAACTGCCGCGTGAAGTTGCCGATAACATGGTGGGCATTACGGCGAATGTAGGATCGGGCGATCTGGCGGTCACGGACATTGCGTGTCATGACCTCAACCTGACGTTGGACTCGGGAGACATCGAGTTCGCGGGCACTGTTACCGACACCCTGAATGCCGAGGTAGGTTCGGGCGATGTGACGTTCGAGCTCTACCAGGCCCCCGCGAAGTCGATGGACGTTGCCGTGGGCTCGGGCGATGTGGAGATATCGGTTCCGAACTCTACGGGTTTTAAGGCGAGCCTCACCGTGGGCAGCGGTGACTTCGAGAGCGATTTCCTTCCGCTTGGCTACGACGGCGAGACCATTTTGAATCTTGAATTCGACAACGGTGATAAGTCAGCCACGTATCGTTTTAAGGTCGGTTCGGGCGACATGTCGTTCGATCCGGAGTGACATGCTGTTTTCGGAGATCGGTGCATATAGGCATGCTCTTTGATGGAGGCGCCGGGGCCGTGACTGGCTCCGGCGTCTTTGCCTTTACAATGGGGGCATGGAACAGATTATCTTGAACATACTCGAGGCCCTGCGTCGCGGTGAGACCGTGGATGACAAGGCGCTCGTCAAGCTGATACATGCCGAGGCGCGCCGCGAGGGCGCCGATAAGCGCGACCTGGCCAAGCGCCGTCTGCTGCCGTTTTACCAACGGGTGAAGCGCGAAGAGCCGGCTCGTTGGGCTGAGTGGAATGTCGATGCCGAGTTGGAGCGTCAACTGCTGCAGGCGCTGCGCATGAAGCCGCGCCGCACGGCTTCGGGTGTGGCGACCATTACCGTTATTACCAAGCCGTGGCCGTGCTCGGGCGATTGCCTGTTTTGTCCCAACGACCTGCGCATGCCCAAGAGTTATCTGCACGCTGAGCCGGCGTGCGCCCGTGCAGAGCAAAACTGCTTCGATCCGTATCTGCAGGTGAGTGCCCGTCTGACGGCGCTTTCGCAGATGGGGCATGCGACCGATAAGATCGAGCTCATCGTGCTCGGCGGTACTTGGAGCGACTACTCGGAAGGCTATCAGACCTGGTTTATGTCGGAGCTCTTCCGCGCGCTCAATGACGATGCCGTGGCCGGCGTGGCGGCCAATCCCATGCTGGCGCGTCCGGGTATTAGCCGCGCCGAGGCGGGGCGCCTGCTCAATGACGCTCCCGCCGATGCGCTGCCGCCGGTGGTGGCGGAGCGTCGCGAGCGCTATCGGACAGCGGGCATTGCGACCGATGAGCGCGAGCTTTCGGCGGGCGTTGCCGGTGAGCAGGAGTGCGTGGATGCTGCCGCGGGCGGTTACAACCGCGCGGTGCGTCGGCTGTACGGCCCCGGCACGCCGTGGGGCGAGGTCGCCGAGTGGCAGACAGCCACGATGGAAGAGCTCGAACGTCAGCAGCGCATTAACGAGACGGCGAAGCATCGCGTGGTGGGGCTCGTTATCGAGACCCGCCCCGATGCCGTGACGCCGCAGGCGCTCACGCTCATTCGCCGCCTGGGCTGCACCAAGATCCAGATGGGTATTCAGAGCCTCGACCAGCACCTGCTCGACATTAACGAACGTCGCATTACGGTGGCTCAGATTGAGCGTGCGTTTTCGCTTGCAAGACTGTTTGGCTTTAAGATTCACGCGCATTTTATGCTCAACTTGCTGGGCGCTACGCCCGGGGGGGACAAGCTCGACTACGAGCGCTTTATGACCGAGGGTGCCTTTATGCCCGACGAGGTCAAGGTTTACCCGTGCGCGCTCATTGAGGGCTCACGCCTAGTGGGCTGCTATGAGCGTGGCGAGTGGCGTCCCTATACCGAGGAAGAGCTGCTCGACGTGTTGGCCGACGATATCGTGGTGACGCCGGCGTTTTGCCGTATCAGCCGTATGATTCGCGACTTTAGCTCCGACGACATCATGGTGGGCAACAAGAAACCCAACCTGCGTCAGCTCGTCGAGAATCGTTTGGCAGCCCGTGGGGAGGGCGCAAAGGTGCGTGAGATTCGCTATCGCGAGATCAGTACCGCGGGCGCCGATTTGGATGAGCTCTCTCTTGATGAGGTTGTTTACGAGACGCCGGTGACGAGCGAACGTTTTTTGCAGTGGGTGACGCCCGAGGGCAAGATAGCCGGCTTTTTGCGCCTGTCGCTGCCCGATTGCGCGTTTGTTGCCGCGCATGCGGACGAGTTGCCGACGTTGCCGGACGAGGCGATGATTCGCGAGGTGCACGTCTATGGCATGGCGGCGCGTGTGGGCGATCAGGGCCAGGCGGCTCAGCATCACGGTCTGGGACGTTCGCTCGTGGAACGTGCGTGCCAGATTGCTCAGGATGCGGGATATACACACATCAATGTGATCAGCGCGATTGGCACGCGTGAGTACTATCGCCACCTTGGTTTTTACGACCATGGCCTCTATCTGCAAAAGGAGCTCTAAATGAACAAGCCGAGTGTTTCCGCTGGCGTTGTTGCTGGCGTTGCCCTGGGAGCTGCAGCGCTGGGTGCGGCTGCCGTCGCTGTTCGTGCTGCCTGTCTGCAGGTTGCGCGGACCCGCAACGGGCTGGCGCGTGTGAAGCGCGTGCACGACGAGAATGGTGACGAGGTCCGTGTGCTGGTGCAGGGCGGCGTCTACCAAAGCGCGAGCTACGTTGGCGAGCGTTGGGCGGAACCCGTCTTTGCCTACTATCGCGCATTTGACGATGTGTTTGAGGCTGAGGACGCAATGCGTGATGCTTGCGGGCATGGTATCGACCGTATGCTCATGCTGGGCGGTGGCGGGTTTGCCTATCCCAAGTATGCGCTGATGTCGCATGAGGGCCTGCGCATGGATGTCATTGAGTACGATGCCGAAATTACGCGTCTGGCGCGTCGCTGGTTCTGTTTGGAGGAGCTGGAGCGCACGGTAGGCGATCGCTTACGGGTGATTACCGCCGAGGCGCGCTCGTACCTGGGCGTGACAAGCGTTGGGCATCGTCGCTACGACGTGGTTGTGAGCGATTGCTTTGGCGGTGCCGAGCCCGTGCGCGAGCTGGCGACGGTTGAGGCGTTGCGTTTGGTGCGAGGCAGCCTGAACCCCGGGGGTATCTACGTGGCCAATATCGTGAGCGCGAACGATCGGAGCGATGTGTCGTTCCTGCGCGATTGCGCCGCCACGGCGCTCGAGGTGTTCGACCACGTTTGGGTGGTCCCATGTGGCGATACGGAGTTCGGCGGCGAGGAGAATTACCTGCTAGTCGCCAGCGACGGCGACTACGCCTTTGCCGAAACCGTGCCCTTCGACGCCGACTTCCTTGGCACTGCCCTCCACGACTAGCACGTCTCCCTGCGACTAGTCTGTTTGGAATGGGGATATTTTAGCTACTTCCTGGCCAAGCGCTGGCGGCATGATTTTTCTGGGACGGGGATTAAATAATCATTGGGCACCGAATGATTATTTAATCCCCGTCCCAGAAAAATCATGCTCCGTCCCAAAAAGACTGGTCTTAGGCGTGGTCGCGCCATCCGAGGACACGCTGCTTCATGCCCTCTATGTCGAGCACGCCTTCGGCGAAGCCTTTGCGCACGAGCTCCTCGGGAACGAATTCGTCGTAGCGATCAAAGTAAGGCACCTCGCCGGGGTAGACGAGCTCGATGGGGCCGAAGCCCTTTTCGGCCTCGGCAGCGAGCACCTCAAAGAACGTCTCCTCGTCGGCCTTCATCTTAAACTGCATAAAGTACGGGCGTGAAGGGTCGAGTCCGCGAAGGCCAAGCTCCGCGGCGCATTTAATCTTGAGCATACGTTCGAGCGCCAGAAAGGCGTAACTGCCCAGCCAGGGGAAGAGTACCCAGGTGTCGCCGCCAAGGTTGATAAGCGGTTTAGTTCCCGCGCCCGAAATCTCGGCGGTATGACGAGCCTGTGTAAGGCGTGCCCGTGCGTTGCCCATGAGGTACGGATATGCCGTGTGCTCGTTGAGCGCCTTGCGCATGCGCTCGAGTACGTGTGTATTGATGTCGCCGGGGCAGTCGCCAAAGTAGGCCGGCACACGGCCCTTGACCTGCGTGGCAAAGACAGTATGACGCTTCCAGTCCACTTCCTCGACAATCCAGCAGTGTCCGGCGATAGCGATGCGCTCACCGGGCGGTGGGGGATTGACGATCGTGCCCAGCTCGGCCGATTCGCTGCGAACGGTAAACTCCTCGTTTTCCTGGAACACAGCGTAGAACTTAAAGTTGTTGATGATGCGCTCGCCCGCGAGGCCCACGATGAGCCCACCGCCCTCGGTGACCTGGATGTGGTCGATCTTGATGAGGTGGCGCAGCAGTACGCGATAGTCATCGGCCGAGACGCGGTGGAAATAGCTGAGCGTGAGCACACGCTGAGCAAGCTCGGCCGGTGTGAGCTCGCCGGTGCTGGCGAGCGTCGACATGGTCTGGTGATAGAGCAAACTGTAGGGGAGTCGATCGAGCTCGGGCGGCTCGACCCACTTTTCTTCGCGATAGAGTTGTACGAGCGCGATGCCCTGCAGGAGCTTCCAGGGTATCGTTTCGGGCATCATCGTGCGCGGCTCGGGCTCCTCCTCGCGCATGACAAACCACATCTCGGGCGGAAGATCGCGGCGTCCCGTGCGGCCCATACGCTGCAAAAAGGAGCTGACGGTAAACGGTGCATCGATCTGGAACGCGCGCTCCAGGCGACCGATATCAATGCCGAGTTCCAGCGTGGAGGTGGTGACGGTTGTCTGTGCCTGTTCTTCGTCGCGCATGAGCTCCTCGGCGGTCTCGCGTAGCGATGCCGAGAGGTTGCCATGATGGATAAGGAAGCGGTCTGGCTCGTGCCGGTTTTCACAGTAGCTGCGCAACATGGAGCACACGGCCTCTGCCTCCTCGCGCGAGTTGGCAAAGATCAGGCACTTGCGGCCGCGGGTATGTTCAAAGATGTAGCCCATGCCGGGGTCGGCGTTGTCGGGTGCGGTGTCGGTGGGGTTGAGCAGTGCCTGTTCGGTTGCCTGCGGGATGTCGACTTCGCCCTCGGGGGCCGAGGAAGTGCGACGGTCCTTGGGGGCAGCCTTGCCCCGTGCCTGCCCGCGACGTTGGCGCCGTTCCTCCTGTGTGAGTTGCCCGCTATGACGCATGTCTTGGGTGCTGACGGGCAGTGCCGCGGATGCCGCTGCCTCGATGCGCTCACATGCGAGCACCTCAGCTTCCTGCGGACCTGTGCTCGTGAATCCTCGCTGCTGCGCCTGGGGACCCGAGTTGTAGAAGTGCTCCATGGAGATGCGCCATACGCGGCGCGGTTCCTCAAAACGGGGGATAACGCAGTTGCGCCCCGTTCCCTGCGAGAGAAAAGCGCCCGTGCGCTCGGGGTCGCCGATGGTGGCCGAAAGGCCGATGCGGCGGGGCTGCACGCCGGCCATGCGCGAGAGTCGCTCGACAAGGCAGAGCGTCTGCCCGCCACGATCGCCGCGCATGAGCGAGTGGACCTCGTCGATGACCACATAGCGCAGGTCGCAGAACATACGCGGGATTGCCATGTGCTTGTGGATCAGGAGTGCCTCGAGTGATTCGGGCGTAATCTGTAGGATACCGCTCGGCTTTTTGATGAGCTTTGCCTTGTGCGACTGCGAGACATCTCCGTGCCAGTGCCAGACGGGGATGTCGGCCTCTTCGCACAGATCGTTGAGGCGAACGAACTGGTCGTTGATGAGTGCCTTGAGGGGGCCAATGTAGAGGGCGCCCACGCTCGCGGGCGGGTTCTCCCAAAACTCGGTCAGGATGGGAAAGAAGGCCGCCTCAGTTTTGCCAGATGCCGTGGATGCCGTTAGGAGCACATTGTCTTGCGTGTTGAAGATGGCATCTGCCGCCGCAACCTGGATGGAGCGCAGACTCTCCCAATCGTGGGAGTAAATGAAATCCTGGATAAACGGGGCATATCGGTCGAAAGCGTTCATGGAACCTCCTCTCATCAACGGGCTGATCAACGCAACGGGCAACGGCTCGATATCTTGCAACATCGGCGTTTGCCCAGATAAAACCTGCCAAAATAAACCTGTCCCTTTTTGGCAGGTTAGATGGTGAATTCGGCGAAGTTACGGTCGCCGCCTGCGGTGCCGGTGTCGCCTGTTGCGGCTGCCGGCACCAGCGCGTCGCCACCGACGCTTTGCAGCAATTCGGCCACGTTGGCGTCGGGGTTCTGACACAGGATGTCGAGCAGCTCGATAAAGTCGCGGATGACCTCGCGGGGCGTCAGATGCGTGTCGGCCCCCACGCGGCCAAACTCAATCTTGAGGAAGTCCACCAAGTCGCTCTCGGTAAGCGTGGGCGTCCAGCCAAAGTAGCCGGCATGGATCTGCATGAGCTTTTCGATGAGCACCAGCAGCTCCTCGTAGGTGAGCGGCTGCAGGCGGATGATGGGCGCGAGCATGTCTTTGAGATCGTCGCGCGCAAAACGGCCCTGAGCGAGACGGCTCCGAAGGGCCTCGTAGGAAAAGACGCCGCGGCGGCGGTCCTCGATAGAGGTCGGCGTGCCGCCCATGATCACGCCCAGGTACTGCGCTTTGCCCTGGAGCGTGTCGTTGTACATGGTCAGGATCTTCTCGTAGTTATATTGGCGCGTGATCGCGTTGGGAATCTTGTATAGATTCACGAGCTCGTCGATGAGCACCAACATGCCCTTGTAGCCGCTGCAGACCAAAAAGCGCGCCATGAGCTTAACGTAGTCGTACCAGTCGTCGTCGCTGATGATGGTCGAGGAGCCCAGCTCGGCGCGTGCCTCGCTCTTGGTGCGGTACTCGCCGCGAATCCATTTGGTCACGCGACTCATAGCTTCTTCGTCACTCTCCGAGACGGCCATGCGATAACGGCGGAGCATGCGGACAAAGTCAAAGCCGTGGACCATCTCTTCGAGCGGGGCCAGTTGGGCATTAACGGCAGACTCGTCGGCGTCGGCACACGAGGCGACCCAGCGATCCAGGATAAGGTTGAGCGCGCCGCCCTCGGGGCGCGTCTTGGTCGATATGTTGCGGATGAGCTCGCGATAGGTGGCGAGGCCCTGGCCCTGGCCGCCCTGTAGACGGCGTTCGGGGGAAAGGTCGGCATCGGCGACCACAAAGCCCTCGCCCATGGCATGCGTTCGGATGGTCTGGAGCAAAAAGCTCTTGCCGGCGCCGTAGCGACCGACAAGGAAACGGAAGCTTGCACCGCCATCGGCGATGAGGCTCAGGTCGGTGAGCAGAGCACGGATCTCGATCTCTCGCCCCACGGTGATGTAGGGAAGGCCAATGCGCGGGACAACGCCGCCCTTGAGCGAGTTGAGAATGACGGCGGCGACGCGCTTGGGCACGCGGGGTGCTGCGGATGCGGTATCACTCATGGTCTAAGTATCCTCTCACGTCTGCTTCGTAGTCCTCGATAATTTGCGGTCCTGCTGAGCCAAATTCAATAACGGTGTCGCCTACCAGGTCAAAGAGCGCTTCGTTGATGCTATCGACGAGCATGTCTTCACTCTTGCCCGACTGTGCCACCGCCGATGCCGTCTGCGCTGCGTTTTGCTCGAGTAGTGCTCGAAGATAGGCGTCTGCGGCGGGATCGAGTGTGGACGCGGTGTCGGCGGGCGTGGGCGCTGGTGCGAGGAGCGGGGCTACGACGCCAAACTGCTCGGTGGAGATGGTCGGCTCGCTAGCCTCGTTCTGCTGCATGGTCGTCGCGACGGGTTCGGCGATCGTGTCGGCCACGGGTTCTGCTTCCCGTCGTTCGGCAACTGCCACCTCGGCATCCGCAAGCGCGCCGTCCTCGCGCTCCTCGTCGATCAAAAGAGCCTCGCGCGTTTGTGCGGCGGCGCTCCGAATGTGCCCCAGCTGACTCAGATCGATATCGATCTTGACGGGCTGGTGTGCGGCGTCCCACGAAAGCCATGCCACAATCTCGTCATCGATAATCTTGGCCAGATATTTGGGGACCTTTTCTTCCTTAAGGGGATGGCCGGGATCCAGCGCCAGGCGCAGGCGTTGGTCGCAGGCGCGCATCATCTCACCGAGCTTGCTGCTTTTTTGTCTGCTGCCGTGGATGCGCATACATTCCCAAAAGCCATTTTGGCATCGGTAGATGTGAATGGGGTCCAGGCGATATTCGCAGTCCTCGTGGCGCTCGGGCGCAAAGAACACGGCCGAGGCAAACATGGTGTAGGGCATGGCCGTCTCCTCCCCAAATAAACTCGCCACGATGCCGGTCTTTCGGTGCGTGTCATAGTAGCGCGCCATGCGGACATATACGGCGCATGCCACGTGGCACAGATCGCGGTGGTGGCTGCGGTCGAGTCGCGAGTTGCTTAGGTTGTACGTGGAGAGGGCGTTGATGGCGGCCATGAGTCGCTCCTCGCGCGCCTCATCGGGCGGAAGGGGGAGCGTGGGCTCGGGGGTTTTGCGACGCTTAGGGGTCTGGCCGGACGGTGCCGGTGCTGGTACAAGGTCTCGAGCTGCGCGGCGCAGCTCGATGAGGGCGTTGTCGAATGCAACGGTTTTAGAGTCGTGAAGCAGCTTGGGATCGAGTCCGTGGAATACGGCGTAATCCTGCAGCCACACGCGCGCGAACCGGTCGATACCGGGCTCAAAGGCGCGATAGGCATCCCAAAAGGCCTTGATCTTGTCAAAGCCATCGAGCGGGTCGTCGACGCCAATGCCGCAGATCAATTCGTAAAGATACAGAAAAGCAAACGAGGTCGATGTCTCCTCGATGTTGCCGCGACGCACTTGGGCGCGCCAGGTGAAGTAGCCACGCAGCTGCCGGTCACTCATGGCGTTGTAGGTGGGAAAGTACGACTTAAAGGTGCCGTTGTAGGGGCAATCGTCCTCGAAGTCGGCCATCAGCAGGCCCTGACGGTAAAAGAGCTCCGCCTCCGATAGCCAACGCCCCGCGCCGCCCTTGGGATCATCTTGCCAGCGTGATATCTCGCGCATCTTGCGGTACTGGTCGGGGAGGAAGTTCTGCATCTGACGACCGGTCTTGAGAATCGGCTCGTCAGCATAGATCTCGTTTGAGAAGCGGGCGGACTGATGGGTCCGGGCCTCGGCCATAATGCGCTCGATAAGCATCTTGACGTCCTGGTCGGCCACCGCCCTCTCCTCTCCCTATATGGTGTCGGTGACCTCATATCATAGCACAGCATCAAACAGATGTTCGAGATATCACTATGCAGATAGTTTAGAACAGGAGAGCGTAGATGACCGCCACGACGACGGAAGGGAGCATGTTGGCCGTGCGGAAGGTCTGAGGTCGAATAAGGTTAACGCCAACACAGAAGATGAGCATGGAGCCCACAAGCGAAAGGCTGTCGAGGGCTGCGGTGGTCATGATGGGGGAGAGTGCGCCGGCAAAAAGCGTGATCGTGCCCTGGAATACGGCAACGGGCAGGGCCGAGAAGATGCAGCCGCGGCCAAGCGAGGCCGTCATGGTGCAGACGATGATGCAGTCCAGCGCGCCCTTCAGGGCAAGCGTGGACCAGTCGCCGAGCAGACCGTCCTGAATCGATCCTACGATGGCCATGGCGCCGATACACACGGTGAGCGATGCCGAGACAAAGGCGTTGGTGAACTCGTTGTCGCCTTCGCTGCCGGTTTTGCGCTTGAGCCATTCGCCGAGGTTCTCGATGGCGGCCTCCAGGTTGATGGCCTCGCCGATGAGCGAACCGAGGGCAAACGAGACGATAAGCATGGTGGTGCCGGTGGTCGCCAATGCCTCTCCATCGATGACGAGCATCTTTTGCATGGTGCCGCCCAGGCCGATAAACAGAACGCACAACCCCGACGCCTTCATGAGCGTATCTTGGATGCGGGGCGTAATGAAGCGCCCACCCATGAGGCCCAGCAGACCGCCCGCAATCAAAAGCGCGACGTTGATGATCGTTCCTAAACCCGGCATGAACCCTCCTGTAATTGATGCCAACGCGGCAATCGTAGCAGAACGGGGAGGGGAGCGCTCAGCATCCGAGCCAAGCGGCGGTTAGCGGTTTACAGGACGGGACTAAAGTCGAAGCGCAGCGTCATGAGGTGCTGCGGAGATTCGATGGCTGCGGCAATGATGTCGGCATCTCGTGCACGATCGAACCCTTCAAGTTCCATTTGATAGGGGAAGTCTTCTTGGATACCGATGCGACGGGGAATCAAAAGCTTGGTTCCGTCGAATTCTTCGGTTCGCGTTCCGTCTGCTGCAACGGAATAAAGGTGTAACTTGGCGGTCGTTGCGGCATCAAGTGCCGAGATAGCTTGGATATCGTTCGATGCACTCCTTGCTCCCATTGCTGTAAGTGCCGTAGGCGCGACGACTTCACCCGAAGGCAAAAAGACGAGCTCGACGGTATTGGGGAATGCGATGAGGATATTTTTGCGGCGGGGCGCATCGGCAGCGACTGGCTCAATGCTTGCGGCATCGACGGTTTCCGTGTGGTCGAGCGCGACCATCATGCAACAGTTGCCTTCGTCGACATCTGGGGGAGCGGCAAAGTCCAGGCCGTCTTTCGGTTGGGAATCGCCTAATTCGGTGGCGGTGCCGTCTGGCTTCTCGAGAGGAGCCGCAGCGTTGTCTTCTGATGATGCATCGTCTGCATCGTCAACATGTGCCGGTGCGTCTGCGACCTCGTCTTTGGGGGATTTGTCATTATCGCTAGATATAGGAGCAGCAATCCCGACGGACCCCACTCCGTGCCATGTCATTTGGAGCAGCGCCGGATCGGCGAGAATGCGCTGCACGCCTTGCGCCTGGGTATCGATATTGATGGGGACGGGTTCTGATCCGCGCGTGAGGATGAGCGAGCCCTTCTGTCTATTGCTTTGAGTCTCTTGGTCGTCCGCGTCGCCGGCGTAGAACAGCAAAGGCGCATCTCCCGTTGCGATGGCTTCGGTGTCCGCCTTGGTCAGTCGCAGCGATGCCGTAAAGGAGATGATGGGCTGCGCGCCATCGACATTCGAGGGAACGCAGCCCAGGCATACACCCCCTCCTTCTTCTTCATAGGCCGCGCTGTCGAAGACGACCTTCGCCCCGTTCGCCGAGTCATCGACCGAGTCAATATCGATGCGCAGCTCTAAGTCGCACGGGTCGCCATCGGCGTCGACTGCGGCCGATTTCCATGTGCAGATGGCATAACCTGTCTGGGGTCGGTTCTCCTTGTCCGGTCGCTTGATATCCACGACTATCGAGTCG
This sequence comes from uncultured Collinsella sp., assembly GCA_937995345.1. GTDB lineage: Bacteria > Actinomycetota > Coriobacteriia > Coriobacteriales > Coriobacteriaceae > Collinsella. The sequence continues at coordinate 48,758 of CALKKS010000008.1, read as the reverse complement.
GCCGTATTGCGGTGAAGGCATCCCGAGGTTCGGACCGTGGCATGTGCGAGCGAAAAACGTTGGCAGGCGACGATACCCGACGAATTCGCCACGGGGTTCAGAGCTTGCGGTAAAGAGTTTGCCGTGGCGGGCGTTGCCCAAGCGGCGAGAGGCGTACCGCTCGCCAGTGCGCTGCAGAGCGCGGCAACGGGCAAAAGGTTTTTGGGTGCCATGGTTCTCCTATCTATTCCGCGTGCTCCGGTCGTGCTTGGCTATTGGTTGCGTTTGATGTGCAGGCCAAGGCACGTCAGCCCTGCTCCCGCCGTGGCGAAGCCTACCGCAATGAGTTGCCGGGTGTCGCTCGTTTGAGCGAGCGGCTCGTGACGGCCGTCGCGATTAAGGCCCGAAAGGTCGACGGTCACTTCTGTGGCCGCCTGCGCTTGCTCTTGTTGAGCAAAGGCCATGGCAGGTGCGGACGCCAAGATGCCGACGATGGCGGCCAGTGCAATCGCCTTAGGACGTGGCGTGCGCACCGGGCTCGACCGTCCAGGTGATGCTTGCCACTTGATCTCCCGTACCGGTGGCGTGGTAGATGTCACGCGTTACGCGGGCGACGTGGCCACTCACATTGAGCTTGATTTTGTCCGTTCCGTCGGCAATGTCCTTGTACTTCATGTCGAAGCTTGCCTCTTTGGAAAGATCGAGGCCCGTAGTCTGAGTCGCCGAGCTGGCATCCTTTTCTGCCTTATCAGGGCCAACCTTAAAATCGATGGAGTTCTGGGCCGAACCCGTCTTTGCGTCTGCAACAATTGTCCAGTCGTTCTTGGCCGTGACCTTCATGTTGGTGACGTGGATGCCATATGCCGAGAGGTTGTCGATGGTAATCGTCTTGTCGGAGGGTCCTACAAGCGTTCCGTCGACTTTGGCGGCAAAGGGGATGACCGTTGGCGCCTTAAACGAAACATTGCTAATGTCGGCCTTCACCGTCACATCGGTGGTTCCAACGCGCACCTCTGCGATGGCCGCCGTTGGCGCGGCGCCCATCGCAAGTGCGAGCGTAAGCCCTGCGCCCACGACGAGTGCCCTGGCTCCGCTCCGGTTCATGGGTGTGTTCATAATCGATCCTTTCTGCTCGTCACGGACTGTTTCCGTGATGGTTGGACGAATGGGGACCGGGTGCTGCCCCTGCGAGCGCGTCTGCCACTAGCCTTCTGCTTGGGCCACCCGCACTTTGACGCGCGTCGGATTGCCGTGGGTGTCGTAGGTCTTGGCATCGAGTGCCTGAATCTCGATATATGCCTCGCCTTCTTGGATATCGCCGGCGGGGCAGGTCTCAACCGTCTTGCCGGCTTCGACCACACCGGACTCATAGATGGTCTCGTCGTTTTGAATCACGCGAAAGCGCTGGGGAAACTTGTTGTCTTGGACGTTTTGCACGTTGACGCGCAACTTGCCGTCTTCCTGCAACTGTGCGACCGGCGCGACCGAGATCGTCATCATGTTGTCGCGGACGATGGCGTCGAGCTCATCCTGGATTTCTTGGCGCGATTTACCCTCTGCCGTCGTGACTGAGGCACCCGCTTCGGGCACGGGCTGCGACTGCCAGACGTATAGCCCTACGGCGATGAGGGCGCAGACGATAGCCAGGCAGACAACGACGAGTTTCTTGCGACGCCCCAGCCCTGCAAGGCGGGGCGGCTTCTTCGCACTCATGCGGCGTCCTTGGTGGTGTAGACACGTGCGAACGTGGACGGGTCCGCTCCAAAGAGCATGTGAAGCATCAGGCGGCGCGAGTAGATGAGCTCGTCGAAGTCGTGAGGGAGCTCGATGTTGTGGATACGCGCGATGTGGTGGGCGAGCGCCGAGAACGACTCGGGGTCGCAGATAACATCGGTGGTGACGTGGTAGACCGCCGTATCGGGGAACGCCTCTTCGTCGAAAGGCAGGAGATAGGGATCGTCGTCGACCTCGATGGCGACGCCGTACTGGGGCCAGTAATATGCCATGGGAACCTCCCTGCTTCTGGGGCCAAAACTTCCATTGGTTTTGCCTGTCGACGCCGACCGTATCAGTCACTACTTGACCAATTTCTGACCAAATGCTTGACGGATTGACATCTCCGCAGGTAGAGGATGGTAAAAAATACTTTAACTTTTTTCGAGCGCCAATTGCGTGGTCGCTGGCGGTAAAGCGACATGTGTCAAAAGCATCGTCTGCCGAGGAAACCTTGCCGCTCGCCGAATTGCACGAACGTAAAAATCGCCAATTATGGAGACGGTCTCGAACACGTCGACGAAACGATGCGGTAACATCTCCCTGCAAACACTGTAGTTAGCTAAAGGGGGAGTTCGCGTGTCTGCAACCATCAAACCCTTCACCGACGAGTTCGAGGAGTATGGTCGCGATGAGTCTCGCACATCGGGCGAGGCCTCGAGCATCTCGTTTCCGACAACGGAGGACGAGGTCCGTGCCATTTTGAAAAAGCTCCATGCCGAGCGTGTCCCGGTGACGGTTCAGGGCGCCCGGACCGGTCTTGCCGCCGGAGCCGTGCCTCATGGCGGTCACATTCTCAATACTTCCCGCATGAATCGCTACCTAGGCATTCGCCGCGATGAGCGGGGCCGCTTTCTTTTGCGTGTGGCGCCCGGCGTCGTGCTGTCTGAGCTGCGCAAGCAACTGGGCAAAAAAGTGCTGCCGACTGCCGGCTGGGACCGGGCATCGCTTGAGGCCTACGAGGAGTTCCAGGAAGCTCCCGAGCAATTCTTTCCTACCGATCCCACCGAGGCATCTGCCTGCCTGGGCGGCATGGCGGCATGCAACGCCTCCGGCGCCCGCAGCTACGCTTACGGCCCCATGCGCCCGCATATCACGGGACTCCACGTCGCGCTGGCTGATGGCGATTTGCTTGAGCTTCAGCGCGGCGAGGCTTTTGCCCAGGGCCGCCACTTGTCGCTCGTGACGGCAGAGGGCCATGCACTCGAGCTCGATCTTCCTGACTACACCATGCCCAAGACCAAAAATGCCTCGGGTTATTTTGTTGCGGACGATATGGACGCCATCGATCTTTTTATCGGTGCGTGCGGCACACTCGGCGTCATTACCGAGCTCGAGATCGCCCTGCAGGCGGCGCCTGCGGTCGTTTGGGGTGTGAGCTGCTTCTTTGACAGCGAAGACAAGGCCGTGTCCTTCACAGATTCCGTGCGTCCCGTCCTGTCCCACGCGGCCGCCATCGAATATTTCGATGCTGGCGCCCTGGATATCCTGCGTCGCCAGCGCGAGCAGTCGACAGCGTTTGCCTCGCTGCCGGCGCTCGACAAAGACGCCAAGGTCTGTGTCTACGTGGAGCTCGACTGCGACGACGAAGCCCAGGCGACTGAGGAGCTGTATCACTTGGGGTGGGTACTGGAGCTTACGGGCGGCAGCGACGATGCGACATGGGTCGCGCGCACCGAGGTCGATCGCGAGTGTCAGCGATTCTTCCGTCATGCGGTGCCCGAGAGCGTCAACATGCTCATCGACGAGCGTCGCCGCACGGATCCCACCATCACCAAACTGGGCTCGGACATGTCGGTGCCCAACGCACGCTTGGCCGATGTCATTGCCCTCTATCGCCGCACGCTGGCCGAAAGCGGGCTTGAGTCTGCTGCCTGGGGACACATCGGGAACAACCATCTGCATGTGAACATCCTACCGCGCGATGCGCAAGACTACCGTCGTGGTGGAGAACTCTTTGCCCAGTGGGCTTCCGAGGTCACGGCCATGGGCGGTGCAGTTTCTGCCGAGCACGGCGTCGGCAAGATCAAGGCGGGCTTCTTGGAGACGATGTACGGCCACGAGGCCATGGTCGAGTCGGCGCGGCTCAAGCTCCAGCTCGATCCTGCCGGGCAGCTGGGTCGCGGTAACCTGTTTTCGGAGAAGCTCTTGGATGAGCTCGTCCAGAAAGGGGGCGCGTGAAGATGAGCGATTTCCATATGGTGGTGTGCGTCAAGGCGGTGCCGGGCAGCACCGAGGTCAAGATGGACCCCAAGACCAATACCATCGTGCGCGATGGCAAGCAGGCGGTCATTAACCCGTTCGATGCAAGCGCTCTGGAATGCGCGCTGGCGCTGAAGGACGACTTTATCGGCTTTGGCATGGACGTGCGCGTAACGGTGGTGTCGATGGGCATCCCCGCGACCGAGTCGCTGCTGCGCGACTGCATCGCCCGAGGCGCCGATGACGCACTGCTGCTGACCGACCGCGCCTTTGCAGGTGCCGATACCCTGGCAACCACCTATGCCCTCAAGTGCGGCATCGAGGCGCTCGACGAGGACTTCGACCTGCTCATCTGTGGCAAGATGGCGGTTGACGGCGATACGGCCCAGATTGGTCCCGAGCTTGCCGGTGCCTTTGAGATTCCCTGCGTGACCGACGTGAGCTGCGTGCAGAGCGCGGGCTTTACGACGTGCGGCTCGCTGGCGCTTGTTCACGGCTGCGATGCCGGTGAGGAGACGGTCTATCTTGAGATGCCGTGTGCGATGACGACTGCCAAGGAGATTGGCCAACTGCGCATGCCGAGCATTGCCGGTATTCGTGCGGCCGAGGAGGCGGACGTGCGCGTGGTCAACGCTGCCGACGTGCATGCCGACCCCGCGCGCTGCGGTCTTGCCGGCTCGCCGACACAGGTCGTGCGATCGTTTGTGCCCGACCGCGACCAAACGTGCGAGGCCGTTGACGGAACGGCGTCCGAGCAGGCGGTAAAACTTGCCAAGATTATCGAGGGGATGGCATAGATGAGCGGACTGATTATCGATAGCGAAGCCTGTATCGGCTGCGGTCGCTGCGTTCGCGCCTGTGCCTCGGGCGGGATCGTAGTGGAAGGCGAGCGGCCCAACCGTTGCGCCCGCGTAACCGACGGCTGCATCCTATGCGGCGGGTGCGTCGACGCTTGCCCCGTCAACGCCATCTCGATCGAGCGCGACGAGGCCGCTGGCGCGGTTGACCTTGACGCATATCGAGACATTTGGGTATTCGTGCAGACCGACGAGCACGATACGGTGACTCCCGTTGCCTATGAGCTCATGGGCAAGGGCCGCGAACTTGCCGATGCACGCGGCTGTCGCCTAGTGGCGCTGGTCGGCATGGGCCCCGAGGGTTCTCTCGGTGACCTGGAGCATCTGGTTTACGCCGGTGCAGACGAGGTCCTGGTCTGTCGCGACGAGCGTCTGCGCCAGAACGATGCGGAGGTCTATGCCCGGCTGATCTGCGATTTGGTGGCAGAGCGCAAGCCCGAGGCCATTCTGTACGGTGCGACCGCCTTTGGCCGTGAGCTGGCGCCTGGCGTTGCCGTGCGCCTGCAGACGGGCCTTACGGCTGACTGCACCGTACTTTCAATGGATACGGAGACGGGGCTGCTGCAACAGACGCGTCCGGCGTTTGGCGGCAACCTGATGGCCACCATCGTCTGCCCCAATCATCGTCCCCAGATGGCAACGGTGCGTCCCGGCATCTTTAAGGCGTCCGACTTTGACTACGGCCGTTCCGGCACGATCACCCAGGTATCGCTTGCGGATGACGTCAGGGCTCGTGTTGAGATCTCGATTCCCGCCGAGGAGTGGGGACAGCAGGCCTCAATTGCCGATGCCGAGCGTCTGGTCGTGGTGGGCCGCGGCATTGGCTCCAAGAAAAACCTACCGCTGATGCGAAAGCTCGCCGAGGCCCTGGGAGCCGAGCTTGGCTGCACGCGACCTGTCGTGGAGGCCGGCTGGTTGGAGTATCGCCATCAGATTGGCCAGACGGGCGTATCGGTTTCGCCCAAGCTTCTCGTGAGTATCGGTGTTTCGGGCGCTATCCAGCATCTTGCCGGCATCGGTGGGGCGGAGTGCATTATCGCCATCAACGAGGACCCGGATGCCCCCATCTTCGGTGCTGCCCAGTATAAGGTTGTCGGTGATGCCGTCGAGGTCGTCGAGGAGCTGCTGGCCCAGCTTGAGCGCTAGGCGCGCGCCAGCCAGTCGCGCATCTCGTCCTTTAGGCGCTCCCAGGTCGCTTGCGTGGCGGGATCGGTAAAGGGGCGCGTAATGCCAAAGGGCGCGTCGAGCAGGCGGTAGATATCGCCCTGCTCGCGCGCCAGCGCGCGGCTTGCTGGATAGACGAGCTCAAACATAAAGCAGATGAGTCCCACCAGGTAGTCTGCGGGCTCGTCGCGCTCATCGCGTGCGACGCAGCGGTGCTCGTCAAAGGCGGCCAGCGTCGGTGCCGAGAAGTGGCTGCCGAGAAACGTCTTCTCGTCCACCTTGAGGATGGTGTCGACGGTGCTGTCGGCGATGGTGCGCATAATGTCGATTTTGTCGCCGTCGCGCACGATATCGCAGAAGCGTCGCGTGCGCTCGTCGAGTTGCGCCGGCAGGCGAAAGTCGCTGTGATAGGCGATGCTCGCGCGGATGAGCTCGTCGTGCTTTTTGGTCTCGATGAAATCTCGGATGCTTGTTGTGGCAGGCGCGTCGTCGGGGTTCTCGCCAAAGAGGACTCCGACACCCAACGCTGCATGGCTCATACTCTCGGCGTCCTTAAAGGTGTCCCAGCGTCGCAACTGCTCAAAGCGGCCCATATCGTGTAACAGCCCACAAAGCCACGCCAGGTCAATGTCCTGCGGTGACCAGCCCTGCTCACGCGCCACGGTATCGCACGCTTCCGCCACGTGATAGGTATGTTCAATCTTGAGTGCGATGCGCGGATTGGCGGCATCGTAAGCATCGGTATAGCGTTTGAAGGCCGCGCGCGCCCGGTCTCGATCGATAGCTGTCATAATGACTTCCTAAAAAGTTGTGTCTTTCGATCCGGTGGCAATTGTAGGCGAACTTTATTGCCACCGGTTGGTATTTCTGCTGCGTTGCGAGGCGCGCTGCAGACGACTTACCAGAATGGGAGTGGCATGGTCCTTAGGATCGTTAAAACCGTCTGGCCGGTGATGCTTACCTATGTTGCGATAGGCGCGCCGTGCGGAATGATTATGGGGCAGACGGGAATGGAGCCCTGGATGGTCTTTGCTCTGAGCAGCACGTTTGTGACGGGCAGCGGCCAGTTTATGATCTGCAATCTTTGGCTGGCGGGCGTACCGGCACCTTCGATTATCGCGAGCGTCGCCGCCATCTCCTCGCGCTTCGCTCTTTATTCGGCATCGATCGCACCCCATCTGGCGGGCGCCTCGAAGCGTCAGACGCTGGCTGTTGCCGCGACGCTCACCGAGGAGGCATACGGCATCTCGCTTGCCAAGCTGGTTGAGGGGGAGGATTGGGGCCCGCGCGAATCCTTCGTGCTCAACGTGATCCTCATCGCGACATGGGGCGCTTCGTGCACGATGGGTGCCATCGTCGGTGCCGTTGTCGATGTTCCCACCGCTATTGCGAGTTTCGTCTGCACGTCGCTCTTTATCTGTCTACTCTTTTCGCAGCGGCTGTCGCGCGGCAACGTTGTCGCGGCGGTTTCGGGCGCGGTGTCCGTCGCCGTATGCAAGTTCTTGGGCCTCACGAATATTGCCGTACCGGCAAGCGTCGTGGTCGGCATTGCCATTGCGCTGGCGTGCGATGCTGTATTTGACGGAAGAGGTGCCCGCGATGCCCGTTAACGAGTTCTTGGTTCTGTGGCTGTCGTCGTGGGCTGCTATCGCGTTCTTTCGCATCGCGCCGGCGTTTGCCTTGCGCGGGAGAACGCTGTCGCCCCGCATTACCGAGGCCCTGGGTTATATCCCGCCCGCTGCCTTTGCCGCGCTGGTCGCCAACGACTTGGTGAGCCCCGGCGCGTTCGACGCGGGACTCTGGCCTGCCTTGGCTCCCTGGATTGCGGCTGCCGGCGTCGTGGTGGTGGCTGTGAAGACAAAGTCGATGCTGTGGTGCTGCGTCTCGGGCATCGTGCTCTATATCGTCTTGAGCCTCATATAAGAGCGGGGCACGTTTGGCGTTCCGGCCCAACGAATTGAATTTCTCACCGAGCCGGTCTGCTTCTTCTGGTACCATGTTCAGACTTTACTGTAGCAAAGTGCGACGTGGGCTTTTGTGCCTCGTCAACGGAAATGGGGGTTTCATGGCACAAGAAGCAACCGCCAACGAGCAAAAGAAATTCAAGGTACCGCGTATCCCGGGCGACATCATGATCTATCCCATGATCGTTGGCCTTTTGCTCAACACTTTCTGTCCGCAGGTCTTTGAGATCGGCGGCTTCTTTACGGCTGCCTGCCGCGGTGGCTCCAATACCATCGTCGCTGCGATCCTGCTCTTCGTGGGCGCCGGCATTAGCTTTAAGTCCACGCCGGGCGCCATCAAGACCGGTATCGTCGTGCTGGTCCCTAAGCTTGTGGTGGCAGCCGCGTTGGGCCTGGGCGTCGCGTATTTCTTTAACGACAACTTCCTGGGCCTGAGCTCCGTGTCCATCATCGGCGGCATCACGTTTTGCAACATGGCGCTCTATACGGGCATCATGGGCGAGTTCGGCGATGAGTCCGAGCAGGGCGCCGTCGGTATCCTGTTTTTTACGGCCGGCCCCGCCGTCACCATGATCATCCTCGGTGTCTCGGGCCTCGCCAACATCCCCGTCGGCACCATCATCGGATCTATCCTGCCGCTTGTTATCGGTATGGTTCTGGGCAACTTGTTCCCGTTTATCAAGAACCTGTTGGTCCCCGGTGCCAATCCCGCGATCGCTGTCATCGGTTTTCAGCTCGGTGCGTCCATGAGCCTTTCGAGCTTTATCACCGGCGGCATCTCGGGCATCCTGCTGGGCCTCATCACGCTCTTTATCGTCGGTCCCATTACCTTTGCCTTCGAGCGCCTGTGCGGCGGCAACGGTAAGGCGGCTGTGGCATGCTCCACCATTGCCGGCACGGCTATGACCACGCCGGTCGCCCTCGCCGAGGTCGCCCCGCGCTATGCCGAGCTTGCGCCCACCGCGTATGCGCAGATCGCCACCGCCGTCATCATCACGGCAATCATGGCCCCGATTCTGACCGGCTGGGTCGATAAGAAGTTCTGCCACGGCAAAGAGGATCTGTCGCCCGCCGGTGTCGAAGCCATCGAGGAGGCTGTCGCAACCGATATCGCCGGTGAGTAACGGCCGTTGCCGATAACAGATTCCGGCGTGCAATTCGCGCCGTTCGAGCGTCCGAACGAAAGCTATCTTGCAGTAACGTTCGGGCGCTCTGCTATTATTCCCATTACCCCTGCGGAGTAGGGGGTGTTTGTTGCCCAGACACGATTCGGGCGATTCTGACCACTTGGATATTGAAGGGATGGCGTCTAGTGGTTAAGGCACTCAAGATCGAGATATTCCTGCTGTGCATGATTATTCTTATCGGGCTTGCCGCACGAAGCCGCCGCTCCTTGTTCTCGAGCACCCAGCAACTTTTGTTTAGCATGCTGGGCTATACGTCTGCTGCCTACATTTTCTTCGATATGATCTGGACGCTCTCGGACGGCGTGAGCACTCCTGTAGGCATCACGGCGAACTGGATTTCCAACGCGGTTTCGTTTTCGCTGTTCGCCATCGCGTGCCTCATTTGGTTTTTCTATTCCGAGACGATGCAGGGCTCACGGCTCCTGACCACGCCCTACAGGGTGGTACTTTTAATGTTGCCAACCGCATTGGTGGTCGTGCTGGCATTTACCAGCTACTGGACGCACACTATGTTCTATATCGATGCGCAGGGCGTATATCGTCGCGGAGCGCTTTATATGATTCAGCCTATCGTGAGCTACTGCTACGTCATATATACGTCCTTGCATGCCTTTATTCAGGCTCGAAAAGTCGAAAGCCTGCAAAAGAAGGCCATTTATCGCACCCTCGCCTTTTTTGCGGTTCCCGCTCTGGTGGGTGGTACCTTCCAGATTTTGTTTTCGGTACCGGGCCTTTGCGTCGGTATAACGCTGAGCATCCTGCTGCTCTACATCATCTACCAGGAGCAGCTGATCTCGACCGACCCGTTGACTGGCCTCAACAATCGCAACCGTTTTGAGACCTATATGCTGTCGCTGTTCTCAAATGTGGATCAGGCCGAAGATGTGTATCTGCTTATGATGGACGCCGACGGCTTTAAGCAGATTAACGATCGCTATGGACATGTGGAGGGCGATCATGCCCTCCAGGTCGTATCTGCTACGCTCAAAGAGGTCTGCTCGGCGTCTGGTGGCTTTATCGCACGTTATGGCGGCGATGAGTTCGTGGTGCTTCAAAAGGCGACGGCGGAGCAGGACATCATGGACCTGTGTTCGGCGATTAACGACGAGCTCGCTCGTGCCGAGGTGCCGTATGCATTGCGGATGTCCATCGGTTACGCGCGGGTTGGCGATAGTGTTGATACCTGGCAAGACTTACTTCGCGCTGCCGATGCGGATCTCTACCGCGTCAAGGCCGAGAAAAAGAAAGCCGGCGTCCAGATACGCTAGAAAAAAGGGCGCGCGCGGACGCCCGTTGCAAGCGCGACATACGCAAAGACCTGGCTTGTTAGGCCCTTTGAGGTCTGTTGACAATGATGATGCCGCCGCAGACCAACAGCAGGGCAACGATGACGGTAACGGGGCTCGTGCCAGCGCCCTCGCCGAGCAGCAGCGCGCTCAGCAGCACGCCAAAGACGGGGTTCATAAACCCAAAGACCGAGACGCGGCTGACGGGGTTGACGGCAAGCAGGCGCGACCACAGCGAGTAGGCGACCGCGGAGATAAGCGCCATGTAGATGATGAGCGCGATGGCGGGGGCAATCGCCGTGGGGGAGAGCGCGCCGCCCATCAAAAAGCCGATGGCGGTGAGGACCAGTCCGCCGACCAAGAACTGCCACCCGGCAAGCAAGACGCCGTCGTGCTTGCGCGAGAAGATGCCGATCAGGCAGGTCGAAAGAGCACCCGCGACAGTGGAGGCCAGGATAAAGCCCTCGCCGCCGAGTGTAAAGCCAAAGGTACCATCCGCGCCCGAAAGGTTGACGAGCGCGACACCGGCAAAGCCCAGCACGCAGCCGAGCACCTTGGCCGCATCGAGCTTTTCGGTGCGAAACGCCAAGGCGGCAAAGAGGATTGCGAGGAAGTTGGCGCTGGCCTCGATGATGGAGCTCGACATGGCGCTGGCGCGCGAGAGTCCCAGGTAGAAAAAGAAGTACTGCCCGATAGTCTGGAAGAGCGACAAGATGCAGATGGGCTTGATATCGCGCACTTGCGGAACGAGCGGACGGCGCTGGGCCACGCTCATGCCAACAATGACCAGCATGCCGGCAAGGGTGAAGCGCAGACCCGCGAAGAGCAGCTGCGAGGCGCTGTCGTGCGCGGGAATGCCAAAGAGGCCGTAGCCGATCTTGATGCAGGGAAAAGCCGACCCCCAGAGCGCGCAGCAGACGAGGCAGCCCAGGATGAGTCCGGGCAGGGTGGCGAGATACGGCTTGCGGCTTTCCATGATGTCCTTCCTGTATGCGCGAAGCAAAAAAAGAACCCGCCACCGGGCGTGCCGGTGGCGGGTGTTGTTACCCGAGGGGATTGTACCCGATGGGACGCATTAAGCGAAGTAGGCCACGCCGCTCTCAAAGATCGGCATGAACTTATCGCCTGGGACATGCTCGGGCACGTTGCGGTACAGGTTGTCGCCGCGACGCTCGGCGTGGCCCATCTTGCCCAGGACACGGCCGTCGGGGCTCGTGATGCCCTCGATGGCGAGCGCCGAGCCGTTGGGGTTGACGGAAAGATCCATACTGGGCTTGCCGTCCTCGCCCACGTACTGCGTGGCGACCTGGCCGTTGGCGATAAGCTGGGCGAGTACCTCGTCGTTGGCGACAAAGCGGCCCTCGCCGTGGCTGATGGCGACGGTGTAGGGGTCGTCGAGGCTGCACTGCGACAGCCACGGGGACAGGTTGGACGAGATGCGGGTGCGCACCAGACGGCTCTGGTGGCGACCGATGGTGTTGAACGTCAACGTGGGCGCATCGGGCGTGGCGTCGACGATGTCGCCGTAGGGCACCAGGCCGAGCTTGATCAGGGCCTGGAAGCCGTTGCAGATGCCCAGCATCAGGCCGTCGCGGGCCTTGAGTAGGTCGCGGACCGCCTCGGTGACCTCGGGAGCGCGGAAGAACGCCGTGATGAACTTGGCGGAGCCGTCGGGCTCGTCACCGCCCGAGAAGCCGCCGGGGATCATGACGATCTGGCTTGCACGGATGCGGCGGGCAAGCTCGTGGGTGCTCTCGGCGACGGCCTCGGGCGTGAGGTTGTTGATCACGAAGGTGTCGGCCTCGGCACCGGCGGCACGGAAGGCGCGGGCGCTGTCGTACTCGCAGTTGTTGCCGGGGAACACGGGGATGATCACGCGCGGGCGGGCGATCTTGGCGCCGCCGTACACGTGGATGTCCTTGGCGCGGAAGTCGATGGTCTCGACCTCGGGGGTCTTGCCGGCGCTGCGGTAGGCGAAGACGCCCTCGATGCCGCTCTCCCAGGCCTCCTGGAGCTTGGCGAGCTCGATGACCTCGGAGCCGGTGTCGATGACATAGCCCTCGACGGTGGTGCCCAGGGGCTCGACGACAACGCCGTCGGCGACCTCGGGCAGCTCGGCGTCCTCGGCGAGCTCGACGATAAAGCTGCCGTAGAGCGGGGTGAATAGGCTCTCCACGTCCACGTCCTCGGCAAGCTCGATGCCGATCTGGTTGCCGACGCACATCTTAAAGAGGCTCTCGGCGCCGCAGCCGTAGCCGGGCGTGGAGACGGCCAGAGCGTTGCCGTTGGCGGTGAGCGCTTCGACGGCGTCAAACGCGGCGAGCAGCTGCTGAGCGTCGGGGCGGTAGTCCTCACCATAGGTGGCGGGGGCGATGCGCACGACGCGATGCGTCAGACCCTTGAACTCGGGCGAGACGGCACGGGCGGCCTTGCCCACGGCCACAGCGAAGCTGATCAGGGTCGGCGGAACGTTGAGCTCACCGGCCTCGTCCTCAAACGAGCCGCTCATAGAGTCCTTGCCGCCGATGGCACCGGCACCCAGATCGACCTGGGCCATAAGGGCGCCCAGGACGGCTGCCATGGGCTTGCCCCAGCGCTCGGCCTCGGTGCGCAGGCGCTCGAAGTACTCCTGGAAGGAGAGGTAGGCGCGCTTGTGCTCAAAGCCGGCGGCCACGAGCTTGGCGATGGACTCGACCACGGACAGGTAAGCGCCAGCAAACTGGTCGGCCTCCATCAGGTAGGGGTTGAAGCCCCATGCCATGGCGCTTGCCGTGGTGGTCTCGCCGTCCACGGGGAACTTGGCGACCATGGCCGAGCTCGGGGTGAGCTGCGCCTTGCCGCCAAAAGGCATAAGCACGGTTGCGGCGCCGATGGTGGAGTCGAAGCGCTCGGAAAGGCCCTTGTTGGAGGCAACGTTGAGGTCGGTGACAAGCGAGGTCATGCGCTCGGCAAGCGTGGTGCCGGCCCAGCTGGGCTGCCACACGCTGCGGGCGCACACGTGGGCGACCTGGTGCTTGGGCGCACCGTTGGAGTTGAGGAACTCACGGGACAGGTCGACGATGGCGACACCGTTCCAGGCCATGCGCATGCGCGGCTCGGCGGTAACCTCGGCGATAACGGTCGCCTCGAGGTTCTCCTCGGCGGCGTAGCCCATGAACTCCTCGACGTCGCCGTCGGCGACGGCGCAGGCCATGCGCTCCTGGGACTCGGAGATGGCGAGCTCGGTGCCGTCAAGACCGTCGTACTTCTTGGTCACGGTGTCCAGGTCCACGTACAGGCCGTCGGCAAGCTCGCCCACGGCGACCGAGACGCCGCCAGCGCCAAAGTCGTTGCAGCGCTTGATCAGACGGCAGGCGTCGCCGCGGCGGAAGAGGCGCTGCAGCTTGCGCTCGACCGGGGCGTTGCCCTTCTGGACCTCGGCGCCCGAGGTCTCGATGGACTCGGTGTTCTGGGTCTTGGAGGAGCCGGTGGCACCACCGATGCCGTCACGGCCGGTGCGGCCGCCCAGTAGGATGATCTTGTCGGTGGGGGCGGGGCACTCGCGGCGCACGTGGTTTGCCGGGGTAGCGCCCACCACGGCGCCGACCTCCATGCGCTTGGCCACGTAGCCGGGGTGATAGAGCTCGTTGACCTGGCCGGTGGCAAGGCCGATCTGATTGCCGTAGCTGGAGTAGCCGGCGGCGGCAGTGGTCACGAGCTTGCGCTGCGGCAGCTTGCCCTCGAGCGTCTCGGAAACCGGGACGGTGGGGTCGCCGGCACCGGTGACGCGCATGGCCTGATACACATAGCTGCGGCCCGAGAGCGGGTCACGGATAGCGCCGCCCACGCAGGTGGCGGCACCGCCGAAGGGCTCAATCTCGGTCGGGTGGTTGTGGGTCTCGTTTTTAAACAGGAACAGCCAGTCCTGGTCCTCGCCATCGACATCGACCTTCACCTTGACGGTGCAGGCGTTGATCTCCTCGGATTCGTCGACATCGGTCATGACGCCGGTCTTCTTAAGGTACTTGGCACCGATGGTGCCCATGTCCATGAGACAGACGGGCTTGGCGTCGCGACCGAGCTCGTGGCGCATCTCCATGTAGCGGTCGAAGGCCTGCTGCACCACGGCGTCGTCGATCGTCACGTCATCCAGGACGGTGCCGAAGGTGGTGTGGCGGCAGTGATCGGACCAGTAGGTGTCGATCACGCGGATCTCGGTGATGGTGGGGTCGCGATTCTCATCGCGGAAGTACTGCTGGCAGAAGGCGATGTCCGCCTCGTCCATGGCAAGACCGCGCTCGGAAATAAAGGCGGCAAGGCCGGCCTCATCGAGCTCGCGGAAGCCGTCGAGCACCTCGACGGGCTGGGGCTCGGGGGTCTCCATGTACAGCGTCTCGGGCAGGTCGAGCGAGGCGATGCGGGCTTCGACCGGGTTCACCACGTAGTGCTTGATGGCCTCGATGGCGGCCTCGTCCAAGTTGCCCGAGATCATATAGACCTTGGCGGAGCGCACGGCGGGGCGCTCGCCCTGGCTGATGAGCTGCACGCACTCGCTGGCGGAGTCGGCGCGCTGGTCAAACTGGCCAGGCAGGAATTCGACGGCAAAGACGGCGCCATCGCTTGCGGGGAGCTCGTCATAGGTCACGTCGACCTGGGGCTCGCTAAAGACGGTCGGCACGCAGGAGCGGAAGAGCTCCTCGTCGATGCCCTCGACGTCGTAGCGGTTGATGATCCTCAGGGCCTCGATGCCCTGAATGCCGAGAATCTCGGTCAGCTCGCCCTTGAGCTGCTGAGCCTCGACGTCGAACCCGGGTTTCTTCTCCACGTAGATACGAGAGACCATTGGTTCCTGCCTTCCTGATCGGTTGGGCGTACGGTACGGTATGCGGCAGCGGTCGGTTTGCGGGGCAAGCCTCGCGGTCGCCTTGAGCCACATGTTTGTAAACGTCACTATGATACGACAGCTCGCGGCGCGTAGAGGACGGCGAGGGTGCTACAGTGAAGCGCAAACAAGAGAAAGGCATCACATGGCATTCGTTTCGCTCGCCATCATCGCGCTCGTGGCCTTTGCGAGTCCCTTTATCGCCTCGGCGATTCCTGGAAAGCCCGTTCCCGAGACGGTCTTTTTGCTCGTGTTCGGCGCGGTGTTAGGGCCGCATATGCTCGGCGTTATCCATGTAGATGCCGAGGTCTCGCTCGTGTCGGAGCTCGGTCTGGCATTTTTGTTCCTGCTTGCCGGCTTTGAGATCGATCCCAAGAACATCACGGGCGTCGAGGGGCGCTACGGTATGGCCACGTGGGTTGTCACATTTTGTATCGCCTGGCTTGCCGTGCGCTTTACCCCGTGGTTCTCGGTCAGCCATTTCGACGGTATCGCTGTGACGCTCGCCTTGACCTCGACGGCACTTGGAGCGCTCATGCCCATCTTGCGCGAGCGGTTGCTTGCCGGAACGCGCGTCGGTGATTCGATTCTCGCCTATGGTACGTGGGGCGAGCTCGGCCCCGTGCTCGCCATGTCGGTACTGCTGTCTGCCCGTACGGGTATCGAGACGCTGCTGATCTTGGGCTTATTTGCCGCCGTGTGCGTGCTGCTTGCCGTGGTCCCCAGCCGCTCTAAACGCGTCGGCAGCCGCTTCTTTGCGTTTGTCGAGGAGCGCGCCGATACCACGTCGCAGACCTTCGTGCGCCTGACGGTGCTTATTTTGGTCACGCTCGTGGCGTTTTCCGCCATTTTTAGCCTCGATATCGTGTTGGGCGCTTTTGCCGCCGGCTTCGTCCTGCGCTATATCATCCCCGAGGGCAACCATACGCTTGAGACCAAGCTCGACGGCCTGGCCTACGGCTTTTTGATCCCGGTGTTCTTTACCGTGTCGGGTGCAAAGATCGATTTGACGGCCGTGGTGTCGCGCCCCGGGCTGCTCGTGGGCTTTATCGTGGCGTTGTTGATTATTCGTGCCGTACCCATTCTTGTCTCTATGAGCATCTGTCCCGAGACGCGCGATGTGTCGGCGTATGGCCGCATTACCGTGGCCCTGTACTGCACCACGGCGCTGCCGATCATCGTTGCCGTGACGAGCGTGGCCGTCAACGCGGGTGCGCTGTCGCAAGATATTGCATCGGTCATGGTTGCCGCCGGTGCCATCACGGTGTTCTTGATGCCGCTGCTCGCGCAGCTCTTCTACCACGTGGTCGATGCCGCGCCGGTCGCCGCCGTGGCAGAGGTTGCCGAGCATCCTTCCGATGCGTTCGATATTCTGCGCGCCCATCACGATTTGGCGAGCCTGCTCGCACGCGAGCACGAGCTGCTGACCTCGCATGGCCATGGTCGCGTATTCGAGGGCCTGCCTACGCTCGATACGATTGCCGAGCGTCTTTCCGCCGAGGCGGCGAGCGGCCACATCGATGCCCGCATCGTGGATGCCGCTCATTTGCTGGCCGAGAAGACCTATGGCGACGAGATCGACCCGTCCGAGCTGACTCCGCGCGAGCGTCGCCGTCTGGAGCGCGCCAAACTCGCCGTACGCGAATACCGCCGCCGCATGCTGGAGCTCTATGCGAGCGATGAAGCCCAGGACGACGACGGTAAGTAGTCGATACTCTCTCAAGGGAGTCGCGTCCCGCTTTAAAGACCCGAAACGGGATGCAGTTTCCGCGGGCGATCTGTTGCGGAAACTGCATCCCAGAATTGACATCCAAAACGGGATACGGTTTCCGAAACGAGAGCTCTCGGGAAGCTGTGTCCCGGAATAAGCCCTCAGAGTGGGATGCGGTTTCCGCATCGATGCTCTGCGGGAAAGCGCATCCCGTTTTGAGACGAAATTCTGGGACACGGCTTCCACTTCAAACAGAAGAAGGCGCGCTGCCTGCGGTTGATGCAGACAGCGCGCCTTTTGCGTTGAACTCTGTTGAAGTTCGAAGCCGAAACTTTCGACCTTTAGGAGCGGGCAGCTCCGTCGACGGGGAGCACGGCGCCCGTGACGTAGGAGGACATGTCGCTCGCCAGGAAAACAAAGGCGTTGGCGACATCCTCGGGCTCGCCCATGCGACCCAGCGGAATGGTGGCGATGATGGGCTTGATAATCTCCTCGGGCAGGTTGGCGACCATATCGGTCTTGGTCACGCCGGGTGCGACGGCATTGACGCGAATGCCCATGGGGGCGAGCTCGCGCGAGAGCGACTGGACCATGCCGTTGACGGCGAACTTGGACGTGGGATAGCCAACGCCGGAGGGCTGACCGTACTTGGCGACCATCGAACTCGTGGTGGTGATGGTGCCGCCATGACCTGCCTCGGTCATGATCTTGGCGGCAGCCTGGTGGCCATTAAAGACAGCGACGACGTTAAGGTCCATGACCTTTGCGAACTCCTCGGCCGTATAGTCCAAAAGGGGTGAGCGCTGGGAGATGCCGGCATTGTTGACGACCGTGTCCAAGCCGCCCATGTCGGTGGCTGCCTGGGTAAAGGCCTCGGTTACAGCTTCGAGCGAGGTGAGGTCGCAGGAACGGCCCCAGACCTTGGCCTCGGGATAGGCTGCAGTCAGCTTCTCAACAGCGGCGTCGGCGGTCTCCTGGCGAGAGCCAAAGACGGTGACGGCAGCGCCCTCCTCGATAAAGCGGCAGGCGATGGCGTAGCCGATACCGCGCGTGCCTCCGGTGATGATTGCTTTCTTACCCTCGAGCAACATGGTGCCTCCATTCTTCGGGGGTGCGGACATACGCAGCACAGCATAGTGGCGGCCCAAAACGAGCACGTTCGCTTATCGGTGAACGGTACCCCCGGTTGTCAATGAGCGGTCGAGTTGTTCAAACGTAAGCCACGCCAATGTGCCCCGAGAGCAAACAAAAGGGCTCCCGTCCAAGACCGGACGGGAGCCCCTCAACATATATGCCGTATACCGAAGACCGGATTAGTTGGCCATGACGCCTTCGGTCCAGGCCTCGACGTCCTCGATACGCAGGACGTTGGCGACCTCGGCCACGCAGTCGACGCTGGCAAGCTCGGCGGCGGCAGCCTGGACGTCCTTCTCGAGCGCGCGGTGCGTCAGGAAGATGACCGAGCAGGCATCGCTGACGCCCGACTTGCCGTCCTCGACCTGGTTGATGAGCGAGATCGAGATGTTGTGCTTGGCAAAGATGTCGACCGTCTCGGACAGGGCGCCCACGCGGTCGGCGACCTTCAGACGCACATAGTACTTGGTCTGGAGCTCGTCCATGGGCTTAAAGGTGAGGTTGTGGCCATAGGGCTCAATCTCGGGCAGCGGAGCCACGCCACGGCTGATCTGCTCGGAGAGCGACAGGATATCGCCCACGACGGCGCTCGCGGTGGGGAAGGAGCCTGCGCCCGCGCCGTAGAACATGGTCTCGCCCACGGCGTCGCCTACCACGTAGACGGCGTTCATGGCGCCGTTGACCTTGGCAAGCATATGGTCTGCCGGGATGAGCGTGGGATGCACGCGAACGTCGACGCCGGCGTCGGTGTTGCGGGCGATGCCCAGCAGCTTGATGGTGTAGCCGAGCTCGCGGGCCTGGGCGATGTCCTCGGCGCCGATGGTACGGATACCCTGCTGGTACACATCGTCGGTGGTAACGCGGGTGCCAAAGCCGATGGAGGCGAGGATGGCCGTCTTGCTGGCGGCGTCGAAGCCGTCGACATCGGCGGACGGGTCGGCCTCGGCATAGCCCTTGGCCTGCGCGTCGGCAAGCACGTCAGCGTAATCGGCGCCCTCGGCGTCCATGCGCGACAGGATGTAGTTGGTGGTGCCGTTGAGGATGCCGGCGATGGTCAGGATCTTGTTGCCCACCAGGTCGTGTTCAAGCGTGCTCACGATGGGGATGCCGCCGCCGCAGCTGGCCTCGCACTTAATCTGCACGCCGCACGCGCGCGCCTTCTCGGCAAGCGTTTCGACGTGACGGCCCAGCAGGGCCTTGTTGGCAGAGACGACGTGCTTGCCGTTCTCGAAGGCGGTGGTGAAGATCTCGGTCGCGGGGTGCTCGCCTCCGATGAGCTCGACGACGATATCGACGGCTGGGTCGGTGACGACATCATGCCAGTCACTCGTAAAGGCCTCGCGCTCAATACCGGCTGCTTCAGCCTGCTCCCAGGCAAGCGCGCAGGCGCGGGTCAGCTTAAGGTCGATGCCGTAGGCGGCCAGGTACTCATCGTGGTGGCTCTTAATCAGGCGGGCCACGCCGCCGCCGACGGTTCCCAGACCGATGAGGCCGACGTTCACGGTGCGCAGGGGTTCGCTCATAGATAGCTCCTTCGTGCATCTTATGGATGGATTAACCGCTTAAAGGTTGAGTGCATTCTAGCGTGAACCGAGGGCGCGTGCTCGCCAGGCAACAGGAGTCGCACAAAACGGCACCCCCGAAACGCTGCGGAAACATTGGAAACATGCTCGCTACAAACGGAACTCCGTAACAAACTGTCAACGTTTGCGCCATAAGGTTTGCCCTGTACCGCAAGACGGCCGCACCGCGGCCAGCGAAAAGGGGGACACCATGTTCAACATCAACAGTACGCTCAGCCGTAGGAACTTTCTCGCCGGCGCCGCCGCGCTCGGCAGCACCGTCGCGCTTGCCGGCTGCTCCTCGGGCGGCTCGGATGGCGGCTCCACCGATGAAGACGGCGCATTCAAGATCGGTGTCATCGGCCCTCTGACCGGCGCCGCGGCAACCTATGGCGTTTCGGCCGAGAAGGGTGCCAAGCTTGCCGCCAAGGATTTTTCGACCAAGGACCTCAAACTCTCGCTTAAGTCCGAGGATGACGTCGCCGACGGCGAGAAGGCTATCAACGCCTTCAATACCCTGTGCGACTGGGGCATGCAGGCGCTCGTCGGCCCCGTCACGACTGGTGCTGCCGTCGCTGTCTCGGGCGAGATCGCCGACGATATGCTCATGGTCACGCCCTCTGCTTCGTCCCTCGACGTCACCAAGGACAAGACCACGGTTTTCCAGGTTTGCTTTACCGACCCCACCATGGGCGCGAGTGCTGCCAAGTTTTTGGCCGAGAAGTATGCAGACGCCAAGATCGCCCTGTTCTACAACTCCGGCGATACGTACAGCTCGGGTGTTGCCGATGCCTTTGCCGAGCAGGCCAAGGCATCCAAGCTCGACATCGTCGATACCGAGACCTTTAAGGACGACTCCTCCACGAGCTTTACCAACCAGCTCACCAAGGCCAAGGAGGCCGGCGCCACGCTCATCTTTGCGCCGATCTACTACACGCCGGCGTCCGTTTTGCTCAAGAATGCCAAGGACATGGGATACGACATGACCCTCATGGGTACCGACGGCATGGACGGCCTGCTCTCCGTTGAGGGCTTCGACACCTCCCTTGCCGAGGGTGTGCTGCTCATGACCCCGTTCTCTGCCGACGATGAGAAGAACGCCGACTTCGTCAAGGCATATAAGGACGCCTACGACGAGACGCCCAACCAGTTTGCCGCCGATGCCTATGACTGCGTCCATGCGATTGTCGAGGCTATCGATAAGGCAGACATCGATATTACGGCCGACGGCGCCGACATTGCCGGCGACCTCGCCAAGGCCATGCGTAAAATCAAGATCGAGGGCCTGACGGGCGAGCTCACGTGGAACGACGAGGGCCAAGTCGAAAAGCCTGCTACGGCCTATGTGATTCAGGACGGCAAGTACATCGCTGCCTAAGTGCGCATAAAACGCGACCGGTGAGGCTGTATTATTCAGGGCAGGGACGCTTGTAACAGAATGGAAACATTACTTTTACATAATAAAGTGGCATTACTGCATAAAATAATAGAAATACGCAGAAACATGGATAAATGAACAAATCCAAAGAAAAGTTGAAATAATCGCCACTTTTCCTAACTAAAGCGTCTACTATTTTGCGAACGCCGAACACGGCGAAGGATGGCCTGTCGGGTAACCAAAACCCGACGAGATTTGAGAGGAGAGCCGCATGTCGAGCCTCACCGGTAAGTCATTGAACCCTGTTATGAATCGCAGGAGCGTTATCGCGAGCGCAGCAGGTCTGGGGGCGATGTCCATTCTAGCTGGCTGCTCCTCCAACGGCGGCGACAGCGGTTCCGCTTCGAGCGACGCTTCGTTTAAGATCGGCACTATCGGCCCGCTGACCGGCGCCAACGCGTCCTACGGCAAGTCCGTTACCCAGGGTGTCGAGCTTGGCTGCAAGGATTTCTCGACCAAGGAGCTGCCGCTTGCCAGCAAGGCCGAGGATGACCAGGCCGATGGCGAGAAGGCCGTCAACGCCTTCAACACCCTGCTCGACTGGGGCATGCAGGCCCTCGTCGGTCCGACCACCACGGGTGCGTCGGTTGCCGTTGCCGCCGAGTGCGGTAACGACCCCAAGACATTCATGATCACCCCGTCCGCGTCCTCCGAGGACGTCACCGACGGCAAGGATTGCGTCTTCCAGGTTTGCTTCACCGACCCCAACCAGGGTGTCAACGCTGCCAAGTTCCTGGCGCAGAAGTATGCGGACGAGAAGTTCGTGCTGTTCTATAACTCCGGCGACGCCTATTCTTCGGGCATCGCGGATTCCTTTAAGGCCCAGGCCGCTGAGTCCAAGCTCGAGGTTGTTGACGAGGAGACCTTTAAGGACGACTCCGCCACGAGCTTTACCAACCAGCTGACCAAGGCCAAGCAGGCCGGCGCCACCATGATCTTTGCGCCGATCTACTACACGCCGGCGTCCGTCCTGCTCAAGAACGCCAAGGACATGGGCTACGACGTCAAGATGATGGGCTGCGACGGCATGGACGGCATCCTGGGCGTTGAGGGCTTCGACACCTCTCTTGCCGAGGGTCTGCTGCTCATGACCCCGTTCTCCGCCGACGACGAGAAGAACGCCGACTTCGTCAACGCTTACAAGGATAAGTACGGCGATACCCCCGACCAGTTTGCCGCTGACGCCTACGACGGCGTGCACGCGGTGGCCGAGGCCCTCAAGGAGGCCGGTCTTGGTGTCGACGCCGACCCGACCGAGGTCGCCGAGAAGCTGCCCAAGGCTATGCTCAAGATTACCGTTGACGGTCTGACCGGCAAGCTCACCTGGAACGATAAGGGCCAGGTCCAGAAGGAGCCCACGGCGTACGTCATCACCGACGGCAAGTACGTACAGGCCTAATAGGCCGCCTTACATAGAGCGGTTTTGATCCCAAGCAGGGGAGGTTTTGGCCTTCCCTGCTTGCTTGGTATCTAGGGACGATGTAACGTCCCTGTTTCATACATCAACTGGAAACCTATTCGAAAGGGGGATGTGGAACATGACGGTCTTTATCCAATACCTGGTCAACGGCCTGTCCATGGGCAGCGTCTACGCCATCATCGCGTTGGGCTACACCATGGTCTACGGTATCGCCAAGATGCTGAACTTCGCTCACGGCGACGTCATCATGGTCGGTGCCTATGTCTCGTTCTGCGCCACGTCGTATCTCGGCCTCCCGGGCTGGGCATCTGTAATTCTCTCTTGTGTGGTCTGTACCGTTCTCGGTGTTCTCATCGAGGGTCTGGCATACAAGCCGCTGCGTCAGGCGGGCCCGCTGGCCGTTCTGATCACGGCCATCGGCGTGTCCTACTTCCTGCAGAATGCCGCGCAGCTTCTGTGGGGCGCCACGCCCAAGAACTTCACTTCGCTCGTCACCTTCCAGGTGCCGGAGTTCTTGGCCAAGTTCAATGTAAGCGCCGTCTCGCTCGTCACCATCGTCGCCTGCCTGGTTATCATGGCCGGCCTGATGTTCTTTACAGGTAAGACCAAGATGGGCAAAGCCATGCGCGCCGTGTCCGAGGACAAGGCCGCCGCTCAGCTCATGGGCATCAACGTCAACCGCACTATTTCGATGACGTTTGCCATCGGCTCCGCCCTTGCCGCCATCGCCGGTGTGCTCCTGTGCTCCTACTCGCCGGTCCTACAGCCCACCACGGGCGCCATGCCTGGCATCAAGGCCTTCGACGCTGCCGTTTTCGGCGGCATCGGCTCCATCCCCGGTGCCTTTGTCGGCGGCATTCTCATCGGCATCATCGAGGCGATGGCGCAGGCTTACATTTCCACGAGCCTTGCCAACTCCATCGTCTTTGGTGTTTTGATCATCGTCCTGCTCGTCAAGCCTGCCGGCCTCTTGGGCAAGTACGTCCCCGAGAAGGTGTAGGTGAGCGTTATGAAGTTTCTTAAAGACAAGCAGACGCGTCACGACTTTGTTACGTACGCCATGTGCATCGTGGCATTTGCCATCGTGTTCTTTATGCAGTCTAACCACATGATCCCGCGCATGATCGCCGGTCAGCTGGTTCCCATTACGGCCTACATCGTCATGGCCATCTCCCTCAACCTCGTCGTCGGCATCGCGGGCGACTTGTCGCTGGGCCACGCGGGCTTTATGAGTGTCGGTGCCTATACGGGAATCGTCACCGCCGTCGCGCTGGAGAGCACCGTTCCCTCCGATCCGGTGCGCCTGATCATCAGCATCGTGGTCGGTGCCATCGCTGCCGCCATCCTGGGCTTCTTGATCGGCATCCCGGTCCTTCGCCTGAGCGGCGATTACCTGGCTATCGTGACGCTGGCCTTTGGCGAGATCATCAAAGAGATCGTCACCTGCCTTATCGTGGGCGTCGACTCCCGCGGCCTGCATGTGATCTTTAACATCACAGGTAACTCCACGATCGACGACCTGCACCTGCTCGAGGACGGCACCGCCATCATCAAGGGCGCGCAGGGCGCATCGGGCGTGTCGACGTACTCGACTTTCCTTGCCGGCGCCATCCTGGTCATGGTCGCGCTCGTGATTGTACTTAACCTGGTTCGCAGCCGTACCGGTCGTGCCATCATGGCCGTGCGCGATAACAAGATCGCTGCCGAGTCCGTGGGCATCTCCGTCACTCAGTACCGCATGATCGCCTTCGTGGTTTCCGCTGCCCTCGCCGGTGCTGCCGGAGCCCTCTTCGGCGGTAACTTCTCGCAGCTCTCCGCCACCAAGTTCGACTTCAACACGTCCATCCTCATCCTGGTGTTCGTGGTCCTGGGCGGTTTGGGCAACATGCGCGGCTCCGTCATCGCGGCGGCGTTGCTCACGGTGCTTCCCGAGCTGCTCCGCCAGTTCTCGGACTACCGCATGCTCATCTACGCCATCGTGCTGATCCTGGTCATGATCTTTACCAACAATCCGCAGCTCAAGGCGTTCTTCGGTCGCGTCAAGGACCGCTTTGCTCCCAAGAAGGAGGTGGCAGCCGATGCCCAGTAAATTTGAGTTCAACAAGGGCAAGATGGTCCCGTATCCTTCTGGCGCCATCGTTCCCGATCGCGACCTGGGCGAGCGCCCGGCACTCGAGTGCATCCACCTGGGCATTGAATTCGGCGGCCTTAAGGCGGTCGACGACTTTAGCCTAACCATCGGCAAGACCGAGATCGCCGGTCTCATCGGTCCCAACGGTGCCGGTAAGACCACGGTCTTCAACCTGCTCACCAAGGTGTATCAGCCCACGCACGGCACCATCCTGCTCGACGGCGAGGACACCTCGGGCAAGTCGGTCTATCAGGTCAACCGCATGGGTATTGCCCGTACCTTCCAGAACATTCGCCTGTTCAACACCATGACGGTGGAGGATAACGTTAAGGTCGGCCTGCACAACCAGGAGCGCTACTCCGGCTTTGAGGGCGTGCTGCGCCTGCCGACATATTGGAAGCACGAGAAGGCCGCCCACGAGCGCGCCATGGAGCTGCTGTCCATCTTTGATATGGAGCACCTGGCTAACGAGCAGGCCGGCGCGCTGCCTTATGGCGCCCAGCGTCGTCTGGAGATCGTCCGCGCGCTTGCCACCAACCCCAAGCTACTGCTGCTCGACGAGCCTGCCGCCGGCATGAACCCGTCCGAGACCGCGGAGCTTATGGAGAACATTGTCAAGATCCGCGACACCTTCGGCATCGCCATCATGCTTATCGAGCATGATATGTCGCTCGTTATGAACATCTGTGAGGGCATCTGCGTGCTTAACTTTGGCAAGGTCATCGCCAAGGGCACGGCGGAGGAAATCCAGAACAACGATGCCGTTATCGAGGCGTATCTGGGTAAGCAGGATAAGGGGGAGAACTAAATGGCAGAGCCGATGCTTTTCGTCTACAACATCAACGTCTGGTACGGCGCCATCCACGCCATCAAGGACATCTCCTTTAACGTCAACGAGGGTGAGATCGTGGCCTTGATCGGTGCCAACGGCGCCGGTAAGTCCACGACGCTAAAAACCGTTTCGGGCCTGCTGCGCTCCAAGACCGGCTCCATCAAGTTTATGGGCGAGGACATTACCCATACGCCTGCCGACAAGCTGGTGGGCAAGGGCCTGGCCCAGGTCCCCGAGGGGCGTCGCGCCTTTTTGCAGATGACGGTCGAGGAGAACCTGGAGATGGGCGCCTATACACAGCCCAAGTCCACGGTGGCTCCGGGCCTTGAGCGCGTCTACGAGCAGTTCCCGCGCTTGAAGGAGCGCCGTCGCCAGGTCGCCGGCACCCTTTCGGGCGGCGAGCAGCAGATGCTCGTTATGGGGCGCGCCCTTATGAGTAACCCCAAGCTGCTCATGCTCGATGAGCCTTCCATGGGTTTGGCGCCGATTCTGATTGAGCAGATCTTCCAGATTGTCGAGGACCTGCACAAGGCCGGCACCACGGTGCTTCTGGTTGAACAGAACGCGCAGATGGCACTTTCCATCGCCACACGCGGCTACGTGCTCGAGACCGGCAAGATCACCATGACCGGCACGGGCCAAGAGCTCCTGCACGACGATAACGTCCGCAAAGCCTACTTGGGCGGCTAGATGGTTACGGCGTTTTACCAAACGCCGTAACCGGCCGACGCTGCGCGGGCACCATAGCGACAACTTGTCATTCAAAGAGGACGGCATGACCAGAAGGTCTATGCCGCCCTCTTTTCATGCCAATTTGTTCGCTCTGGTGCCCGCTCGCTGTCCGTCCTCTGCCTGCGGCGTTACATTGGTTCTGGCACTTGGGGTAGTCGTTGGGGACGTTCTTGAATGACTAGTCGTTTAAGAACGTCCCCAACGACTATTAAGAACGTCCCCAACGACTATTCCTTTTCAGTTGCGGTGAAATAGAGACTGAAAGAGGGCATCAGGGGCAAAACCAGTCTCTATTCCACCGCAACTTCATGGGGATGTGTGACAATGCCCGTCGGAAAACATCTGCTGTCTTTGGGGGTCTATCTATGCTGTACGAGTTTTGTGCCGAGAACTTTGAGCGGGTGCCGGCGGCCATCGAGGCCGGTGCGGGGCGCATTGAGCTGTGTGACAACCTCGCCGTCGGTGGCACCACGCCTTCCGCCGGCGTTATTAGCGCTACAGTCAGCTATGCTCACGAGCATGACGCGCGAGTGATGTGCATGATTCGTTCGCGTGGTGGCGACTTTCATTACAACCAGGATGAGCTGCGCATGATGGAGATGGACCTGGGTCTTGCCGTGAGCGCCGGCGTTGACGGCTTGGTCTTTGGCTGCTGCAAACCCTGCGCTGGCGGCTGGGCGCTCGACGAGCTCACCCTCGGTGCCCTCGTTATGGCTACGGGCTGCGCGACCGAGGAGTGCAAGCGCGAGCCCCTTGACATCACCTTCCACATGGCATTTGACCAGCTCTCGCCTGAGGCTCAGATCGATGCGATTGATACACTTGCCGACTGTGGCGTTACGCGCATCCTCACGCATGGCGGCGCGGCCGGTACGTCGATCGAGGATAATTTCGATCACCTGGCTCGTTTAATCGGGTATGCGGGCGATCGTTTGACCATCCTTCCCGGCGGCGGCATCACTACGGTAAATCGCGACGCGGTCGCGGCGGCGCTCGGCATCTCCGAGCTCCACGGCACCAAGATCGTGCCGCTGGGGGTGTAGTCTGTGGCGCTCGTATTTGACGTTCAGCAGGCGAACGGTAAACCCGACGACAACCGTCGTCCCGGCATCGCGTGCCCCTTTTGCGACACGGAGGGGCTCGCCAACATCATCCAGCGCGATGGTGACTGCATTTGGCTCGAGAATAAGTTCAAGACCTTGCGGGCCACCCGTCAGACCGTGTTGATCGAGTCGGCCAATCACGACGCCGACCTGGTGACCTATGAACCGGATGAGCTGCATCATGTGATGCGGTTTGCCCTGGGCTGTTGGCAGCGGATGATCGATTCCCAACAGTACCGCAGTGTGCTCATGTACAAGAATAAAGGCCCGCTTTCGGGCGGCAGCCTCGTCCATCCACACATGCAGATTGTGGGCTTGGAACAGGAGGACGGCTATGCGGCGCTGACCTCAGCCAACTTTGAAGGCATCGATGTCTGGCGGCGGGGGAGGGTCGCGATCACTATCTCGGCCGAACCGATCATGGGGTTCTTTGAGGTCAACGTCTCGGCTCCACAGGGAATCGCCGCCAGCGACGACGCCCGCGACCAAGCCGAAGCGGACCTGTTTGCCGATGCGATTCAGGTGGCCCTGCGCTATATCCTGCACGAGCACCACGGCGGTCGCGCGGAGTCGTACAACTTGTTCTTCTACCACATGGACGGCCGGACCATTGCCAAGGCTCTGCCGCGTTGGGTGGTATCGCCCTACTTTGTGGGCTATCGTCTGGCCCAGGTCAATGCCGAGACCACGCTCGATATCGATGCTGAGCGCCTACGCGCGCATCTGGAAACGCTCGTATAGCAAGACTAACACCCGCGTCATGCGGACGGTCTAGCGTGCCATCGTGTCGCGGCCGGCCTTGACCCGCTTGCGCTGCTTGGCGCGCTCCTCGCCGGTTAGGCGCTCAAAGAGATGCCCGATAATCGAGGCCAGCACTTGCTGAAACAGTGTTCCGCACATGACGGGGAACACGACCTCGCCGGGAAAATACTGTGTGGCGATGACGGCGCCCGAAGAGATATTGCGCATACCGCAGGTAAAGCACATGGTGGTCGTCTCGCTATACGGCAGATGCAGGGCCCGGGCGATCAAGACGCCGACGATAAAGCCGCTGATGGCGAACACCAGGATAAAGAGGGCGACTTCCAAGCGCTCAACATTCATGTGCAGCACGTACTCGCTCATGGCGGTGGAGTTGGAGGCGATAACGCCCATCATCATGAACTTGCAGGCGGGCGAGAGCGCGGGGGAGAGTTTCTCGTGGCCCCAGCCGCGCGTGAGTTCGTTAATGACGATACCGAGCACGGCGGGTATGGCGATCATAAAGGCCATATTCTGCATCATGCTCGGCACGTCGATCGAGACGGTGGCGCCCAGCAGGAGCTTGAGCGTAAGAGGAATCGTCACAGGTGAGATGACCGAGGACGTCAGGATGATGGTGAGCGCGAGCGGGCCGTTGCCGCCGAACATGCTGATCCACATAAAGGCAGTGACTGCCACGGGTACGCTGTACTCGAGCACGATGCCGCAGACCAGGTTGGGATTGGAGCCGAAGAATAACGACCCCATGGCATAGGCTGCGATAGGGATAAGCACCGCCGAGACGAGCAACGCCAAGACCAGGTGCAGCGGACGATGGAACACCTCAGCCACCTGGTGAAAGGTGTTGCTCAGCGCGCCCTGAAATGTCATAAAGGCAAACAAGGTGGGAACGATGGGCTTGAGAACGCCGATCTGCTGGGGAAAGAGCACACCGAGCGCCACGCAAATTGGAACGATGATCTGCATGTGCCCCGCGAGAAACTTGCCCAGTCCAATCCATTGCTTCATATGCGCTTGTGACTCCCTTTGCTCGTGAATCAGTTTTGAATGGATATGCTAGACGCTCGCATGCGTCCGCGCGTCAGAAACGCTCGAATATTTCGAGGCTATTACCGGCATCGTTTACCGAAACCGCGGCGTGCCGAGGCGATTTGCGTCCGCGCTGCACGGTATAATAAATTCGTTCAACAGATCTGCCTGCCGAAGCGGGCATACACAGAGGACTCATCGCTATGAACCGTGAGAGGTATCGCGGCGACCTGCCCCTATCGGGGGTGGGTGCCTATGTCATCGCTTAAGACGACGCATCGCTGGGCGGTCGCTCGGCAAAACCCCGAGCTCGAAAAGGAGCTTTCGGCTGGCCTGGGCATACCCGGGCTGGTGGCGCGCATTATGGTTGCGCACGGTATTACATCCATCGAGGAAGGCCAGCTGTTTTTGACGCCTTCACTCGATCGCGACTGGGCCGACCCGCTTGTTATTCCGGGCATGGCGGTCGTTGCCGACCGCGTTGAGCGTGCTATTCGCAGCCACGAGCGCATCGCCGTCTTTGGCGATTTTGACGTCGACGGCATTACGTCGACTTGTCTATTGACCGAGGCGCTGCGCACGTTTGGCGCCGATGTCACACCGTTTATTCCTCATCGCTTTGACGAGGGCTACGGTCTTTCGCGCGCGGCGCTCGACCGCGTTAACGAGCTCGCCCAACCCAACCTGATCGTGACCGTCGATAACGGTATTGCCGCCAAGGAAGAGGTTTCCTATCTGGAGAGCCTGGGGATCGATTTGGTGGTCACGGACCATCACGAGCCCTCCGATCAGGTGCCGCAGGGCGTGCCTCTGACCGACCCAAAGCTCGAGGATGAGGGTCCCTCGCGTGAACTTGCCGGTGCCGGTGTGGCACTCAAGCTGGTGCAGGTTTTGGGTGAGCGTTTGGGCAAGCCGTCGTATTGGCGTTCGCTGATCGAGGTTGCGGCGCTGGGCACCGTGTCCGACATGATGCCGCTCACGCCCGAGAACCGCGCGCTGGTTGCCGAGGGCATCCAGCAGATGCGCGTGACGGCCCGTCCCGGCTATATCGCGCTGGCCGCGCTCGCCAAGGCCGACCTCTCTAGCATTACGGCCGATGGCCTGTCGTTTTCGCTCATTCCCCGTTTGAACGTCGCCGGCCGCATGGCCGATCCAAAATTGGCACTTGACCTGCTGCTTGCCCGCGATCCTATCGAGGCAAGCGCGCTGGCGGCTGAGCTCGAGGAAATCAACCGCCAGCGCCGCGAGATCGAGGCGGAACTCACGCGCGATGCCATGGCAAAGGTCGAGGAGACCTATGATGGCGGACGCGCGATCGTCGTGGGCGGCGAGGGCTGGCACGAGGGCGTCAAGGGCATCGTGGCGAGCCGTCTGACCAACCGCTATCACGTGCCGGCGCTGCTGTTCTCGATCGAAGACGGTATCGCGCGCGGTTCGGGTCGCTCGGTGGGCAAGGTCAACCTGTTCGAAGCCGTCGAGCGCTGTTCCGATCTGCTGATTCGTCGCGGCGGGCATGCGGGTGCGGTAGGCGTGACCATCGAGGCGTCTAAGCTCGACGAGTTCCGTCGCCGCCTTTCCGCCGTGCTGTCCGAGCTTCCCGCCGAGGACTTTGAGGACACCGACGAGGTTGCTGCCACCGTCGACCTCTCCGAGCTGAATATTGAGACCATCGAGCAGATCTCCCGTCTTGAGCCGTTTGGCCAGGGCAACAAGGTGCCGCTGTTGGCGGCCGAGGGCGTGACAATGTGCGATCGCGCCGTGGTGGGCAAAACCGGCGAGCACATGCGCTTCGTGGCGACCGATGGCGCCGCGAGTGTGCCGGCCATTATGTTCCGCGTGCCGCAGATCGATAAGCTCATCAATTGCGATAGCGCCGTCGACTTGGTGTTCGAGGCTGTGGCTGAGCATTGGCAAGGTCGCGTAAAGCCCAAGCTCATGATCAAGGATGTCTTGGTCCGCGATACCACGGCGCCCTGCGTTGACGACCCGGCATGTGAGCTTCGCCGCGGCGTGGAGCCTACGGACGCCGGTCTTCGTCTGGAGTCCCGCAAGCGCCAAACGCTCGCCCAGCTTTCCTATACCGAGCTCACACGCTCGCTCATTCACAGCTTTATCGGCTCGAATCGGCCGCACCGCGCGCAGGTCGAGGCGCTCGACGCCCTGGCCGATCACCAAAGTGTTCTGGCCGTTATGGGAACGGGGCGCGGCAAGTCTCTTATCTTCCATGTGCATGCCGCGCGCGAGGCGGTCCTGCGCGGGCGTGCGAGCATCTTTGTCTATCCGCTGCGTGCGCTCGTTGCCGACCAGGCCTATCACCTCTCGTCGACGATGGCCGCGCTCGGCATTGGCGTAGGCGTGCTGACCGGCGAAACCGTGGAGGCGGCGCGCGATGACGTGTTTGCCGGCTTGGCTTCGGGCCGCACCGGCATCGTGCTCACGACGCCCGAGTTCCTGTCCATTCATCGCGACCGCTTTGCGCGCTCGGGGCGTATCGGGTTTGTCGTTATCGATGAGGCACATCATGCCGGTCTTGCCAAGGGCGGCGACCGCAGCGCCTATCTCGACATGCCCGATATCCTTAAGGCCCTGGGCGACCCGGTCGTTCTGGCCACGACGGCCACCGCAACGGCTCCGGTTGTGGCCGAGCTCGCCCGCGTGCTACCGATTACCCGTACGGTGGTCGACGAGACCGTGCGCGAGAACTTGCAGCTCGAGGACGACCGAGACCTTGCGAGCCGCGAAAACCGCCTGGTGTCCATCGTCGCGACGGGGGAGAAGACCGTCATCTACGTCAACTCGCGTGATCAGTCCGTGGCGCTTGCTAAGACGCTGCGCAAGCGGGTGCCCGATTGCGCGGCCCGCATCGCGTTCTACAACGCGGGGCTTGCGCGCTCCGATCGTCGCCGTGTCGAGGAAGCGTTTCGAGACGGAAGCCTCAGCTGCATCGTTTCGACCTCTGCCTTTGGTGAGGGCGTGAACCTGCCCGATATCCGCCATGTCGTGCTCTACCACATGCCGTTTGGCGCCATCGAGTTCAATCAGATGAGCGGACGCGCCGGTCGCGACGGCCAGCCTGCCGTGATCCATCTGCTCTATTCGTCGCGCGACGCCCGCATTAACGAGCGCCTACTCGACTGCTATGCGCCCGAGCGCGACGAGCTCGTCACGCTCTATCGCGCGCTGCAGACCATGTGGCGCTCCAACCGCGGCAAGACCGGGGACGATTCCTTTAGCGCGAGCGATATCGACATCGCGCAGATGTGCCTTGCCATCGATGCCCGCACGCCGGTCGACGAGCGCTCGGTGGAAAGCGGCCTGGGAATCTTCGAAGAGCTTGGTTTCTGTCGCGTTTCGGGGTTTGACGACACCCGTCGCATCGCGATGGCCGAAAAACCCGGCCGCGTGCAACTGAGCAGGTCGATTCGCTATTTGGAGGGCCTGCGCTCGCGCATGGAGTTCTCGGCTTTCCGGAGCTGGGCGCTCGATTCGTGCGCTTCTGATATGCTAGCCAAAGTTAACCGCCCGATCGTACCACGGGCCTAGGGGAAGGGGACCTCGATGGATGCCGCAGCCCGTACCGCCCATGATTCCACCCTCCAGCCGTTTTCGGAGATGGAGCACTATAAGCATGCCGATGAGCTGCCGCCCGAGATTATGGCGGACAGCTACGACAAGCTGGAGCGTCTGTGCCTCAAATATATGAATGAGGGCGACTTCTCCAAGGTGGAGCAGGCCTATTGCTTTGCTGCCGAGAAGCACTGCAACCAAAAGCGGCGCTCGGGTGAGATGTACATCAACCATCCCGTCGAGGTGGCTATCATTTTGGCCGATCTCAAGATGGACTGTGACGTGGTGTGCGCCGCGCTGCTGCACGATACCGTTGAGGATACCGAGACCTCGCTTGCCGATGTTGCCGGCCTGTTTGGCGATACGGTGGCCGAGCTCGTCGATGGCGTGACCAAGCTCACCAACATCGAAGTCGACAGCATGGACGAGAAACAGGCGCTTACGCTGCGCAAGATGTTTCTCGCCATGTCCAAGGACATCCGCGTTATCATCGTCAAACTTGCCGACCGCCTGCATAACATGCGTACGCTGGCGGCCCTTCGCGAGGACCGTCGCCTGTTTAAGGCCCGCGAGACCATGGACGTATACGCGCCCCTGGCCGACCGTCTGGGCATGAGCTCCATTAAGTGGGAGCTCGAGGACCTGTCCTTCTTCTACCTGGAGCCCGATGCCTACCAGCGCATTGCACGCATGGTAGCCGAGTCGCGCGAGGTTCGCGAGCGCTATCTGGCCGAGACCATCAAGACGCTCACCGACGAGCTCAACCGCATTGGCCTGGAGGGCTTCCAGATCAACGGCCGCTCCAAGCACTATTGGTCCATCTACCAAAAGATGAAGCGCAAGGGCAAGGAATTCTCCGAGATCTACGACCTGGTGGCACTGCGCGTCATCACGCATTCGGTGCGCGATTGCTACTCCACGCTCGGCGCGGTGCACACACTATGGCACCCCATGCCCGGTCGCTTTAAAGACTATATCGCCATGCCCAAGGTTAATAACTACCAGTCGCTCCACACGACGGTTATCGGCCCCACGGCTCGTCCGCTCGAGATTCAGATTCGAACCTACGAGATGCATGAGCAGGCCGAGTACGGCATTGCCGCCCACTGGCTCTATAAGAAGTCGGGCGGATCGTCTGCCTCCAAGACCAATGATGCGCAGCGTCTGGACGATCAGATTAACTGGCTCAAACATTCGCTCGATTGGGCTGCGTCTGATGAGATCACCGATGCCAAGGAATACCTGCACTCGCTGAAGGTCGACCTCTTCGATCAAGAGATCTTCGTCTTTACGCCCAAGGGCGAGGTCATGGCACTTCGTGCCGGCTCCACGCCGCTCGACTTTGCCTACGCCGTTCACACCGAGGTGGGCAACCACTGCGTCGGCGCTAAGATCAACGGTGCGGTGGCCCCGCTCACGCACGAGATCAAGACGGGCGACCGTGTCGAGATCCTGACCAACAAGAGCTCCAAGCCGTCGCGTGATTGGCTCAAGATCGTTAAGACCCCTTCGGCCAAGTCAAAGATCCGCCGCTATTTTGCCGCCGCGACCAAAGACGATGACGCTGCCACCGGCCGCGATATACTGGCCAAGGACCTGCGCAAGCGCGGGTATGGCATCTCTACGCCGCGATCCACGCGTGCGCTCAACGCCGTGGCGGAGCAGTTTAACTACAAACAGCTCGAGGACCTGTTTGCCGCCGTCGGCGCCGGCAAGGTTGCCCCGCGCGCTGTGGGTAACAAGGTCGAGCAAATCTTGGACCCCAAGCCCGAGGAGCAGCTCACCAAGACCGAAGCCATTGCCGAGGTCGTCAAGCAGCCTGCTCGCGGCTCCAATCGCAAGCCGCAAAAGCGCGACAAGAGCGCCAGCAACGGCATTATCGTCAAGGGCGAGAGCAGCAGCGGTCTGCTGGTCCGTCTGGCTCATTGCTGCAATCCGGTGACGGGCGACGATATCGTTGGCTTCATCACGCGCGGTCGTGGTGTCTCGGTGCATCGCGCCAACTGCCCCAACGTCAAGGGTCTTATGGAGCATCCCGAGCGCATGATCGAAGTTGAGTGGGACGGCGCTGCCGACACCCTCTTCCAAGTCGAGATCGTGGTCGAGTGCCTGGACCGCATGGGCCTGCTCAAGGATGTCACCATTGCCATTGGCGATGCGGGCGGCAATATCCTTTCTGCCGCCACGTCGACCAACCGCGAGGGTATTGCAACCCTGCGCTTTATGGTCGAGATCTCGGACGCGAGTGGTCTGGATCCGCTGCTGGCCTCTATCAGCAGCGTTGACTCGGTCTACGACGCGCGCCGCCTGATGCCCGGCGAGGGTGGAGCCCAGCTTAAGCGCCGCGTTTAGTCGCGACGAATGTGCCGCATTATCGATATTCGCTACACTCGAGGCATCGTTTGATGCCTCGAGTTCTATAGAGAGGAGAGGGACATGGGTACTGAGTCCTTGGATTTAACTCCCAAGGGATCGGTCGAGATCGAGACACTCGTAAACGGTCCCATTCAGACCAATAGCTATGCTGTTATTTCGGACAATGAGTGCATGATTATCGACCCCGCATGGGAAGGCGAGCGCTTGGTAGAGCATATTCGAGCCGAGCATCCCGGCGTACGCGTGCTTGGCGCCGTATGCACTCATGGCCATGCCGATCACGTTGGTGGTGTTGCCGGCGTGCGAACCACCGTTGGCGAGGGCTGCCAGTATGAGCTGTGTGCTAAGGATGCGGCGGTGCCGCATGCGAACATCGAGGAACAGCGAGCTATGTGGGGCATTGAGACGCCCGACCCCGGGGAGCCGACGCGCCTGCTCGCCGAGGGCGATGCTCTCGAGGTGGGCGATATCTGCCTACAGGTGATCGAGACACCAGGGCATACGCCGGGCGGCATCGTTCTATTCGCCGCCACCGAGCAGGGAAATATCGCTTTCGTGGGCGACACACTGTTCCCTGGCAGTCACGGCCGCACCGATCTTGCCGGTGGCGATGAGGCAGCGATTCTGTGCTCACTCTCCAAGCTCGCTCGCCTGCTTCCCGCTGACACGACATGTCTCGTTGGCCACGGGCCCTCAACCACCATGCAAACAGAATGCGAGCATAACCCGTTTATGCGTTAATCAGTTTTCCATTTCCACCCAAGAGACTTCCGACTTCTGGGGAAATCGAGATTGTGGAACGCCTTTCATAAACCTTGTATCTTTCTAATTGTCGGATAGATGCGGGGAGGTGGAACGTTGGTGTTAGATTCGCAGGTTCAAAAAGTACTTGACTATATCGAGGGCAATCCCGATGTTTCGCCCGCTCGTCTTTGCGAAGAGTTTGGCGTGAGCGATCGCACGATTCGCACTTACGTCAAGAAGCTCAATGCTGCTCTCGAGCCTGAAGCTCATATCCATAAACGTCGCGGTGGAGGTTATTCCCTCAATATCAGCGATTGCGACGCATACCGCTCGATCAAGGACGATGCATCCAATGGGGGTCTCAAGTCAATTCCCTCTACGAGTGAGGGACGCGTTGAGTACTTGCTGAACGACCTGTTGAGTCGCGTCGACTGGATCACCTTGGACGATCTTTCGGAGATCCTCTATGTATCCCGCAATGCTATTTCAGGCGATCTGAAGCGGGTTGAGACGCAGCTGGCTAAGTTCGATCTCACGCTTGAACGGCGTCCCCATTACGGGATTCGCGTGAGCGGCTCGGAGATGTCGCGCCGTCTCTGCCTGGCAAGCCTTACGCTCGACAAGCTTGCAGAGCACCGTGAGAACGATTCTCAGAACCAGGTGACCCTCGACGCGATTGCCACCTGTGTTAATGAGGTCATTGCCGAGGAAGGCTTCCAAATCAACTCGGCGGCCTATCAAAACCTGCTGGTTCATATCGCAGTCGCCATTTGGCGAATTCGCGAGCACTGCTACGTTCCGCTCGAAGCCGAACATATTGAGAAGTTACGTACAGCGCGTGAGTTTGCGGTGGCCGGGCGTGTGGCTTTGGGTATCGAGAAGGCTTTCGACATTCGGCTCCCAGAGGAGGAAGTTGCCTATATCGCCATTCACCTTGCGGGCAAGCAGTCTCTGTATGCTAGTCCTGATGGTGCCGATGAAGGTCTCGTAATTTCCGACGAGGTTTGGGACGTGGTCACCGAGATGCTCGAGTGCATCTGGGATTCCTGCCACTTTGATTTCCGTGGCGATCTTGAGCTCCGCATGAACCTCGCACGTCATATCGTTCCGCTTGCCGTGCGTCTCAAATATCGCATGCATATCGATAATCCGCTGCTTGCCGATATCAAGGAGCGCTTCGCGCTCGCGTATTCGATGGCACTCGATTCGTCGGTCATCCTCGCCGAGCACTACGGTAGCCGTCTTTCCGATGACGAGATCGGCTATATCGCACTCGCCTTCGCCTTGGCGCTTGAGCGCCAGAAGAGCGAGGTCCCGCGTAAGAATATCCTCGTAGTGTGCGCGAGCGGACAGGGAAGCGCCAAGCTCCTCGAGTACCGATACCGCCAAGAGTTCGGTGCTCTCGTGGACAAGATCGTGACCTGCGATGCCTCCCATATCGACAGTATTGATATGACGGGTATTGATTACGTTTTTACCACGGTGCCCCTGCATCGAGCGCTTCCGGTGCCCGTGCGCGAGGTGAGCTTCTTTCTCGATGCCGATGATATGCACGATGTTCGTGAGATTCTTGCCGGTGCAAATGTTACCGGTGACCTTGCACCTTATTTTTCGGCTGACCTTTTTGTCTCCGATATAGTCGCGGCAGACAAGAACGAGGTCATCTCAATTCTATGCGAGCAGGTCGCCGCCATGCGTAACGTGCCTGACGAGTTTAAGCAGCTGGTCATGCGTCGCGAGGAACTCGCGCAGACGAGTTTTGGCAATCAGGTTGCCATGCCCCATTCGGTCAAGGCCGTGACGGATGAGACGTTTGTTTGCGTTGGACTACTGCGTGAGCCGGTCGAATGGAATGGGCAGGCGGTACGGGCGGTCTTTCTCGTATCGGTTTCAAAGGCTAAGAACAAGAAGCTTGACCGTTTCTACCGCAGTATGGCCAAGATGCTTACCAGCAAAGAGGCTATCCAGGAGCTTGTCGACAACCAACGATGGGAGACCGTCGTCAAGCTTTTGAATATGTATGGAAAAACAGACAACAACGAGTAGAAGGAGACACCGATGGACGAGAGCAAATATGAAAATGCCCTTCAAATCATCCTGCATGCGGGCAACGCCAAGTCCGCCGCGCTCATGGCAATCGACGCCGCCCATGATGGCGATTTCGAAGAGGCCGAGAAACAGCTCGCCGAGGCGCAGTCCGAGATGAGCGCTGCCCACAAGATGCAGTTCGAGCTCACTCAGGCCGAGGCAAACGGCAACGAGGTTGATATCAACATCATCTTGATCCATGCCGAGGATCATCTGACGATGGCCATCATGGCGAGTGATTTTGCTGAGCGCTTCATCGAGCTTTATCGCGATAAGTACGAGGGCAAATAGCCCAATAATACCGAGGTTGTTCAATCAAGCGCCCAAGATGAGCGCTTTTGAAAGGAGTCCGTTATGAACATCATGTTGGCTTGCTGTGCTGGTATGAGCACCTCGCTTGTTGTGAGCAAGATGGAAGAGGCCGCCAAGGCCCAGGGTAAGGATGATTACAAGATCTGGGCCGTCGAGCAAGGTCAGGTTGCCGAGGAACTTGGAAACTTTGACGTTTTGCTGCTTGGCCCGCAGGTCCGCCATCTTCAGCGCAAACTCACCAAAGTCGTTGACGGCAAAGCTCCCGTTGCCGTAATCGATCCGGTTGCCTACGGCAGCTGCGATGGCGCCAGGGTCCTCAAGCAGGCGGAGGACCTGGTCGCCAAGGCATAAGGGCTCTATAGCCCAAAAATCGCCGCTGTGCGACTAGCACTCGACAGCGGCCTACATCCGAAAGCATGTCATTAACTTTCGAAAGCAGGTACATCATATGGCTTTCTCCGAGAAATTCGAAGATGTGATGATGGTTGTCGCAGAAAAAGTAGGCGACAACGTATATCTCTCCGCAATCAAGGATGCCTTTACCGCGTTTATGCCCTTCGTTATCGTGGGCTCTATGGGCACGCTGCTCAAGACGTTGGTCTCTTCCACCACGACGGGGCTTGCGCAATGGCTTCCCGCGCTCGCGGGGCTTGAGCCGGCATTTACCGCCATCAACTACTGCACCATGTCCTTCATGACGGTGCCTATTACCTTCCTGATTGGCCTTTACCTGGCTCGCGCCAAGAAGGCTCCGGAGTATCCGACCGCACTCGTTTCCGTGGCGGCCTACATTTCCATGATTTGCACCTCCATCAAGGTCGACGGTGCCGGCACGGCTCTCGAGGCTCCGGTGTCTGGTCTGCTTACCACTCAGATGGGCGCTCAGGGTCTTTTTGTCGGCATGATTACGGCCGTTGTCTTCGGTTCGCTTTTCTGCTGGCTCTCTAAGATCGACCAGATCAAGATCAAGATGCCTCCTTCGGTTCCCTCTGGTATCTCCCAGTCCTTCAACGTTATGATCCCGGTCTTTATTGTCCTCGTCGTGAGCGCTATCTTCGGCCTTGGCTTCCAAGCCCTTACCGGCTCCTACATCAACGACTGGATCTACGGCCTTATGCAGGCTCCGCTCGAGGCGGCCTTCAAGACTCCGGCTGGCGTTGTCATCATCGTTGTCGTGTCCCAGCTCTTCTGGGTTCTCGGTATCCATGGCGGTCTCATTGTTTCCCCGGTGCGCAACCCCATGTTCAATGCCGCAATCGCCGCCAACACCGCCGCCCTTGCCGCTGGCACCATGCCCGATTCTCCGTTCACTATGGGTTTCTGGAACTGCTTCGTTGCTCCCGGTGGCGCTGGTATGACCCTCTGCCTCATCATCGCTATTTTCCTGTGCTCCAAGCGCGATGAGGAAAAGGCTATCGCTAAGCTCGGTTTCCTGCCTGGCATCTGCGGCATCTCCGAGCCCGTCGTCTTCGGTATCCCTCTGGTCTTGAACCCGATCTACGCAATCCCGTTTGCTTTTGGTTCCGGTATCTGCGTTGCCATTGCCATGTTTGCAACCTCTATCGGCTTCCTTCCCTGCAACACGGTCGACGTCCCCTTCGGTGTACCCATTCTTCTCAACGCTTTTGTCGGTCATGGCTGGCAGGGCGTCGTGGTCCAGCTCATCGAGCTCGTCGTGGGCGTCCTTATCTGGATCCCCTTCGTCCTCGCCAACAGCAAGCTGGCCAAGAAGGAGCAGGAAGAGGCTGCTCAGGCCTAACGACTACACCTATCGGCTGTCCGATAATATGCCTGTAACTTCGAGGGGCGCGGTGCACGGGAGCGCCGTGCCCCTCTTTTAACTAAGGAGATAACTATGAGCTACGTGTTCCCCGAAGGCTTTTTGTGGGGCGGTGCTACTGCCGCCAACCAGTGCGAGGGTGCTTGGGATGTGGGTGGCAAGGGCCTTTCGGTTGCCGACTGCACCACCTATAAGCCCAAGGTCGACAAAAAGGACTACGCGGCGTTGCACGGGATTACCGATGAACAAATCAAGGAGGCCGAGGCCTCGACCGATACCTACGTGTATCCCAAGCGTCACGGCATCGACTTCTTTCATCACTACAAGGAGGACATTGCGCTTTTCCAGGAGATGGGCTTCAAGACGCTGCGCGTATCTATCCAGTGGACCCGTCTGTTCCCCACGGGGACAGAGGAAGAGCCGCTCCAGGCCGGTATCGACTACTACCGCGATCTGTTCCGCACTATGAAAGATGCGGGTATCGAGCCGCTTGTGACGCTTCATCACTACGAGATGCCGCTCTATCTGGCAAATCACTACGATGGGTGGGGCAAGCGCGAGGTCATCGACTTCTTCTTGCGCTTCTGCGAGGTCTGCTTTCGTGAGTTTGGCAAGTACGTGACCTATTGGCTCACGTTCAACGAGATCGACTCTGTGTTCCGCCACCCCTGGACCACAATTGGCGTTTGCACCGAGCGCTATCCCGAGGATAAGCGCGAGGAGCTTATCTACCAGTGCGTGCACAATCAA
This sequence comes from uncultured Collinsella sp., assembly GCA_937995345.1. Classification (GTDB taxonomy): domain Bacteria; phylum Actinomycetota; class Coriobacteriia; order Coriobacteriales; family Coriobacteriaceae; genus Collinsella. Next base: position 8,014 of record CALKKS010000008.1, on the reverse strand, counting down.
TTTGTGGCGAGTGCCCTTGCCACCAAGATGCTGCACGAGATGGTTCCCAGTGCTCAGATGGGCTGCATGGTCACGCGTACCCTTACCTATCCCGAGAACTGCAATCCCAAAAACTTGCTGCTTGCGCAGAAGGACAATCGCGATAACTACTTCTATAGCGATGTCCAGGTCCTTGGCGAGTATCCGCATCATGTGCTCAACTATTGGAAGCGCAAGGGCATCCACGTCGAGTTCGGCATGGGTGACGAGGCCATTCTCAAACAGTATCCGGTCGACTTCGTCTCGTTTTCTTATTACATGTCGATGGTTGACTCCATTGATGCGGACAAGCGCGAGAAAGTCGGAGGAAACCTTGCTACCGGCGTCAAGAACCCCTTCCTGCCCATTTCTGACTGGGGTTGGCAGGTCGATCCCGATGGCCTCACCTACGCGTTGATCGATATGCAGGACCGCTACCATAAGCCGCTCTTTATCGTCGAGAACGGTCTTGGTGCCTACGATAAGGTCAACGAAGACGGCACAATTGACGATGACTATCGCATCGATTACTTCCGTGAGCACATTAAGGCCATCGGCGCCGCTATCGAGGAAGGTGTCGACGTGATGGGCTATACCCCGTGGGGATGCATCGACCTGGTCTCGATGTCGACGTGCGAAATGGACAAACGGTACGGCTTTATCTATGTCGACCTCGACAATGAGGGCAACGGTACCTATGCACGCTCTAAGAAGAAGAGCTTCGATTGGTACCAGAAGGTTATCGCCACCAACGGTGCTGACCTCGACTAGCTTTCACTCAACAAGTGTGAGGGCCGTCGCGATGACGGCCCGTTTCCTATAGAAAAGAGGACGACAATGGGTGTTTTTCCTAAAGACTTTCTTTGGGGCGGCGCGACTGCCGCCAATCAATTCGAGGGAGCCTGGGATGTAGACGGCAAGGGTCCGAGCTGCATGGATATGGCCACCAACGGCAACCATCACCACCCGCGTGAGATCACGCCCGAGCTCGACCCCAGCAAGCTCTATCCCTGTCACGATGGTGTAGATTTCTACCATCACTACAAAGAGGACATCGCCCTGCTCGCCGAGATGGGGTTCAGGGTCTTTCGTTTCTCGATAAACTGGCCTCGCATCTTCCCAACGGGATTCGAAAGTGAGCCCAACGAGGCTGGCCTTGCGTTTTACGATCGCGTGATGGACGAGTGCCGCAAGTACGGCATCGAGCCACTCGTGACGCTGAGCCATTACGAGATGCCCTTTGCTATGTGCCAGAAGATCGACGGCTGGGCTTCGCGTGAGGCTATTGACTGCTATGTGAAGTATGCCAAAACTGTCATGGAGCATTTCAGGGGCAAGTGCCGCTACTGGCTCACGTTCAACGAGATCAATTGCGGCATGATGTCCCTTGGTAACTACATGAGCCTCGGTATTCTCAATCCGGGCTCCTTTGACCTGCGCCATCAGAAAGATGATCCGCAGAGACGTTTACAGGCGCTGCACCATCAGTTTGTCGCAAGCGCTCTTGCGGTCAAGGCGGGCCACGAGATCGACCCCGACAACAAGATGGGCTGTATGATCGCCTATATGTTGGCATATCCGCTCACTCCCAATCCTGCGGACGTCGAGCTTGCCCGCGAGCGTAACCAGTATCGCAACTATTACTGTTCCGATGTCCAAGTGCGCGGCGAGTACCCCTACTTTGCTCAGCGCATCTGGGATGAGGAGGGTGTGACGCTCGATATCACCGATGAGGACCGTAAGATTCTCAAGGAAGGTACAGTCGATTTCTATACGCACAGCTACTACCAGAGCCAGTGCGCAAGCACTGACCCTGCTGAGGAAACGAGCGGCAACCTTCTCGGGGGCGCCAAGAATCCCTATCTTAAAGAGACTGCGTGGGAGTGGCCAATCGACCCCATGGGTCTGCGCATCATGCTCAACCAGGTGTACGAGCGCTATCAAATCCCCATTATGGTGGTTGAGAACGGTCTTGGTTGCCGCGACGAGGTCAACCCGGATGGATCCATCGACGATGACTATCGTATCGACTATCTGCGTGATCACATCAAGGCCGTGGCCGAGGCAATCAAGGATGGTGTTGAGATTTGGGGCTATACGCCTTGGGGCTGCATCGACCTGGTGAGCAATGCCGACGGGGAGATGGCCAAACGCTACGGCTTTGTTTACGTCGATAAGCACGATGATGGCACCGGCACTATGGAGCGCTCGCGTAAAAAGAGCTTCTACTGGTACAAGAAGGTTATTGAGACCAATGGCGAGGGGCTGTAATGGGAGGAGCGGTTGCCGCGCTCATCAATCAGATTGTCATCATGTTTGTCCTGATGGCGATTGGCTATGCTCTTTACCGAATGAAGATTGTCGACCGCAAGGGCACGAGCCAGATGACCAATGTCGTCATCTACGTAGCGTATCCCTGCATTACGCTGAGAACCCTTATGGTCGACTTCGACCCCAACATGATTCGCGACGCGGGATTCTGCTTCGCGCTTACCGTTGTGGTTACGCTGGTTTCGATTCCGCTTACGCGTTTGTTCTTTAAAAAGGAGGATGGCGTCGCCCGTTACGGCGCCATCTTCTCCAACAGCGGCTTTATCGGGGTTCCCATTGTTATGGGCGTATTCGGGTCCGAATACGTTTTCTACCTCTCCATCGGAGTCTCATGCCTTACGTTTTTCATTTGGACGTATGGCGTATGGTTGGTTTCGGGCGATAAGAGCCAGATGTCGTTTAAAAACTGCATCACTAACCCCAATCTCATCATGATCTTGGTCGGTCTTATTTGTTTTTTCTTCTCAATCCATCCGCCCGTGCTGATGGCGATGATTCTTGATGACCTAGGCGCGCTCAATACGGGACTTGTGATGCTTGTGCTTGGAGCCTATTTGGCGCAGAGTGATATGTGTGCTGTCGTTACGAGCAAAAAGGCGTATCTCGTTAGCTTGGTTCGACTTGTCATCATTCCAGCGATCGTTGTTGGCCTATTGGCACTCTTCCCGTGGATTGACGCAAAGATTCGACTTACGATGTTCATTGCTCTCGGCGCGCCCGTCGCATCATTCGCGGCTATCTTGTCCGAGAAATACGGTGGCAACTATAAGTTTGGAATCGGTTTGGTGACGCTGTCGACGATTCTGTCGCTCATCACCATGCCTATCATGCTCGAACTTGCGTCTTTGGTGATCGTATAGCTGGTTGGTTTTTAGGGGCCGACAATTACGTCAACCCCTAAACTCGTCAGCGGCTCTTCTGGAGCGGCAAACGGTATAAAAACTCGCAAAAGTACCCATATTCATGAGCAAACGAACGTTTATGCTCGGGTATGTCGTGGTAAAATCTCAGGCGTTATCGGAGCAACCTTACAGGAGGTTTCTTTTATGCTCGTCAACGCAGCAGACATGCTCAAGAAGGCCGAGGCCGGCAAGTACGGTCTCGGTGCCTTCAACACCAACAACCTCGAGTGGACCCTGGCTATTCTCCAGGCCGCCGAGGAGGCCAAGTCTCCGCTGATCCTTCAGTGCACCGCTGGTGCCGCTAAGTGGATGGGCGGTTTCAAGGTCTGCGCCGATATGGTCAAGGCTGCCGTCGAGGCCACGGGCGTTACCGTTCCCGTCGCCCTTCACCTCGATCACGGTTCTTACGAGGACTGCTTCAAGTGCATCGAGGCCGGCTTCACGTCCATCATGTATGACGGCTCTCACGAGGAGACCTTCCAGCTTAACCTCGACCGCACCAAGGAGCTCGTTGAGCTTGCCCACTCCAAGGGTATGTCCATCGAGGCCGAGGTCGGCGGCATCGGCGGCACCGAGGACGGCGTGACCTCCAGCGGCGAGCTCGCTGATCCTGCTGAGTGCAAGCAGATCGCTGATCTGGGCGTCGACTTCCTCGCCTGCGGCATCGGCAACATCCACGGCGTGTACCCTGCCGACTGGGCTGGCCTTTCCTTCGAGCGTCTGGGCGAGATTAAGGCCCAGACCGGCGACCTGCCCCTCGTCCTGCACGGTGGCACCGGCATCCCCGAGGATCAGATCAAGAAGGCCGTCTCCCTGGGCATTTCCAAGATCAACGTCAACACCGACCTGCAGATCGTCTTCGCCAAGGGCGTTCGCGAGTACATCGAGGCTGGCAAGGATCAGCAGGGCAAGGGCTTTGACCCCCGCAAGCTCCTCAAGCCTGGTCGCGACAACATCGTTGCCCGCACCAAGGAGCTCATGGAGGAGTTTGGCTCCGTCAACAAGGCGTAAGTAGCGGTTTAACTTCCCGCCGGAGGCCCCGTTTCCCCTACGCTGTTTCCCTCGCGCTCACCTGGCTTTGCCAGAAGTCGCGCCAAGGAAACAGTTCCGGGGGACGGGGCTTCCTTCGTTTAACGCCCCAGGGTTACAAGACTGAATTGTTTCTTTGACTATCGTTCAGCGGTGTTGGGGCTCCTTGGTTGGGGCTTTGTTTTTATGTCGGTACAATGGGGACAGTCTGTCGTTTGATGTGGGAGTGGTTATGGCTGTTATTGATGTGCTGCCTTCGGATGGGAAGGTTATTGACGAGGGGCCGGTTGGGTGCTCGGTTGATGTCTGCTGTGATGACTTTCGTCATCTCGATATTGGGCTACCGCCTGAGATTCTTCGTCTTAAGGATGCCGGGTATTTGACGCAGGCTGTTGCTGCCTGCGATCGCCTTTTGGAGCAGAACCCTGAGCCTTCGCTGGCTGCTTGTGTTCGTGCTGAGCGGTATCGCATGCTCGAGACACCGCTTCATTTTTCGGTGTCGCGTGATCGGGCCATTGCGATGATTCGCGAGGAGTGGCCTGAGTTTACCGAAGAGCAGTTTGATGACCTGATTAATCGTAAGCGTATTGACTGGCGCTTTGTCGATGGCGAGCTGTTTGTTCTCGATAACTTCCTCGATTCGCTTCGCGTGTACCCCAAGGAGGTTCCGGGCCTGCGTCCCGATTCTACGGACGGCATGGCGCTGCGTAACCAGATGCTCAGGGAGATGGAGTCGCAAAACGGGCTGACTCGCGTCATCACGCTTAAGGCATCCGTGTCTGTCCCCGGGGCTCTGGAGGGAGAGACCGTTCGCGCGTGGCTGCCCGTTGCCGCCGCCTGTCGTCAACAGTCTCATATCGAGGTTCTCGATATGACGTCGGAGGGGTCCATTGCTCCTGCGAATGTTTCGGCGCGTGCTGCCTCGTGGGTCTCCTCGACCGACCGATCGTTCTCGGTGACCTATCGTTACCAAATCGATGCCGCCTATTGCGATATCTATGGTGGCGCGCTCCCATCGCATCCTTGTATGGATGCACCGCTGCCCGAGGACGCTTCCGAGGACCGTCCGCACATCGCGTTTACGCCGTATCTGCGTCAACTGACGGCGCGTATCATTGACGGGCTCAAGGATCCGCTCGATCGCGCTCGTGCTATCTACGATTACCTGACCCAGCATGTCGACTATCGCTATCAGCCACCGTACCTGCTTTTGGGATCTATTGCCGACGACTGCGCACATTCGCTCCGAGGCGATTGCGGCGTTATGGCGCTCACGTTTATCACCATGTGCCGCATCGCTGGCGTGCCTGCCCGTTGGCAGAGCGGCCTGTATGTTGCACCCGATTCGGTGGGGCCGCACGATTGGGCTGAGTTCTACACACCCCAGACCGGTTGGCTTAACGCCGACGTATCGTTTGGTTCCTCGGCACGCAGGATGGGGGAGGAATGGCGTCGTCGCCACTACTTTGGCAATCTCGACCCGTGGCGTATGGTGGCCAACGATCGATTCCAGGCTGAGTTTGTGCCTGTTTTCGATGGCATGCGCGAGGATCCCTATGACAACCAGATGGGCGAAGCCTCGGTTAACGGTCGCGGATGCCGTCGGCGCGAGATGCTTCGTTCGGTCGAACTCATCGAAATGCTCGAAGTTCCATTTTCGGACTAATCAACTGAAAGCTGTGATAAACTAACTCACGCATTACGTGCCCGAGTGGCGGAATTGGCAGACGCAGTGGACTCAAAATCCACCGTTGGCAACAACGTGCGAGTTCGAGTCTCGCCTCGGGCACCATACATGCAAGCGAGCATTCAAGGGGGCCGAGGCCCCCTTTTTCGTGCCGAACTCGCGTGAGCGCGCGGAGCGTTAAGCAAACAGGCCTGTGGCCTGTTTGTAGCGGAGCGTGGCGAGGGCGCCATGCGCCCGAAGCCCGGGGCTTCGCGAAGCGAAGGCCCTTCGAGTCTCGCCTCGGGCACCATGCATGCACCTGCGCTTCAAGGGGGTCGAGGCCCCTTTTTCGTGTACGTAATGTGATAGCGCGCTGTACGTGTTATTATCGCGAAGGCGTTGTTCCCGCAATGCCCTAAAGAGGAACCCGAGGGTTCCCACCTTTTGGCGCCAATGAGCAGCTGACTGGTCATACAACTTAGATTCCCTTCCTCACATTGAGGATGTCTATGTGTACGACCTGGCTGCTGAAAAGCGCCGGGTTATTTTTTTACGAATGGAGGTAGGGAAAATAGCTAAGTCTGATGACACCCGCATCAACGACGAGATCACTGCATCTTCGTGCCGTTTGATTGGCGTCGATGGCTCTCAGCTCGGTCTGTTCGCCATCCGCGATGCCCAGCGCGTCGCCGACGATCAGGGTCTCGACCTGGTCGAGATCGCTCCCAACGCGGAGCCGCCGGTCTGCAAGGTCATGGACTACGGTAAGTTCAAGTACCAGCAGGCCATGAAGGCCAAGGCCGCTCGTAAGAACCAGTCCAAGGTCGAGGTCAAGGAAATGAAGTTCCGACCCAAGATCGATGTTGGCGACTACGAGACCAAGAAGGGCCACGTTCTGCGTTTCCTCAAGAAGGGCGCACGCGTTAAGATCACCATCATGTTCCGCGGCCGTGAGATGGCTCACCCGGAGCAGGGCCTTAACGTTCTCGAGCGTCTCGCCGAGGATCTCAAGCCTTACGCTACGGTCGAGTCCAAGCCTAAGATGGAAGGTCGTAACATGCTTATGCTGCTCGCCCCGATTAAGGGCGCCTTCGATGAGGATAAAGCGGCAAGCGATACCAAGTAACTAGTGTTCTGTAACCGATTAAGGAGTATTTCATGCCTAAGATGAAGTCCCACAGCGGCACCAAGAAGCGTTTCCGCAAGACTGGTACCGGCAAGCTTATGCGCGCCAAGGCTTTCAAGAGCCACATCCTGAGCAAGAAGTCCACCAAGCGTAAGCGTGGCTTCCGTCAGGAGACCGAGATCGCCGCTGCCGACCGCAAGGTCATCAAGTCGCGTCTCGCCTAAGATCGCGTTCCCGTTTTTCGTTTTACCGTCTAGGAGTTGATAGAACATGGCACGTATTAAGCGCGCTGTTGCCGCCAAGAAGAAGCGCCGTACCGTTATGCACCGTGCGAAGGGTTACTACGGTGCCGCTTCGCGTACTTACAAGCATGCTAAAGAGCAGGTCCAGCACTCCCTGCAGTATCAGTATCGTGATCGCCGCAACAAGAAGCGCGAGATTCGCTCTCTTTGGATCACCCGTATCAACGCTGCCGCTCGTCTGAACGACATCTCTTACTCTCAGTTCATGCACGGCCTGAAGGTTGCCGGCATCGAGCTCGACCGCAAGGTCCTGGCTCAGATGGCTTACGAGGACATCGAGTCCTTCAACGAGCTGGCTACCATCGCCAAGAAGGCCCTCGAGGCCTAATTGATTCTGTTGAATCGCTAGGGGAGTGTCGCGCTGTGCGCGACACTCCCTCTTTTTTATCGAAAGCGCTGGTTTACATACCTAAAAGCGTGGGTAGATAAGCACTTACAGGTGACCGATCTCTATATATCTCTTAACCGAAGGGTCATCATCTGATACGTGCGGTCTTGCTGCACTCGACTTTCTACTTCCTATATAGAAAGCCATAGATTGTGTAGGACTTGTGAAGAGTGGAATTGACGTCCCACACGGCTTCGCGGTCTGGCAATATATCTCCTTGCCGCGCGGCCCGGTCGGACCGGATCAGCCGCA